>NZ_AP027081.1:1260000-1575000 GCF_030295425.1 Mesoterricola sediminis | reverse complement strand
TGCCCTTCGTGCAGAGCTGCTGGTTGATGGGGGTCGTCCACAGGTTCCGGAAGCCGCCCGCGGAATAGGCCGAGGCCCCCGTGGCCACCGCCTCGCCCCGGTCCACCACGAGGATGGAGCCCGTGAACCCCTGCTTCAGCAGGTTGTAGACGAGGGAACCGCCGCCGATGCCGGCGCCAACAACGACAAGGTCGAATCTACGCAAGGCTTCCTCCGAACCTGCAAGTATGGCCGGACCCGGGCGGAAGGACGCTAGGATCGCCGTCACAAGTTGCGGACCGGCCCGGGCCGCCGCCGGGGGGTGCCGATTCCCCGCGCCTCCCGCTATGCTTCTACCTGGATCAAAAGCCTCGGAGAGCCCATGCACCTGAAGGAGAACGCCCCCTCGGTCGCGAGCCATGGCCGGACTGTCATCGGGTTCAACTGGATCGGGGGCCGCGAGGTCGAGGGGGATCTCCCCTCCTTCGACTCCCGTTCCCCCATCGACACCCGGGATACGGTGGGCATCTTCCCCGAATGCGGGGAGCGCGACGTGGAGAAGGCCGCCAGGGCCGCCGCGGCCGCCTTCCCGGCCTGGAGCGCCACGCCGGCCCCCCTCCGGGGCGCCCTCGTGGGCCGCATCGGCGAGGGCCTGGCCCGCCACAAGGACAAACTGGCGGCCATCATCACCCGGGAAGTGGGCAAGCCGCCGAGGGAGGCCCAGGCCGAGGTGCAGGAGGCCATCGACCTCTGCGCCTACTACCAGGGCGAAGGCCGCCGGCTGCACGGACAGACGATCCCGAGCGAGCTTCCCGACCGCGCCATCACCACCTACCGCCGCCCCCTGGGCGTCGTGGCCGTCATGGCCGGCGGGGCCTTCCCCCTCTCCACCCCCGCGGCCCGGGTCATCCCCGCCATCCTCTGCGGGAACACGGTGGTCTGGAAGGCCTCCGAGGACGCCCCCACCACCGCCTATCTCCTGGCCCGTTGCATGATGGACGCGGGCCTGCCCCCCGGCGTCGTGAACATCCTCAACGGCAAGGGCCGCACCGGCTGCGGGAAGCACGTGGTGGCCGGCCTGGACAAGGGCTTCTACCAGAAGTTCTGCTTCTCGGGCGCCACCGCCGTCGGGAAGCTGGTCGCCGAGGCCGCCGGCCGCAACCTCCTGGTCCCGAGCCTGGAGCTGAGCGGCAAGAACCCCCTGCTGGTCATGCCCGGCTGCGACCTGGAGGCCGCCGTCCAGGGCGCCCTGTGGGGCGCCTTCGGCACCGCCGGCCAGCGGCGCACGTCCGTGGGCAACATCCTGGTCCACCAGGACCTGTACCCCGCCTTCCGGGAGGCCTTCCTGGCGGCGACCGACGCCCTGCCCATCGGGAACCCCATCACCCACCCGGAGGTGTTCTTCGGGCCCATGCTCAACGCCCGCTTCACCAAGGCCTTCGAGGCCCACTGGGCCATGGGCCAGGAGGACGGCGCGGCCCTCGTCCGCGGCGGCGCCCGCATCACCGAGGACAACCGCACCGCGCGCGTCCTGGGCCCGGTGGTCAAGGGCCACTTCGTGGAGCCCTGCGTGTGGGAGGGCGTGACGCCCGAGATGAAGCTCTTCCAGACGGAGATCCTGGGCCCCACCGTGAACCTCTGCCGGGTGGAGGACCTGGATCAGGCCCTGGCCTGGGCCAACGCGACGCCCTACGGCTTCTCAGCGGCCCTCTACGCCGAGGACCGGCGCACCATCGAGCGGTTCAAGCGGGAGGTCCGCGCGGGGCTGGTCTTCATCAACGCCTCCACCAGCGGCACCGAGGCCCACGTCCCCTACGGCGGCGCGGGCTGGAGCGGCAACGGCAGCCGCGAGGCCGGGGCCTGGGCCCTGGAATCCTACACGCGGTGGCAGGCCGTCATGGACGACACGTCCGGCTCCCACCGGGTCGCGCAGCTCGACACGGCGCACCACCTGCGGCACACCTACGACCCCAGCCACTGGGACAAGCTCTGAGGGGATCGAGGCTCCGCCGCCGCCGCCGGCATCGCCTGCGGCGCCAGCGGACGAGATCCTTCAGTTCCGCCCACCGCAGGCGCGGGATGCCGATGAGTTCGGTCGGACAGCAGCGCAGCATGGAGGTTCCTGGGCACGGGCGGGGTTGGACCCTCCCAGTATAAATTAACCATTCATGACCGCAACCCTCCTGGCCGACTTTTTCCGGCCCGCCCCCTGATCCCACGGCTCTGACCAAGCAGACGGTCGGAACCGACCCCGCCCCGGTAGTAAGCTGAAGCCATGCGTCCCGTAGCCGTCCTCTTCGCCGCCGCCCTCCAGGCCTCCGTCCCCCAGATCCGGGTGGGCCTCGACACCCAGGCCCTGGAATGGGTCGTGTCGCTGGAAGGGGGCGGGGAGCTGCGCAGCCTGGAGGGCCGGCCCCTGCTGACCCTGGCCCCGGGCGAGAAGGTCCGCATCTGGTGGGACAGCCGCGGAGAGGCCGACCCCACGGACGAGTACCGGGTCCAGGTGGGCGGCCCCCTGCCCCTCCGGGACGCCCAGGCCCTCATGAAGCGCCTGGAGGCCCTGGGGGAGCGCCCCGACCGGGTGGAGGTCCCGGACGGCGGCACCTGGCGGGTCCTGGCGGGCCACTACGAGCATCCGAAGCAGGCCGAGCCCCTTCTGGAGAAGCTGCGGGTGGTGGGCCTGGAGGAGCTCTGGGTGTCCACGGAAAAGCGCGCGGGGGAGCCCCGGAAGGCCCGGGCCCTGTATGCGGTGACGGAGCGCTACGAGCGCATCCCCCTGCCGGCCACGGGCGTGGCGCTGGCCCCCAAGGGGGACCTGGCCATCCTCGCGGGCAAGGGCCGCTACCGCGGCGCCACGACGATCTTCCCCAACGCCCAGGGCCGGCTCACGGTGGTGAACGCCCTCGACCTGGAGACCTACCTGCGGGGCGTGGTGCCCAGGGAGATGGGCGCCTGGGAGTACCCCGCCCTGGAGGCCCTGAAGGCCCAGGCGGTGGCTGCGCGCACCTACGCCTACGCCAACCTGGGCAAGCGCGCCAAGGACGGCTTCGACCTGCTGGACACCGTGGCCGACCAGGTCTACGGGGGCCGGGACGGGGAGCAGTCCCTCACGGACCGGGCCGTGTCCGAGACGTCGGGCCTCATCGCCACCTACGGGGGCCGGCCCATCCAGGCGCTCTTCATGGCTGACTCGGGCGGCGCCACCATCGACAACACCTTCGTCTTCGGGGGCACGGCCCCCTACCTGCAGGGGGTCTCCAACTACGCCGAGGCGCCCCGCACCCTCACCTTCCGGGGCTCGTCGGCGCCCGCGGGCGAGACGCCCTGGCTGGGCTGGGAGATCCTGCGCCTGGCGGCGTCGGGGGCCGTGCCCGCGTCCCTCCTGGAATCCCCGCGCATGGCCCGCCCCGCGGAGGCCGCCGACCTGAAGCCCGCCGTCGAGGCCGTGGCCTCCCGCCTGGGCCGCGCCCCCGCGCCCCCCGCGCGGAACCTGCTGCTGTGGATGGCCCGGAGCCTGGGCTTCGGCGAGGTGGTCGAAGGCATGGAGCGGCCCCAGGACGCGGTCTACCTCCTGGGCGACGCGGCCCCCGCCCCGGCGGACCAGCCCCTGGCGGCCTTCCTGGTGCGCCGGGGCATCGCCCCCCCGGCCCTGTGGCGCACGCCGCCCTCCCTGGCCCAGGCCCTCCAGGTGCTCGGGCGGCTCTGGCAGGAACTGGAGCCTGCGGAGATCCAGGAGGGCACCCTGCTCCTGGACGGCCAGGTGCGCGTCAAGGGCGGCGGTCCGGGCCCCCTGGCCCTGGCGCCCCGGTTCCTCCTGGCCGAGGAGGCCCCCGGCGGCAGCTTCCGCCTGGTGGCCGCCACCGACGCCCAGGTGGGGGACCGGCTCAAGTGGCTCCCCGCCCCCGGCGGCGCGCCCCTCCTGGTGCGGCGCCTGGACCCGGACGGCACGGCCCTGGACCGCTACAACCCCACGGCCCACTGGAAGGTGGAGATCAAGGAGGCCGACCTCCTGGACCGCCTCGCCCAGCGCGCCGGGGTCCGCACCATCTCGGCCCTGGAACTCACCCACAACGCCAACGGCCGGGTCACGGAGCTGGTGGTGCGGGACGCGAAGCGCCGGCCCCACCGGTTCAAGGGCATGCACATCCGGAACCTCCTGGGCCTGAAGGACAACGTCTTCCGCATGCTGACCCTGGGCGAGGCGCCCCAGCGGCGCTGGATCGTCTACGGGCGCGGCTGGGGCCACGGCGTGGGCATGGACCAGACGGGGGCCTACGGCATGGCCCTCGAGGGCCACGCCTTCGACGCCATCCTCAAGCACTACTACCAGGGCATCCAGCTGACCCCCATCGGGTACTGACATGCCGGTCTTCGCGCTGGCCGAGGCCCCGGTCTTCCCCGACCCCCGGCGGTCGGCCCCCGACGGCCTCCTGGCCGTGGGGGGGGACCTGTCCGTGGAACGGCTGGTCCAGGCCTACGCCCTGGGGATCTTCCCCTGGTACGGGGAGGGGTCGCCCATCCTCTGGTGGTCTCCGCCCGAGCGGGCGGTCTTCCTGCCCGGGGACGGGCGCCTGCCCCGCTCCGCCCGCAAGGCCCTGGCCCGCCGGCCCTTCGAGATCCGCCGGGACACCCGCTTCGCCGAGGTCATCGCCCAGTGCGCCCGGGTGCCCCGGGCCGGCCAGGACGGCACCTGGATCACGGAGGAGATGGAGGCGGCCTACGGGGCCCTCCACGCGGCGGGCTACGCCCACAGCTTCGAGGCCTACCGGGACGGCGAGCTCATGGGCGGGCTCTACGGGGTCTCCCTCGGGGCGGCCTTCTTCGGGGAGAGCATGTTCAGCCTGGAGGCCTACGCCAGTCGCGCGGCCTTCCAGGCCCTCCTGGACACCCTGGCCGCCTGGAACTTCCAGCTGGTGGACGGCCAGGTGCCCAACGCCAACCTGGAGACCCTGGGGGCCCGGACGATCTCCCGGGCGGCGTTCCTGGACCGGCTGGCCCGGGCGCTGCAGGTGCCCACCCGCCGCGGGTCCTGGGCCGAGTAGAATGGCTGCCATGCCCCCCTTCCCGCCCATCCCGGGCGCGCCGCCCCTGCCCGCCGCCTGGCCCTATGCCCTCCGGCCGGCCCTGACGCCGCTCACCCGGGTGGAGGGGGCGGACCTGCCGGGCCTCGGCCCCGGCTGGACCTTCGTGGGCGACCCCGCCCGGATGCCCGCGGGCGAGCCCGAGGGCCTGGGGGGCGCCTTCGGCCGGGGCGGCGTGTTCCGGTGCGGGGCGGCCGTGATCCGGCCGTACCGGCGCGGCGGCCTGGTCCGCCACCTGAACGGACGGGTCTACCCGGGTCCCGGCCGCTTCGCCCAGGAATTGGCCGTCCACCGGGCCCTCTGGGAAGCGGGCTTCCCCACGGTGGAACCCCTCGGCTTCGCCTTCCGGCCCCGCCTCTGGGGCTGCGAGGGCGCCTACCTGACCCGCCTGGCGCCGGGGGACCCCTGGCCCCGGACCTGGGCCCCGGAGGCCCTGCCCGCCGTCCGCGGCCTCCTGGCGGCCCTCTGCGCCTGGGGCCTCCACGCGCCGGACCTGAACGCCACCAACTTCATGGTGGGCCCGGACGGGGTGCTGGCCCTGGACTGGGACCGGGCGCGCTGGACCCAGGCCGGCGATCTGTTCGCCCGTTACAAGGCCCGCCTGGATCGGAGCCTTCGTAAACTGCACGCGCCCGACGGATTTGTGATCTAATCCTTGATTCCAACAAAGGCCAATATCGGATAATCTCATCCGAATAGGAGGACCACCATGGACTGGAAGGATCGGATGACGGACTGGTTCCGGCTCGCCTTCTTTTACGGCGACAACTGGATCAGCATCCTGGGCGGCATCCTGACCACGGGCACCGGCTTCACGCTGCTGTGGTCCTGGTTCCGGGAACTGGCCAGCCCCCACTCGGCCAGCCCCTACGTGGGCATCCTGCTCTTCATCCTGCTGCCCGTCGTCTTCCTGGTGGGCCTGGTCATGATGCCCCTGGGCATGTGGCTGCGCTTCCGGAAGATGCGCAAGGCCGGCACGGCCCCCGAGGTGACGCCCAAGGTCGACCTGACCAGCCGGCACATCCGCAAGGTGCTGACCATGGTCGCCATCGCCACCGGGCTGAACATCGCCCTCCTGGGCGTCGCCACGGTGCGCGGGGTCGAGTACATGGACTCCAGCAAGTTCTGCGGCCTCACCTGCCACACCCCCATGATCATGGAATACCGGGCCTTCGCCGACTCCCCCCACTCCCGCGTGGGCTGCGCCCAGTGCCACATCGGGCCGGGCGTCGATTCCTTCTTCGCGGCGAAGATGGCGGGCGTGCGCCAGCTCTTCGGGGTGGTGTTCAACAACTACCACCGGCCCATCCCCAGCCCGGTGGAGAGCCTCCGCCCGGCCAAGGAGACCTGCGAGGCCTGCCACTGGCCGCAGAAGTTCCACGGCAACCAGATCCTCGTGCGCAACCACTACCTGGACGACGAGGGCAACACGCCGTCCATCACGGTCCTCATGCTGAAGATCGGCGGACGCTCCGGTGAGCAGAACACGGGCATCCACGGCCGGCACATCGACACCTCCGAGCGCATCTCGTACGTCGCCACCGACGAGCGCCGGCAGAACATCGTCAAGGTCACCTACCGCGACGACAAGGGCAACCTGGTCGAGTACTTCGGCGGCGAGGCCAAGGAGGGCGAGAAGCCCCGGCCCGAGCGCAAGATGGACTGCGTGGACTGCCACAACCGGCCCACCCACGCCTTCGAGAGCCCCGAGTGGGCCATCGACCACCGCATCACGAAGGGCATGATCAGCCGCGAGCTGCCCTTCATCAAGAAGAAGGCCGTCGAGCTCCTGAAGGTCCCCTACCGCACCCAGGCCGAGGGCGCCGCCGCCATCGCCAAGGGCATCGTGGACTTCTACCAGACCTCGTACCCCGCCCTCTACCGGGACAAGAAGGCCCTCGTGGACGCGGCCGCGGCCGGGGTGCAGGACGCCTACACCCGCAACGTCTACCCTGAGATGAAGCTGACCTGGGGCACCCACCCCAACCAGATCGGCCACCAGGAGGGCGGCTGCTTCCGGTGCCACGACGGCAGCCACTCCACGAAGGACGGCTCCAAGACCATCGCCGCCGACTGCGACAGCTGCCACACCATCCTGGCGCAGGACGATCCCGATCCCAAGATCCTCAAGGACCTGGGCACCCGCTAGGCGCTCCCGCAGGAAAGGGCCCCCCGCTCCGGCGGGGGGCCCTTTTCGTGGGCCGTGGTGGCATCCTGGAACCATGCAGCGGATCCTGGCGCCATGCCTCCACAAGTTCCGGGAGAAGGCCTCGGTCTTCCTCACCGAACTCCATCCCGCCGCCGACGCGGCGGAGCGGGAGGCGGTGCTCCACCGCCTGCGCAAGCGCGACTTCGACGCCACCCACCACTGCTCGGCCTGGCGCGAGGCCGGCGGCGCCCATGGCGCGGACGACGACGGGGAGCCCTCGGGCACCGCGGGCCCGCCCATGCTCCGGGTCCTCGAGGGCGAGGACGTGGTGGATGTCCTGGCGGTGTGCATCCGGTGGTACGGGGGCACCAAGCTGGGCACCGGCGGGCTCGTGAAGGCCTACACGGAGGGCGTGCAGGGGGCGCTGGCCGCCGCCCGGGAGCAGGGCCTGCTGGAGCCCGTGCGCCTCTGGCGCGCCGGGCGCATCCAGGCGGACCCCGCCCACGCCCACCTGCCCTACGCGGTCCTGGGGGCCTTCCCCGAGGCGGAGGTGCTGGGCCAGGACTACGACGGGGACGCCGCCGTCCTCCGCTTCCGCATGCCCCTGACCGGGGACGGGGCCCGGGAGCGGGCCCTCGAGGCCCTCTGGACGGAGCGCAGCCGCGGC
This sequence comes from Mesoterricola sediminis, assembly GCF_030295425.1. Lineage (NCBI taxonomy): Bacteria > Pseudomonadati > Acidobacteriota > Holophagae > Holophagales > Holophagaceae > Mesoterricola > Mesoterricola sediminis. The sequence continues at coordinate 1,567,124 of NZ_AP027081.1, read as the reverse complement.
GGCCGGGTGGAGTGGACCTAGCTTCTATCGGCCCGAGGGCGACGCCTCCTCTTTCTTCTCGGCGGGGGCGGCTTCCTCCGGCAGGAGGGCCTCCGCGGGGAAGGGCCACAGCGGCGTCCGCTGGGGGCGGATCTGGCGCTGGGCCAGCCAGGACGTCAGGGCCGGCCGGGGCGGGCGGTAGAGGGCCAGGTCCTGGGGCGACACCAGGGCCACGGAGCCGTCGGGGGCGATCGCGAGGCCGGACAGGGTCACCCGCTTGAGGTCGCCGAGGTCCACGCCGTGGAGCGTGTCCAGGGGGCGCTCAGGGTGTTCCTCGCCGGGCTCCAGGGCGAAGAGGCCCCCCTCCCCCACCCCCAGCACGCGCCCGTCGGGGGCCTGGGCCAGCTGATTGAGGAAGTGGCTGCTCACCTGCTCCAGGCGCAGCTTCGCCGAACCGCCCCCGGTCCGCGCCCCCAGGAGCCGGAAGACCCCCTCCCCCGGGCCGGAACTGGCGTCGTTGCAGAACCACAGGGAGCCGTCCCGGTTCCAGAGGAGGGAGACGGGAACGAAGGCCGGGGTCTCCTCCCCCGCCCCGTCCAGGAAGGCCCCCTCCGCGAGCCCCTCCACGAGGACGTGCTCCTCCCAGGTTCCGGCCGTGAGCCGCGCGATGCGCCCCTCGGAGGCCGCGTACACGTGGCCCGCGGGGTCCACCGCCACCCCCGTGAAGGCGCGGCCCTCGGCGATCACCTCCAGGGTCTTGAGGTCGGCGGAGATCCGGCAGATGCGCTCCAGGCCGCCGTCGGAGACGTAGAGGGCCCCTTCGGCGTCCACGGCGATTGCGTTGGGCGCGAAGAACGCGCCGCTGAACCGGTCCGCGTGCCGCCCCCCGAGGCGGAGGACGCGGTCCTTGGCCGCCAGGGCCCCGCCGCCCACGACGAGGACCTGGCCATTCACCTGGTCCACGACCAGGAGGGTCCCATCGGGCCGCACGGCCAGGGATTCGGCGGCCTGCCCCCCCTCCCCGAGGATGGGCCAGAACGCGAGGCGGCGCGCCAGGTCCCCCTGGCCGTCCTCGTACCAGGCGGCCACCTTGAGGGGGAACCGGGGCGGGTCCCCGGCGGCCCTGCGGGGGGGCTTGGCCTTCAGGACTCGGACGGCGTGGCGGCGCGACCCGGTCCGGTCCCCGCTCGGCCAGGTCTCGTCCAGGTACACCAGGAGGCTGCCCGAGGGACCGGCCTGGAGCCCCAGGGGCACCCCCAGGCCCTCGGGGAAGGCCGCCTCCAGGGGGATGGGCGAGGCGCACCCCCCGGGGTCCACGTGGAGGAGGGTGGACCCCAGCAGCAGGGCGGTGCCCGTGGGCAGCGGGGCCAGGGCGATCCGGGCCTCGGGCAGCCCCGTGATCGCCCGGAAGGGCCGCTGGGGAACCGTCCGCGCCTTCCCCACCCGGACGATGCGGTCGTAGCCGTGGTGGCGGACCAGGACCCAGAGGTCGGCGCCCTGGGCGGCCATGGCCAGGACCTGCACGGCGCCCTCCTGGTCCGGGTCCGGCAGGAGGTCGCGGAAGCGGCACAGGCGCTCCGGCGTCGCCGGGCTCCGGTCGGTGGGGATCCGCCAGATCCAGGCCTCCCCGGCGTCGGCGGCGTACAGGAGGCCCCCCTCGCCCCAGGCGAGGGGCCCCAGGGCCTCGGTCCCGCCGCCCGGCAGGGTCACGGTGGTGAGGCCTCCCTTTTCCGTGTCCAGCACCGCCAGGGTCCGGTCGGGATCCGGCCAGGCCACCCCGGTGTCCCCCAGGACGGCCTCGGTGGTCCAGGGCGCGTCGGGGTCCGCCTCCGGCAGGCTCCGGACGGCGAGGGGGGTCCGGTCCGCGTAGACCTCCAGCCAGGGCTGGGTCCGCCCCCACATCACCCGGAGCTCGCCCCGGGGCCCCAGGGCGGCGGCCATGGGCCGGGCGGCCCCCCGGCGGCTGCGATCCGGGTGGACCTCGCCCTCGACCGTGAAGGGCCATCCTTCGGGCGCCCCCTTGGTCTCCGCCGGTCCCGGGGTGTCCGCCGGCAGACAGTCCCCCGCGGCCAGGGCCAGGCTGAGGCCCGTCTGGGCCTCCCGGTAGGGGAAGGGGCGGACCGTGGCCGTCCCGAGCTGGGTGCTCAGCCGCTCCAGGTCCTCGGCGGACCAGAGCCGGGTGTCGATCCGCTCCAGGGCCACGCGGCTCCCGTCGGTCCGGGTGAAGGCGAAGGGCGGCTCGAAGCGGATGACCTCGGCGCAGGCGGTCGGGGCGAGCAGGAGGCCCAGGAAGAGGCGCGGGGCCCAGGGGGAGGGGGGGCGCTGGCGGGAGGACCGGGGCATGGGTCGACCTCTGGTATGATCTATTAATAGATGATCCCGCCGACCCGCGGGTTCCCTCGCCCGCCAGAAAGGTCCGTCCGGTGACCTCCGGCCATTCACCGATCCCCTCCCGGCGTTCGCCGAATCGCGGCCCCCGGCGCGGGGTCTGCCCCGTAACTTGGGTGCAGGGAGAAGGATCCGATGGATGTCCTGCAAGGTATCAACCCGTGCTGCCCCGCCCTCCTGTGGTGGCTCTCGGCGCTGCTGACACCGTCCCTTTTGGCGCTCCTTCCCATGTCCAGCGCCCAAAAGAGCGGACGGTCCTGACGATCTGATAGGCTGAAAGGGAGACCTGCATGAACCTCCACGACGACCCCAACGCCCCTCCGGCCCCTACGACCCGCCTGTGGCTGGGCATCGCGATCATCGTCTTCGGGATCCTGGCCCTGCTGGACAACATGCCCTTCTTCCAGGGCCACGACTTCGTCCGCACCCTCTGGCCCCTCATCCTCATCATCATCGGCGTCGGCAAGCTGAGCCGGAGCCGGGACGACAAGGGCATCGGCGGCTACGTCCTCATCGCGGCCGGCGCCTTTTTCCTCGTTCATAACCTCACCGACGGCAACATCTCCGAGCTCTTCGGGCCCCTCGTCATCGTCGCCCTGGGCGTCTTCGTCGTCATGAAGGCCCTGCGCCGGAACCGGGGCGTCCCCCCCGAACTGGCCGCCAGCGACGCCTTCGTCTCCAGCACGGCGGTGTTCAGCGGCACCAAGCGCCGGGTGGTGGGCCAGGACTTCAAGGGCGCCGAGCTGACGGCCATCTTCGGCGGCTTCGAGCTGGACCTGCGCCAGGCGGCCCTCGAGGCCCCCCAGGTCCGGATCGACACCTTCGTCCTCTTCGGGGGCGGCGAGATCAAGGTGCCCCAGGGCTGGGCGGTCACCATGAAGGGTTCGGCCATCGTCGGCGGCTTCGACGACAAGACCCTCCACCTGCCCTCCGGGGAGGGCGCCCCCAGGGTGCACCTGGTGATCACCGGGATGGTGCTCTTCGGCGGCCTCGTCGTCTCCAACTGACGTGAACCCCATCCTCGCCAATTCCGCGCGCACGGGGACCTACCTCCTGGGGTGGGTCCCCATCGCCGCCCTCCTGGTCCTCGTCGCCAAGAGCCAGGGCTGGCCCCTCCTCGAGGCCCTGGTCCTGGTCCTGCCCCTCTGCCTCATCGGGGCCTTCCTCTTCCTGTCCTCGTGGTACCTCTGCCGCGCCCTGCCCCTGCCCGCGGAGAACATGAGCGGCCGCTGGACGGCATGGATGGCCGCCGCGGGCATCCTCGCCGCCATCTGGGCGGCCGCCGCCCAGGGCCTCGCCTGGGGCCTGGGCCACATCCACCTCCTGTCGGGCCTGTACGACCGCACCCGGGCCTCCCTGGCCACCCTCCTGGGCCTGGGGGCGGTGCTCTACCTGGCCGTGCTCACCCTCCACTACCTGATCGACGCCATGGAGCGCAACAAGGCCGCCGAGGCGCGGGAGGCGGAGATGCGCATCCTGGCCCAGGACGCGGAGCTCCGGGCCCTGCGGGCCCAGCTCAACCCCCACTTCCTGTTCAACAGCCTCAATTCCATCAGCGCCCTGACCACCCTCGACCCGGCCCGGGCGCGCACCATGTGCATCCTGCTCTCCGATTTCCTCCGGGGCAGCCTGCGCCTGGGCGAAAAGCGCCTCGTGACGCTGGCGGAGGAGGTGGGCCTCCTCAAGTCCTACCTCTCCATCGAGCAGATCCGCTTCGGCGAGCGCCTCCAGGTCGCCTGGGAGATCGGGCCCGGCACGGAGGGCGAGGAGATCCCCGCCCTGCTCCTGCAGCCGCTGGTGGAGAACGCCATCAAGCACGGCATCGCGGGCCTGCCCGAGGGCGGGATCGTGCGCGTCGCCTCCCGCCGGGAGGGGAACGCGCTGGAGCTGCGGGTCGAGAACCCCGTGGACGAGGACACCCCGCCGGCGGAAGGCCTGGGGCTGGGCCTGCGCCAGGTGCGCTCCCGGCTGCAGATGCGCTTCGGCGACCGCATGCGCTTCGAGGCCGGCGTGGCGGAAGGCGTCCACAGGGTCCTGATGGTCTTCCCGGCCAAATCGGAGGTCCAGCCATGAGCGAACGCACCTACACCGCCATCATCGTCGACGACGAGGACCTGGCCCGCGCCGTGGTCGCCGAGCACCTCGCCGTCCACCCCGAGATCCGCGTCGTCGCCAGCTGTCCCAACGGCTTCGAGGCCGTGAAGGCCTGCGCCGAGCACCGCCCCGACCTCATGTTCCTGGACATCCAGATGCCCAAGCTCACGGGCTTCGAGGTGCTGGAGATCCTGGACCCCCAGCCCACCGTCGTCTTCATCACCGCGTACGACCAGCACGCCCTCAAGGCCTTCGAGGTCCACGCCGTGGACTACCTCCTCAAGCCCTTCAGCGCCGACCGCTTCGAGGAGGCCCTCGTGCGCGCCAAGGCGCGCTGCGACCAGGGCGACGCCACCGGCCCCCAGCCCACGGTCCTCCACGACGCGGCCCGCAGCGATTGGCCCCTGGACCGCCTCGTCGTCAAGGACGGGGCCAAGGTCTCCCTCGTCCCCCTGGCCAAGCTGGACTACGTGCAGGCCCAGGACGACTACGTCCTCCTCAAGACCGCCGAGAAGAGCCACCTGAAGCAGCAGACCATCTCCAGCCTGGAGCAGCGCCTGGACCCCAAGCGCTTCCTGCGCATCCACCGCAGCTTCATCATCCAGCTGGACCGCCTCGCGCGCCTGGAGCAGACCCCCAGCGAGAGCTGGGTGGCCGTCCTCACCGACGGCAACCGCCTCCCCGTCAGCAAGAGCGGCTACGCCCGCCTCAAGACGGTGCTGGACCAGAGCCTCTAGGCTGTGTTCGGAATCTATAGATTAGATAAATAGTTAACTTGTACTCATACGTAAAGGCTCGTACACCACGAATTTTCCTGGGGTAACGATGCCGAGAAGTTTCCTGACCGATGCCATGTGGGCAAAGCTTGAACCGCTCCTTCCGCCAGAGCGTGGAGGGATGGGGCGATCCCGTCACCCCAACCGTCCCATGGTGGAGGCGATCCTGTGGAGGCACAGGACTGGGGCGCCGTGGAGGGACCTGCCGGAGGAATTTGGACCTTGGAGAAGCGTGTACACGCGATTTGAGGCCTGGACCAAGCGCGGCGTGTGGCAAAGGATCCTGGAGTTCCTGCGCAAGGAAGCCGACCTGGAGTGGGTCATGCCGGATGGCACCATCCTTCGCGCTCATCAACCTTCAGCAGGCAAAAGGGGGGGCTCTGGAACCAGGCGCTCGGACGATCTCGGGGTGGATGCTCGACCAAGATCCATTTGATCTGCGATGCCCACGGTAATCCTTTGGATTTCCTGGTCACTCCGGGGCAAGCCCATGAAAGCCGGTCTGCTGAAGGATTGCTGTGCGGTTGGCAGGCAGAGTACGTGTTCGGAGATCGGGCCTACGATGGGAACCCGGTAAGGAAGGCGATCGAGGCCATGGGTGCGACAGCCGTCATCCCACCTCATCCCCGGCGCAAGAATCCGGCGGCCTGGGACTCACACCTATACAAGGCCCGCCATGCCATCGAGCATGGGTTCGCCAAGCTCAAACAGTTCAGGGCGCTGGCCACCAGGTTCGACAAAACGGCGCGAAGTTTCTCAGCCCAGGTGGCTTTGGCCTGCATCGTGATCTGGCTGAGGCTATGAGCGGAGGGTGACAAGCGTTCCGGATCCTCATTGATCCTATGAAACGCGGAGGCGCGGAGGATCTCGCAGAGGGTCGCGGAGGAAAGCGCTCCTGGAACCTGCCACCTCCCAATGACACGTCCCAACGGGAGGCGTGATGGGAAGGCATTGGGGAGAGGTCGACGGGGAGGATCATCCGCACAAGGAGATCACCCAGGCCATCATCGGGGAGGCCATCGAGATCCAGAAGGCTCTGGGGCACGGACTCCTGGAAGATCCCTACAAGGTCTGTCTGGCGCACTCCCTGAGACTGGCCGGCCATAAGGTGAAGCGGGAGGTTTTCCTGGATATCGAGTGGAGGGGGCTTGTGGGCTTGATCCTTTCTCCGCGAGCCTCAGCGAGATCCTCCGCGCCTCCGCGTTCCAATAGGATGCTGCGAATGCGCGGCGCCATCAGGCACTGCAGCACAGACTCACTATTCCAGCTCCTCCATGCTCCGGCACGGATGGGTATTAGCCATTACTATCCTAGATTACGAACACAGCCTAGCTCATTCCAGGAAGGTGACCCAGTCCGCGAGGGGCGCGCGCTCGGTGCGCAGGCGGTTCTCGGGGGCCGCCGGATCGGCGTGGCCCAGGGACATGCCGCAGACCACGCCGTGGCCCGCGGGCAGGTCCAGTTCCTCGGCGATGACGCGGTGCCAGCGGATGAAGGCGGCCTGGGGGCAGGTGTCCAGGCCCCGGGCCTTGGCGGCGAGCATCACGTTCTGCAGGAACATGCCGTAGTCCAGGTAGCTGCCCTGGGCCATCACCCCGTCGAGGGTGAAGATCAGGCCCACCGGCGCCCCGAAGAAGCCGTAGTTGCGCTCGAACTGGGCCTGCATGCGCGCGGTGTCGCCCTTCGGGATGCCCAGGAGGGCGTAGAGGTCGAAGCCCACCTTCCGCCGGCGCTCCAGGTAGGGCGAGACCCAGGTGGTCGGGTAGTAGGCGTAGGGCTCCTGGTGGGCGGCGGCCGCCTCCGGATCCCGGACCACGGCCAGGATCCGCTCGCTCAGGCGCTTCAGGCGCGCGCCGGTCAGCACGTGCACCCTCCAGGGCTGGGTGTTGGTGCCGGAGGGGGCGCGGGAGGCCGCCGCGAGGATGGCCTCCACTTCCGCCCGGGGCACCGGGGTGTCCAGGAAGGCCCGGCAGGAATACCGGCTCGACATGATCTGGTCCAGGGCGGCCTGGAGGGGCGTGTCCATGGGGCGACTCCACGCGGGGACTCCCATCGTATCCCCATCACCCCCGCTTTCTGAGGGCGTAGATGATCACCTCGCCGTAGAAGGGCACCACCCCGCGCATGTCCCGCGGGAGCCGCCGGGTCAGCCAGGGCCGGAGCAGATCGTAGTACCAGCGCCGCTTGGCCCGATTGACCGTGATCTCCAGGACCTCCAGGTCCAGGTCCCGGATCAGGCCCCGCATGAACACCATGTCGATGGCGTGCAGGTGCCCGGAATCCCGCGCCGCGGCGCTCACGGGGTTGAAGTAGCGGTGGTACCCGTGCGTGAACATGCTCCGGCGGGAGCGGAAGCTGTCCACGTTGGGGGTGCTGAGGACGAGGGTGCCCCCCGGCCTGAGGACCCGGTGGCACTCCCGGAGGAAGAAGGAGGGGTTCTCGAAGTGCTCGATGCCCTCGATGGACACGAAGGCGTCCACGGAGGCGTCGGCGAAGGGCAGCCGCGCGTTCGCGTCGGCCTTCAGCCAGGCGCCCGGGTCCCCCAGGAAGGGCTCGTTCCGCGCGAGGTCCGCCGGGACCACGTCGGCGCCCAGGGCCAGCAGGTCCCGGGAGAAGGCCCCCGCCCCGCAGGGCAGGTCCACGATCCGGGCCCCCGCCAGCGGCCCGCAGTGCGCGCGGACCACCTCCAGGACCCGCGCGTGGGTGTTCCGGGCGGCAGCATGCACAGGCCAGCGGTGGGGGGGCGTCCGGGTTCCGGTTTCCTGCGGCACGGGACCTCCGAAAAATTAATTATTAAATAAATCCCCGCCCCTGCCCAGGGTGAAAGCGCGGCCTCCGGGCGGCCCGGAAACCCCGCTCGCGCCTCGGGCCGCGGCTGCAAGAGAACTTCAGTTACTATTATTATTAGCTATATCAACCTGGATCCGATCCATCCAAGCCTTCGGATCGGAATCCGGAGGCCTCCTTCGAACCCTAGAAACATATATGATGATTTTATCATTCCCCTTCCTCCCGATCCCGCGATCGTCAACGAAAAGCCAGGGTCGAAGGTCGCAGGTTGGCCATGAACCCTGGCCAGGGCGCCGGGTGCCTGGAACGCGATGTCAGGGACGTCCCGCAACCCGACCCACGATCCATCCCGGCGCTGGCCCTGCTGCAACAGGGATCAGCCCAGACGGAGGGGATGGAATGGGATGGCTTCGCCAACAAGCTGCCCCTTCACCCACGTCAGGGAACACCTTGGGTCCGCCGACGGCGCCTAGGCGGGCCGGCCCACGCGCCCATCGGGGCGGGCGCCCCGGACGTAGCCGGCGGTCAGACACACCCGGCCTTCGGCGGTGCGCACGGCGAGGCGGCCGTCCTCCAGCCAGGCCTCGCAGCGCCCCGCGCCCCCTTCCCAGGCGAGGGCATCCTCCGGCTCCGGCCACTGGAAGGCGGGGGGACGGACCACGTCCAGGTCCTCCCACAGGTCCAGCACCTCCCGGGCGAGGCGCGCCGGATCAGGCACCGGGCCCGGCGCCAGGTCGGCCAGGGCGGCCGGAGGGATGGCCCGGCCGGGGATGGCCGGGGCGCGGTGGAGGTTCACGCCCACGCCAAGGAGCAACCGGCCGCCCCGCACCGCCCCCAGGATGCCGCCCAGCTTGACCAGGCTGCCTTCTTTCCAGGCGACCAGGTCGTTGGGCCACTTGAGGCCCAGGGGCAGCCCGCAGGGCTCCAGGGCCTCGATCACCGCCCCCATGGCCCGCTGGAGGAGGATGCCCGGCGCCAGGGGCGCCACGGGCAGGGCGGCGCTGAGCCACAGGCCCGCCCCGGGCGCGCTTTCCCAGCCGTTCCCCCCCTGCCCCCGCCCCTGGGTCTGCTCCCCGGCGGTCACGCCGCAGAAGCCCAGCTCCGGGTGGCGCTCCAGGAAGGCCTGGGTCGAGTCCACCGTGGCGAGGCGGAGGAGGGTCAGGGTCACTTTCCGGCCTTCCGGTTCTTGAGCCAGAGGATGCGCAGGCCGTCCAGGGTGAGGTCGGGGGCCACCACGCCGATGTGCTGGCTGGACGCGGCGATGACCTTGGCCAGGCCACCGGTGGCCACCACGCGGGCGCCGGGGTACTCGGCCAGGAGGCGCGCCAGGATGCCGTCCACCTGGCCCACGTAGCCGTAGAACAGGCCCGACTGCATGGCCTGGACGGTGCTCTTGCCCACCAGCCGCTCGGGCTCGGCGATCTCCACCCGCGGCAGCCGGGAGGCCCGCTGGAAGAGGGCCTCGGCGCTGATCTTGAGGCCGGGGCAGATGATGCCGCCCAGGTACTCCCGGCGCTCGTTCACCACATCGAAGGTGGTGGCGGTGCCGAAGTCCACGGCGATGAGGGGGGTCCCGTACAGCTCCAGGCCCGCCACGGCGTTGACGATGCGGTCGGCGCCCAGCTCGGCGGGGTTGTCCAGGAGGACCTTGAGGCCCGTGCGGATGCCGGGCTCGATCCACAGGGGCTCGGCCTTGAAGTAGACCCGCGCCCAGGCGTCCAGCACCGGGTGCAGGGGCGGCACCACGCTGGAGATGACCACGTGCTTCACCTGGTCGGCTTCGATGGCGTTGTGGCGCAGGAGCGCCAGACTGGAGAGGCCGTACTCGTCCACCGTCCGCTCACGGCTGGTCGCCAGGCGCCAGCTGTGCACCAGCGGCGCGTCCTCGCCCCGGTCCAGATCGTAGATCCCCAGGACGATGTTGGTGTTGCCCACATCCACGGCCAGCAGAAGGCTCATAATCACTCCGCCTTCCAGAATGGCCCACGGGGGGGCTCCCGATCAACCTTGGCCGCCCAGGTCCCCCAGCCCCTCGAAGCGGCCCGCCTCGCCCTCCCACCGCAGGCGGAGGCCCCCGGTCCGCAGCCGCGCGAGGATCTCCCGGACCTCGGCCGCCGGCAGGGTCTGGGTCCGGTGGAAGGCCACCTCCCGGCCCCCCAGCCCGGGCACATCCACCCGGGTCTCCACGGTCACCGCCAGGCCCGCCTCGTCCCGGCGCCGCTCCAGGAGGGCCTCCAGCTCGGCGATGCGCCCGGGATGGTAGTGGGCCTCCGCGCGCGGCGCCCCGAAGGTGCAGAACCGGTAGGGTTCGCCGGGACGGGCCGCCCCCTCCAGGCCCCCCACCAGGTAGGTGGGCAACTTCTTGGTCCCCCCGGGCACGGGGATCCAGAAGGCCAGGACCAGGGTCGGCGCCCCGATCACCGCCGTCCGGGGCGGCGGCTGGGGCGCTTCCACGATGAGGACCGGCCAGGGCGCCGCGGCGGGCAGGATGCCGCCCGCCAACAGGAAAACGATGCGTCGCACGATGGCCATCCCGGCCCCCCCTGGGGACCCGGCCCCAGGGTTAAGATAAATAATTAATTCAGTCCGTCAAGGACCGCCGTCTTCAGGCCACGGGGGGCGTGTGGATCCCCTCCCGCCAGTGCTTGCGGCAGAGGGCGGTGTAGCTGTCGTTGCCGCCGATGAGGATCTGGGGCCCCTCCAGCACGACGTGGCCGTCCACGATCCGGGCGTTCATGATCGCCTTCTTGCCGCACCAGCAGATGGTCTTCAGCTCCTCGATGCGGTCCGCCAGGGCCAGCAGGGCCGCGGAACCGGGGAACAGCTCGCCGCGGAAGTCGGAGCGGAGGCCGAAGCACATGACCGGGATGCCGGTCCGGTCGGAAAGGTCGCAGAACTGCTCCACCTGCCGGCGGGTGAGGAACTGGGCCTCGTCCACCAGGATGCAGGCGGGCCGACCCTGGCGGGCCTTGGTGCGCTCGAAGAGTTCGTCGATGTCCGTGTCCGGCTTGATCAGCTCGTCCACCGGCGCGTCCAGTCCGATGCGGGCATGGATGAGGTTGGCCCCGTCCCGGGTGTCCACGCTGGGCTTGAAGAGGAAGACGCTCTGGTGGCGCTCCTGGTAGTTGTAGCGGACGGTGAGCACCTGGATGCTCTTTCCGGCGTTCATGGCGCCGTAGCGGAAGAAGACCGACACCCTCGTACCTCCCTGGCATTCGAAGGTTCAAGTATAGCGGCCGGGCCCGGTCTCCGGGACGCGGCGCCTACTTGGACGCCTCTTCCAGGGCCGTCTGGGCCTGCTCCCATTCGCTCATGGCGTAGGCCAGCTCGGTTTCCAGCTGCTTCTGGGCGTCCAGCTTGGCGCTGAAGGTCTCCCACTGGGCCGGGTCCGTGACGGCCAGCTCCTGGGCGAGGACGGCGAGCCGGCCCTCCAGGTCGGCCACCTGGGCCTCCGCCTCCTGCACCTTCCGCTCCCAGCGCCGGAGGGTCTTCTGGCGCTCGCGGTCGATGGGCTGGGGCTTGGCGGGGGGCGCGGGGGCCTTGTCCGCCGCCTTCGGCTTGGGCTCGGCCTTGCGGCGCTGGGGCGCCTCCTCGGGCTCGGCCGGCGCTTCCACGTCCTGGTCGATGTCCAGGTCCACCCACGCCTGGTTGTCCTCGTAGCCGCCCTCCTTGAACTCCGCCCGGCCCTCGTGGACCCGGAGGATGCTGTCCGCCACGCGGCCCAGCAGGTAGCGGTCGTGGGTGACCAGGACCACGGCGCCGGTGAAGCTGAGGATCGTGTCCTCCATGGCCTCCATGCTGTGGATGTCCATGTGGTTGGTGGGCTCGTCCAGGAGCAGCAGGTTGACGCCCTCGCGGATCAGGGTCGCCACGGACAGGCGGGCGCGCTCGCCCCCGGAGAGCACCGTGACCGGCTTGTCCACGTCGTCGCCCCGGAACTGGAACTTGGCGAGGAAGCCCAGGACGTCCTGCTTGGGCGCCAGGGGGATCACGGCCTGGATCTGCTGGAAGACGGTGTTGCGGGGATCCAGGTTGCGGTGGTGCTGGTCGAAGTAGCCCAGCTTCACCTGGCTCCCGAGGCGGCTGCCGCCCGTGAGGTACGGGATCTCGCCGGCGATGGCCTTCAGCAGGGTGGACTTGCCCGTCCCGTTGAGGCCCACGATGGCCAGCTTCTGGCCCCGCTTCACCTGGAAGTGGTCCAGGGGCTCGAACAGGGGCGTCCCGTCCCAGCCCACGCTGGCCTTGTCCAGGACGAGGGCGGTGTCGCCGCTGCGCTGGGTCTCGGCGAAGGTGAACTTGATGCGCCGGCGGTCCCGCAGGGGCTTCTCCAGCCGCTGCAGCTTGGCCAGGTGGGTGCGACGCCCCCTAGCCTGCTTGGTATCCTGGCCCGCGATGTTGCGCCGGATGTACTCCTCCTGGCGCTTGATGTACTCCTGCTGGCGCTCGAAGTGCCGTTCGGCGATCTCCAGCTCCTGTTCCTTCTTCTCGATGAAATCGGTGTAGTTGCCCTCGTAGACCCGGGAGCGCCCCAGCTCGATCTCCAGGATGCTGGTGGCGATGCGGTCCAGGAAGTAGCGATCGTGGCTGATGACGGCCACCGTGGCGCTGGTGCCGTTGATGAAGGACTCCAGCCAGCGCAGGCTCGGCAGGTCCAGGTGGTTCGTGGGCTCGTCCAGGAGCAGCAGGTCCTGGCCCTGGAGGATGGCCTTGGCCAGCATCACGCGGCTCTTCTGGCCGCCGGAGAGTTCGTGGACGTTCTTCTCCAGCAGGTCGGGCCCGAAGCCCAGGGCGAACAGGATGCCCTCGGCCCGCGCGCGGATGGTGAAGCCGTCCAGACGTTCGAAAGCTTCCTGGACCGCCTGGTAGCGGGCCATGATCGCCTCGAGGTCGGCCCCGGGCTCGCCCATGCGGTGCTCCAGGTCGCGCATCTCGTGCTGGAGCGCCTCCACGTCCCCGAAGGCCGCCAGGGCCTCCTCCAGGATGCTGCCATCCGTGGCGGGTTCCAGGTCCTGGGCGTAGTGGCCCATGCGGATGCCGCGCTCGGCGGTGGGACGCACCACCGTCCCCTTGTCCAGCTCCAACTGGCCCAGGAGGACCTTGAAAACGGTGGACTTGCCCGCGCCGTTGCGCCCGATGACGCCCCAGCACGCGTCCTCCTGGATCGACCAGGTGACATCCTTCAGCACCTCGTGGGGGCCGAAACTCAGAAAGGCGTGATTGAGGCTGGCGAGCATCCGGGATCAACAAGAAAAAGAGGCCACCGGGTGGTGGCCTCGTGTTTTGGTGGAGCTAAGCGGGATCGAACCGCTGACCTCTTGCATGCCATGCAAGCGCTCTCCCAGCTGAGCTATAGCCCCGGGGGAAGTATTAATCTTGCCACGGGTTGGGGAAAAAGGCAAGGGAAAAATCACGGGGCCAATCGGAGGCGCTGACCCTCCGTGATCTTGTTGCCCCGCACCTTGTTCCACTTGCGGAGCTTGTCCACGTCCAGGCCGTACCGGGTGGCGATGGCGTAGAGGGTTTCGCCGCGCTTCACCAGGTGGGTGCGGGGCCGCGGATCCTCGGCGGCGCGGGAGGCGGGCCGGGTCGCCGCGGGCTGGGGCTCCGCGGTGCGGGCCGCGGCCGGCCGCGGCCGGGTGACGGAGGCGGGAAGGGCCGGCAGCGCATCCGCATCGGCCGCCTTCTCCGCCACCCCGGGGCGGGGTTCGGGCTGGGCGGGGATGGGCTGGGGTGGCGCCTGCTGCGGCGCGGGCTGGGCGGGGACCGGCTGGGGTGGCGCCGGCTGAGGCGCGGGCGGGGCGGGAACGGCCTCGGTGGGCACCTCGGCGGGCGCGCCGGACGCGGGGGTTCCCGCGCCCACCTTGGCGGGCTCGGGCGCCGAGGCCGGAATGGCGGGCAGGGCCTCCAGGGGCCGGTCCTCGATGCGGTTCTCGCGCGCCACGTGGGTCTGCAGGTCGCGGTTGTCGATGGGCAGGGGCGACGGCGGCGGGACCTTGATGGTGCGGCCGGGCTTGAACTGGGCCTTCTTGAGGTCGTTGGCGTCCAGCAGGTCGTCCGGGGCCATGTTGAAGCGCGCGGCCACCTTCGCCAGCGTGTCGCCCTTGCGGATCTTGTAGCTCTTGAAGTCCAGGCGCTGGCTGGCGGGAATGCGCGCCAGGGCCCGCGCGGTGGCGCCGCTGAGGCCCGGCGGCACGCGCAGGGCGTAGCGCCCCGGGGGCGTCGTCGCGCGCAGCAGCTCGGGATTCAGGTCCTTGAGGGACTCCACGTCCGTGCCCGCGAAGCGCGAGAGCACGGCGAGGCTCGTCATGCGGTCCACATCCACGGTCTCGTAGGCGTAGGGGGTGAGCTGGTCCACCTTGAGGCCGTACCTGGCCGGGTCCTTGCCGATGAGGATGGCGGCGCACAGCTCGGGCACGTAGTTCTTGGTCTGGTTCCGCAGCCACCGGCTCCGGGCCATGTCCCAGAAATTGCGGGTGCCCAGGTTCTGGATGGCGCGCTCGGTGGTGAGCGGCCCCGCGTTGTAGCCCGCCAGGGCGAGGTACCAGTCGCCGCTGGTCTCGTAGAGGCGCCGCAGGTAGCGGGCCGAGGCCCGGGTCGCCTTGACCGGGTCGCGCCGCTCCTCGACCCAGGCGTTCCCGTTCAGGCCGTAGATGCGCCCCGTGGAGCGGATGAACTGCCACATGCCCACCGCCTTGGCGTAGCTGCGGGCGGTGTTGAGGAAGCCGGACTCGATGACCGCGAGGTAGGCCAGGTCCTGGGGGATGCCCTCCTCCGCGAAGATCTGCCGGGCCATCGGGAGCCACTGGGTGGCGCGGGTGAGCGTGCGCTCCATGAACCCGCGCTTCTCGTGGGTGAAGGCGTGGACCCAGGCGAGGACCTTCTCGTTGAGGTCGATGGGGAAATCGTAGGTGACGCCGCTTTCGGCCTGGCGCACCTGCTCCAGCTCCGCGCGCAGCGCCTCGCCCGACAGGGGCACCACCTCGGCGGCATCCTTGAGGCCGGGATCGGCGCCCTCGGGACCCTGCTCGCTGTCGGGCAGGTGCTGCTCCAGCTCCTGCAGGCGGGCCAGGAGGGCCGCCACCTCCGGGGAGGCGAGGTCCTCGTCGGACCAGTCGGCGACCATCACCTCGGCCTCTTCGGCCCGGTTGTAGGCGCCGTCCCAGTCCTTCTCGGCCAGGGCGTTCTCGCCCTGCTCGATGAGGGATTTCAGGCGCGCGACGTCGGGACGGCCCTTGGCGGCGGTCCGGGGCGGCGCGGACAATGCGGACGCGAAGGCGCCGGGGACGATCGTCCCCAGCGCCCCCGCGACGAGGAGGGCCGCGATCCGGTCACGGACGCGCCTGCGGCCTTCCTGGGTCAGGAACGGCACTCAGTGGCTCTCGGCGCTGACCAGGGCCTCGTAGGCCTTGGCGTCCAGGAGCTCGGGGTTGAGGTCGCCGGCGACCTTGACCTTGAGCATCCAGCCCTTGCCGTAGGGATCCTCGTTCACGAACTCGGGGTGGCCCTCGAGCTCGCCGTTGACCTCGATCACCTCGCAGGCGGTGGGGATGAAGATCTCGGAGACCGTCTTCACGGACTCGACGGTGCCGAACTCCTCGCCGGTGGCGAAGGTGGCCCCGACCTCGGGCATGTCGACGAACACCACGTCGCCCAGGGCTTCCTGCGCGTAGTGGGTGATGCCGATCAGCGCGGTCCCGTCGCCCAGGGGCTTCAGGTACTCGTGGTTCTTGGTGTACTTGACGTCGGCGGGATACATGGTTCCTCCAGGGGTGAAAAGGGCCTACTTGGCACGCTTGTAGAAGGGGGTGGGGATGACTTCGGCCTCGCAGGCCTTGCCGCGGATGTCGATGAAGATCCGGCTGCCGACGGGGGCGTGGCTCACGGGCACGTAGGCGCAGCCGAGGTTGAAGCCGCAGGTGGTGCTGGGGGCGCCGCTGGTGACGTAGCCGACCTTCTTCCCGTCCAGGACGACGTCCATGTGGTCGCGGGCGATGTCGCGCTTCTCGAGCATCCGGAAGCCCACCAGCTTGCGGCTGAAGCCCTGCTCCTTGATCTTCGCGAGGGCCTCACGGCCGATGAAGTCGCCCTTCTGGAGCTTCACGATCCAGCCCAGGTCGGCCTCGAGGGCGTTGGTGGTGTCGTCGATCTCGTGGCCGTAGAGGGCCATCTTGGCCTCCAGGCGCAGCGTGTTGCGGCAGCCGAGGCCGGTGGGGATCAGGCCGTGGGCCTTACCGCTCTCCATGAGGGCGTTCCAGACGCCCACGGTCTCCTCGGTGGGGGCGTAGACCTCGAAGCCGTCCTCCCCGGTGTAGCCGGTGCGGGCGATCATCACGGGCAGACCCTTGAATGTGGCCGTGGCGAACCAGTAGTACTTGATCTGGCTCAGGTCGATGTCCACGAGGGGCTGCAGCACGTCCAGGGAGGCGGGGCCCTGCAGGGCCACCTGGCCGGTGTGATCGCTCTCGTTGGTGACCGTGACGTCCCAGCGGGCGGCGTGCGCCTTCACCCAGGCGAAGTCCTTGTCGATGTTGGAGGCGTTGACCACGAGCAGGAAGGTGTTGTCGTGGACCTTGTGGAGGAGCAGGTCGTCCACGAAGGTGCCCTGCTCGGTCAGGAAGGCGGTGTAGTGGATCTGGCCGTCAGCCAGCTTGGTGACGGCGTTGGGCGTCAGCCAGTCCAGGAAGGCCATGGCCTGGGGACCCTTCACCCAGATCTCGCCCATGTGGCTGACGTCGAAAAGGCCGACCTTCGAACGAACAGCCTGATGCTCGGTGATGATGCCCGTGGGGTACTGGACGGGCATGTCCCAACCACCGAAATCCACCATCTTGGCGCCGAGGGCGCGGTGGACCTCGTTGAGGGGGGTCTTCTTCAGCTCTGACATGGCTGCTCCCAGGTATGTGGATAAAGAATGAACGTGCCGGAACCTTGATTGTACCCAGGGCATTGCCCGTTTCACACCCGCGGTCGCCAAGGAAGCAGACCGGGCAGGTCCCAGCCCAGGCTCCACAAGCCCCCCGTCTCCTCCCGGGCCACCAGGGCCACCGCCTGGGGCAGGATCTCCACCCCCCCCTCCCGGGCCCGCGCCAGTTCCTCGGCGTAGGCCGGGTCGATCTCCCTGGCCGCGTCGAAGCCATCCACATCCCCCCGGTGCGCGAAGAAGACGATGGCCGCCCGGTGACCCAGCGCCACGGCGGCCCGCAGTTCCCGCAAGTGCTTGGCCCCCCGGGTGCTCACCGCATCGGGGAAGCAAGCGGTCGTGCCGATCCTCAGGGTGGTGTTCTTGACCTCGATGTAGACCTGCCGGCCCTCGGCGTCCAGGGCCAAGACATCGATCCGGCTGCCCTCCAGGCCGTATTTCCGTTCCGTGAGCACGGTGTGGAGGCCCGGCAGCCCGGGCAGCCGATCCTGGCGCGCCGCCTCGGCCACCACCCGGTTGGGCATCCCCGTCTCGACCCCCACCCAGGCCCCCTCCCGCAGGCAGGCCAGCCAGGTGTAGGGCAGTTTCCGGTCCGGGTTCCGGCTTGCCTCCAGGAGCACCCGGTCCCCCGGCGCCCAGCTGGTGGCCATGGTGCCGGTGTTCGTGCAGTGGGCCACCGCCGTCCCGCCCCCCTCCAGCTCCACGTCGGCCAGGAAGCGCTTGTATCGCCTCAGG
This sequence comes from Mesoterricola sediminis, assembly GCF_030295425.1. NCBI lineage: Bacteria > Pseudomonadati > Acidobacteriota > Holophagae > Holophagales > Holophagaceae > Mesoterricola > Mesoterricola sediminis. The sequence continues at coordinate 1,549,442 of NZ_AP027081.1, read as the reverse complement.
ATGGTGGCGGGGATGAGCCCCTTCTTCTCGATCAGCATGTGACGCCTCCGGACCCGCGGCCCACCCCAGTGTGCCGCAGGTCCGGGGGCGCGGGAGGCCTACCGGGGGGCGCCGACCCGGATGTCCTGCTGCGGGCCGAACGCGGCCCCCTGGACGAAGCGCACCCGGTAGGTCCCCTGGGGATAGGGGCCCAGGTGGAGGGGCCGGGCCTCCAGCAGGGGGACGACTTCCACCAGCACGTGCCCGGGGAAGCCGGGGGCCTTGCCCCCCACCCGGCGCTCGACGACCCACTCATGGGAAAGGCTCTCCAGGTTCCAGGCCTCGGGGCTGGGCAGGTCCAGGAACTGGGCGGGGGAGGCCGGGGCCTCGGCCTGCAGGTCCACGGGCGGCACGGGCGAGGAGCCCAGGTCGAAGACGGCCCCCAGCACCAGGTCGTGCCTGGCGGTGGGCGGGACGACGACCCGGTAGCGCAGGCCCGGCGGCACCGCGTCCAGGCGGAAGGCGCCGTCCGGCCCCGTCACGGCGGCCCGCACGATCCGGCAATCGGTGGGGCCCCCCTCCCGGTGATCCCGGTCCCGGGCGGGGGCCTGGAGGGTCACCCGGGCGTCGGCGATGGGCAGGCCGTTGCCGGCGTCCCGCAGGGTCCCCTGCACCACCCGGTAGCGGGTGACGTCCTGGAGGGCCAGGCCTTCCGCGGCCAGGGAGACGCGGGTCCGCCCGCGCTGGAGGGCGCGCCGGGGGTCCACGACCAGCTCAAGCTGGCTGGTCTCCCGCATCTCGACCCGCCAGGCGCCCTCCACGACGAGGGTCTCCGGGGCCATCAGCTCCTCTTCGGCGCCGGGGCGCACGAGGCGGTGGGCGGGGCCCAGGCGGAGCCGGACGGCCCGGTAGTCGCCGGTGGGGAGGGGCGCCGCGGCGAGGCACGGGGTGGCCTCGGCCCCGGTCAGGTCCACCTGGTGGAGCCGCGCCGCCTCGCTCACGGGCACCCAGGTCCCCGCGGGGGTCCGCACGTCCACGCCCGTCACCCGGAGGCGCATGGCCCCGGCGGAAGGACGGGACCCCTCGGCCCGGAGGGCCAGGGAGAGGGTGCCCTGCTCGGGGGCGGGCTGGCTCAGGTTGGGCATCTGGACGCCCGGGGCGTTGTCGTGGCCCTTGCATCCCAGCCCGGGCAGGGCGAGGAGGGGCAGGAGCAGAACCAGGGAACGGGCGGTAGGGCGCATGCGGCATCTCCAGCGCCCGATAGGGCGCGGTCTTGAGGTGCGCCCCGGGCGGGAAATGTTTAACGGCCGGACGTAATCCGCCTCACGCGGCCTTCGCCCCGCGCCCCAGGACGGCCAGGTAGAGCGCGAAGCACCCCGCCAAGGCGGGCATGGCCCGGCCGAGGCCCACCGCGTCCGTCAGGACCGAGCCCAGGATCGGACCGGCCATCATCCCCAGGGAGAAGGCGATGTTGAGGAGGGAGAAGACGGACCCGTAGTCCGTGCCGCCCTGGCGCTCCACCCGGGCGGCCATGGCGGGGCCGCAGGGGGACATGAGGCAGCTGCAGGTGCTTCCCATGACCAGCATGGCGAGGTACACCGCCGCCCGGGTCGGGAGGAGGGCCACCCCCAGGAGGAGCCCGGCGCCCAGGACGAGGCCCAGGCGGATGGGCTCGCCGGGGCCCCGCCGGTCCGTCCAGTGCCCGACGAAGGGGGAGGTGAAGGTGCTGGCCAGGGCGGCGAGGGTGAAGGCCAGGCCGATGGCCCGGGCGTCCATGCCCAGGTTCCGCGCCAGGTGGAGGGGGAGCACCGCCTCCAGCACGGCGCCCAGGCCCGCCCCCAGGGCCATGACGCCCGCGAAGGCGCGCACGGTGCCGTCCCGGAGGAGTCCCAGATAGCCTCGCCCCGAGGGCTGCGGCTCCGGGTCGGGCGGCAGGAGCGCCACCCGCACGAGGGCGTCCAGCACGGCGAGGCCCGCGGTGGCGAGGAAGGCGGCCCGGATGCCCCAGGCGCCCAGCATCCACCCCGCGAAGGAGGGGCCCAGGAACATGCCCAGGTTCGCGCAGGCGAAGACGGCGCTCATGGCCTTGCCGCGCTGGTCCGCGGGGAAGTGGTCCGCGACCATGGACAGGCCCGCCACCCAGGTGGCGGCGGCCGCGATGCCCTGGAGGACGCGCGCCAGGAGGAGCACGGGGTAGGTCCCCGCGAAGGCGAAGAGGAGGGTGGCCCCGCCGAAGGCCAGGAGGCCCCCCAGGAAAGGGCCGCGCCGCCCGCGCCGGTCCGACCAGGCCCCCAGCGGCAGGCAGGACAGGAGCAGCGCCGCGGCGTAGCTCCCGAAGAGCACCCCGAGCCGGGTCTGGCTCAGGCCGTGGAGCCGGGCGTACTCCGGCAGGAGGGGCGGGAGCATCGCGTACACGAGGGTGTCCGCGAAGAAGGCGAGCCCCACCACCAGGAGGGCGGCGCGCTTGGGGGCCAGCAGGCTCACGGCGCCTCCCCGAACCCCAGGGCGAGAATGCGGTCCAGGGCCTCCGGCAGATCGGCGGCGACGAGGTCGGCCAGGGCCGGGTCCACGCCCCGGCCGTAGCCGGTGAGCACCAGGGCGGCGCGGCACCCGGCGTTGCGGGCGGCGCCCAGGTCGATGGCCTTGTCTCCGATCATCCAGGACCGGGCCAGGTCCAGGCCCAGCTCCTCGGCGGCGCGCAGGAGCATGCCCGGGTTGGGCTTGCGGTCGGGATGGTCCGGGTGGGCGTAGTCGCCCACCCCGTCGGGGTGGTGCGGCGCCGCGTAGACCGCGTCCACCCGCGCGCCCTCCTCGGCGAGGAGGGCGCCGACGCGCGCGCTGACGGCGCGGAAGGCGTCCCAGCCGTACTTGCCCTTGCCGATCCCGGCCTGGTTGGTGACCACGACGACGGGGATCCCCAGGGCGTTGACCCGGGCCAGGGCCCGGGCCGATCCCGGCACGAGCACCACATCCTCCGGCCGGTGGAGGTAGCCCACCTCCTCGTTCAGGGTGCCGTCCCGGTCGATGAAGACGGCAGGCCGGGCGGATCCGTGGGCGGGCACTGAAGTCAAGGCAACCTCCTCCCCGCATCATGCCACAGGGACGGAGGGGCTACAGGACCGTGACGACCCCCGCCAGGATGCGGAACGGCCGCCCCTGCCCCGCCAGCGGCCCGCCGCAACCGGTCACCACCGCGCGGTACGCGCCCGCCGGCAGCCGGTCCAGGAAGAGGGGCTGGCCCGGCACCAGGGTCGCGGAGCGGATCCAAAGACCTTCCTCCCCCGTCCAGTCGTCCCCCATCCAGTACACCCGCAGCTCGCCGGTGGACCAGGCCCAGGGCCCCGGCTCCAGGCGGAGACCGCCCAGCTGGATCGTGGGCCGCGCCGTGAGCGCCGCCATGACCTGGCGCGCGCTCCGGGACACGGAGAGGGTCCCGCTCGCCGCCTGCGCGTAGGCCCGCGCGGGAAGGTCCGGCTGACACACGAGCCGGAAGGGCCGGTCCAGGGGCAGGCCGGGGATCACGAAGGCGCCGTCGGGACCGGTGAGCCCGGCGCCCAGCACCTCCCCGAAGCGCACCCGCCCGTCCAGGGCCGGCGGCTCCGGGGCCAGGGCCAACACCTGCACGCCGGGCAGGCCCTGGCCCGTCATCGGGTCGCGCACGGTCCCCGAGGCCGTGCCTTCCAGGACGGAAAAGCCGCCGCCCCCCGCCATCGCGCCGGCCACGGTGACCCCCCCCGGGCCGCCGCAGGCCAGGAGGAGGAGGGCCGAAAGCCCGGCCATCATGCGCACGTTGGGGCCATTCACCATGGAAGCTCCGCGGACCAGCCGCAGGATCTACATGCGCGAACCCGGCCAAGGGTTACGACCCGCTCGGATTTCCTGGCCGCCCAGGACCGCCGGGGATACGCGCGCTTCACGCGCATTCAGCCAGGCCATGGGTCCGCCGCCGCTACGGACCGACCCATGGCCTGGCTGAAGGGGATCGGTTGCCCACGCCCCCCTGCGCGCATCCTTGACGACGTCTAGAAGATCCCCTCGGCCCGGTTGTCCAGGGACAGCGTCTGGCCGGCCGTGATCGCGCCCTTGAACCAGGTTTCCGACGCCGACTCGACGCCGTTCAGCATCTGGGTTCTCCGCACCTGGAAGACGTAATCGCCCGCGTGGAGATGGTCCAGGGTCAGGGTGGCGCCCGCCACGCCCGAGGCCCGGCGCGCCAGGATCCCCTCCTGGCCCCCCGTTGCCGAGGCGACGACGTGGTACGCGCTCAGGGTGATGCTCCAGGGACTGGTGCTCGGAATGGCCATGGAGGCGCTGCCGACCTGGTCGGTCGAGTTGGCCTCGAGGTTCTGCACCCGGATGAGCCGGCCATCGGTGAACTGCATGACCATGCTGGCGCTCAGGTCGTAGGAGGCCGCGTCCGTGAAGGGCATGGCGGCGACCCGGTAGGACCTTTCCACCGGGATTCCCGACAGCTTGTAGGCCCCCGCGGCATCGGTCGTCGCCTCGGCGAGGATGGCGCCGGTCAGGGGGATGCCGAACTGGGTGTCCGACTGGGACCCGAGCGCCCGCACGACCACGCCCGCCAGGGCCGCTCCGGTGGCCTTGTCACTGAGGACGCCCGAGGTCGTGCCCATGGGAACCGGGAGGGGAGGCGCCGGATTGGGATCGGAGGTGCCCGAACTGCTCCCTTGGGTGATGGTGCTGCTGTTGGTGCCTCCACAAGCGAGCAGGAAGAGGCTGGCAAGGCCGCCGACGAGGAGGAGGGAAGGGTGACGCATGCGGGCTCCGGGAGGTTGACTCACCCATGCATGCACCGAACGGGGCAAAGGTTCATAAATATTTTATCGAACACGTCCCCTGGGAGGCGGGCCCAGCCCCCCCGGGCCGCTGCCGCCCTTCCGGCCCCCGCCTTTCGGCGCGGCCGCCTTCACCGGCAGCCGATCCGGGAGGCGCAAGGCTTTGTCCCCGGGCCTCCGGCCTGGCCCAACCGTCCGACCCACCGGATCTCATCAACCCGGAGTCGAAGGCCTCAGCCACCGCCAGGGCGCAGAGGAAAAGCTCAAGGCAGGTTCGCCTTCAACCCCGGGTTGAGGCCGCCCGAATGGCTGCTAGGACAGTTCCTTCACCAGGGTCAGGGCGGACTGGCAGAGGCGCCGCACGCCCGGCACGAGGTCCAGGCTGGCCAGGGCCTTCTCCCCGACCCACTGGCCGCCGTCGGGAGGAATGGGCACCTGGTCCTCGGGGGCCCGGGTGCGCAGGAGGTGGGTCAGGTAGAGGCGCTGCTGCCCCTCCAGGCCCTCCAGCCGGAGGAGCCAGGGAGTGGGCAGCCGCGAGGTGCGCTCGTCGAAGACCACGGGCAGCCGGGACGGATCGTGGAAGCGGAAGGGGATCTTCCACGTGGCGTCGATCTGGGCCTGGAGCAGGGCCGGCGGCAGGAACCCAGGCGACCAGGGCACCTGGGGCGGCATGAGCAGGCCCCGGTGGGGGGTGTGGACGGAGGGCACGAGGAGCACGAAGGGCATCGCCGATCCGTGGACCAGGATGCCTTCGATGAACGTGGTCAGGTAGACCGGGCCCTCCGCCATCCTCACCTCCCGCCCTGGACGGCCAGATCCGCCAGGATGCGGTCCCGGGCCGCGATGACCTCGGCCACGAGGGCCTCGGGGGCGACCTTGCGGACCTCCTTGGTGCGGCGGTCCTTCAGTTCGACCACGCCGTCCTTGAGGCCCTTGGAGCCCACCATGACCCGGAGGGGGAAGCCCAGGAGGTCGGCGTCCTTGAACTTGGCCCCAGGGCTCATGCCCTCGCGGTCGTCGTGGAGCACCTCGAACCCGGCGGCCTCCAGCCCGGCCTCGAGCTTCTCGGCGGTGCCGCGCACCTCGGCGGAGCCGGGATCCAGGTCCAGCAGGTGGATCTGGTAGGGGGCGACGGGCCAGGGCCAGACGATGCCGTCGGCGTCGTAGTTCTGCTCGATGCAGGCGGCGATGGTGCGGGTGATGCCGATGCCGTAGCAGCCCATGACCATCGGGCGCTCCTTGCCCTGCTCATCGACGAACACGCAGTTCATGCTCTTGGAATACTTGGTGCCCAGCTTGAACACCTGGCCCACCTCGATGCCCCGGAAGGCCTGGTACCGGCCCTTGCCGCAGCGGGGGCAGAGGTCGCCCTCCTGCGCCAGGCGGAGGTCGGCGTAGCGGGCCATGGGGAGGTCGCGCTTCGGGTCGAACCCGAAGTGGTGGCCGGGGGCCTCGTTGGCCCCGCAGGTGAGGTTGACGGCCCCTTCGAGGCTGCGGTCCACCAGGTAGACCAGGCGGTCCTTGGGATCGGCGTGGAGCGCGGCGTGGCGGGTGCCGGGCCGGGGGATGGGCCCCAGGAAGCCCGCGGGGGCCCCGCAGAAGTCCTCCGCGTCGGGCATGGGCTGGAGATCGGCGGCTCCGACGGCGTTCTTCACCTTGACGGGGTTGAGCTCGTGGTCGCCGCGCAGGATGGCGGCGACGGCGATCCTGCGGCTGGGCTCGGCCTCGCCGGGGGTGAGGATCTCCGCCTCGAGCCAGTAGACCTTCGAGGTCTGGTGCAGGGGCATCCCGTCGTGCTCGGCGTCCTTGAAGGCCGCGGCCTGCTCCTCCATGGCCGTGACGCCCGGCGTCTGGAAATGGGCCGGCCGGAGGGGGAACGCGGCGCCGTGGTCGACGGGGTCGACGCGGGGGGCCTCGGTCTTCTCGACGTTGGAGGTGTATTCGCAGGCGTCGCAGCTGAGGATGCCGTCCTCGCCCGAGCCCGCCAGGACGTGGAACTCGTGGGTGAAGCTGCCGCCGATGGCGCCGCTGTCGGCCTCCACCGGGCGGAACTTGACGCCGAGGCGGCTGAAGATCCGCTTGTAGGCGTTGAACATCTCCCAGTAGCCGCGGTCCGCGTCGGCGTCGTCCACGTGGAAGGAGTAGCCGTCCTTCATGATGAACTCGCGGCCGCGCATGAGGCCGAAGCGGGGGCGGATCTCGTCGCGGAACTTGGTCTGGACCTGGAAGAGGTTCATGGGCAGCTGCTTGTAGCTGCGCACGTTGCGCCGGACGATGTCCGTGATGACCTCCTCGTGGGTGGGCCCGAGGCAGAAATCCGCGTCCTTGCGGTCCTTGAAGCGGAGCAGCTCCTTGCCGTAGAAGCTCCAGCGGGTGGACTCCTGCCAGAGTTCCGCGGGCTGCACGGTGGGCATGAGGAGTTCCTGGCACCCGTCCTTGGCCAACTCCTCGCGCACGATCTGCTCGAACTTGCGGATGCTGCGGAGGGCCAGCGGCAGGTAGTCGTAGATGCCGGCGGCGAGCTTCATGATCATGCCCGAGCGCATCATGAGCTGCTGGCTCACCACGTCGGCGTCCCGGGGCACCTCCCGGAGGGTCTGGATCAGCGCCTTGCTCTGCTTCATGGATATGTCCGATTCATGGCCGCCGGAGTGCGCCCCGGCCGGCGAAGTGGAAGGGATGGGGGGTTCAGGCCAACAGGCCGTTCACGAGCTGGCTGGCGGCCTTGCCGTCGAAGGCGCCGCCGTGCCGGGCCTGGAGCGCCTTCATCACGGCGCCCATGTCCTTGCGGCTCTGGGCGCCGGTGTCCTGGATGGCCTGGCGGACGGCGGCTTCCAGGGCGGGGCCCTCCAGCATGGCCGGGAGGAAGGTCCGGAGCACCTCGATCTCGGCGGCCTCCGCCGCGGCCCGCTCCGGGTAGCCGCCCCGGGTGAACTGCTCCACGCTGTCCTCGCGGCTCTTCACCAGGCGCTTGATCACGGCCAGCGCGTCGGCCTCGGTGAGGACCCCCTGGGGGCTCAGGCCCTTGGCGACGGCTTCGTTCTTGTAGGCGGCCAGGGCCATGCGCAGGACCCCCGTGCGGGGGGCGTCCTTGGCGAGCATGGCGGCCTTGAGTTCGGCTTGCAGGCGATCCAGCATGGGTTTGACTCCGAATCCTACATTATCCCATTCCCGGGCCGAAACCCCACCGCCCACGGGGACCGCTGGAAATAATCTGGTTGTGCCAACCTTGACAAGTGAAATAATGATGACTACCCAAGAGGCCGCCGCCCCATGAACGTCGCATTCATCAATCCTTTCATCGAGTCCACCCTTCGCAGCCTCGACATGATGGCCGGGATCCAGGCCGAAAAGACCGGGCTGGAGCTGAAGGAGGACCTGATCACCACGTACGACGTCTCGGCCATCATCGGGCTCACCGGCGAGACCTCCGGCTCCATCATCATCAGCATGCCCGCGGCCCTGGCCTGCAGGATCGCCTCCAACATGCTGATGGAGGAGATCAAGGACATGAACAAGAACGTCGAGGACGCCATCGGCGAGATCGGCAACATCGTGGTCGGCGACGCCCGGCGCAGCCTCATCCAGGACGGCCACCAGCTGAACATCTCGATCCCCACCGTCGTCATCGGCGTCGGCCACAAGATCAGCCGCAGCGGCGATGTCCCCTGCATCGCCATCCCCTTCTCCACCGAGTTCGGGGACTTCGAGGTCAACGTCGGCCTCCGGGAAAGCTAGGAGTCCGGCCGAGCCATCCGCGCGTCCCGGACGCGCGATGCCATGGCCGCCCTCCCCGGTACACGGAAAGGGCGCCCCTCGCGGGGCGCCCTTTCCGTGTCCGGCCTGGGCTGGACTACTTCTCGAACTTGATGACTTCGACGGGGCAGCCGGCGGCGGCGGCCTCGACCTGGCCTTCCAGGTCGCCCTCGATGGGGAAGGTCACATCGTCCTTGACGACGCAGGTGGTGTCGGTGACCAGGAAGACGTCGGGGCACTCGGCGTCGCAGGCGTTGCACACGATGCAGCCTTCTTCGATCCAAACCTTCGTGATGGCCATGGGTATCTCCTCAACAGGGGCCTCGGCCCCACCAGGTTGCGCTCCTTCAAACCTAGCATCTCGAAAGGCGGACGCCTAGGTCGTTTGTGACCGATTGCCTCCGGGTTGGCCCTGACCCTTCGTTGGGCTATGGTTAGCCCAGGAGGCGCCGTGTCCCTTTCGGAATTGTCCGTGATCGCCCGGATCCGCGATCGGTTTCCCGGAGGGCGGGAGCTGGTGGACGACTGCGGGGCGGTGCCCCCGCCCCTTCCGGGCCAGCGCCTGCTGGTGACCACCGACCTCATGGAGGACGGCCAGCACTTCTCCCGCGCCTGGCATCCCCCCGCCCTGCTCGGGCGCAAGCTCCTGGCCGTGAACCTGTCCGACCTGGACGCCAGCGGGGCGACCTTCCTGGGCTTCACCCTCACCCTGGCCCTGGGCCGGGACCTGGCGCCCGCCTGGGTCGAGGCCTTCCTGGACGGCCTCGCCGCGGCTTCACACGCCTGGTCGGTTCCCGTCCTGGGCGGAGACACGGTCGGGCGAGCCTCGGGCCTGGGCCTGGGCATCACGGCCTTCGGCTCCGTGGCCCGGTGGCTGCGCCGGGATACGGTGGAAGCGGACGACGGCATCTACGTGGACCAGCCCCTGGGCGCGAGCCTGCGGGGGCTCCGCAAGCTGATGGCGGGCTGGGACCCGGCCGTGCCCGATCCGGACGTGGCCGCCCACCTGGACCCCCAGCCCCGGCTCGGTCTGGGCCCCCGTCTGGCAGCCATCCCCGAGGTGCACGCCTGCATGGACATCTCGGACGGCCTGAGCCGCGACCTCGCGAACCTGGCCACCGCCTCCGGGCTTTCCGTGATCCTGGCCCCGGGCCTGGACGCGGACGCGGTGGAGGGGGGCGAGGACTACGCCCGGTGCTTCGCGGCCGCCCTGCCCCAGGCGGAGCTGGAGCGGCGCCTGGGCATCCCCCTCCTGCGGGTGGGCACGGCGGCCCCCGCTGGAGAAGCGCCGGTTCTCCATTATGATGGAGGAAGCCTGCGGCCCCTTCCGGACCGCGCCTTCGACCACTTCGCACCCGCCCAAGGATCCGATGACCGACACCCCTGACCAGGAAGCGCCCGCCGGCGCCCCGCCGCCGAAGGGCCTCTGGACCAGGCTGAAGGGCCACATCCTCCACCCGGAGATGAGCCCCGAGCAGATCGCCCTGAGCTTCGCCATCGGGCTGTCGGTGGCGTTCAATCCCCTGCTGGGCCTCCACACCGCCATCGTGCTCCTGGCCTGCTTCCTGTCGCGGCGCCTCCACCGGCCCGTGATGCTCATCGCCGCCTTCGTGAACAACCCCTGGACGATGGTCCCCATCGCCACGGCCAGCGCCCTCGCGGGCAACCTCCTGCTGGGCCGGGGCTCCCGCCTGGACCTGTCCGGGATCCGGTGGCACGAGATCACCTGGCGCAGCTTCGTGAGCCGGGAGGGCCTGGACGGCATCTTCTGCATGCTGAAGCCCATCCTCGTGCCCTACCTCACCGGGGGCTTCGCCCTGTGCCTCCTGGCGCTCCCCGTGGGCTACGTCGTCATGCTCGCCGTGGCCCGGCGCCTGCGCCGGGCGCACCTTCACATGCCCCACCTCCACCTGCCCAAGACCAGCCGGAAACCTTCCGAGTAGGAGCCCACCATGGACATGCGATTCCTCATGAAGCAGGCCCAGGCCATGCAGTCCAAGCTGCAGGAGGCCCAGGCCAATCTCAGGGCCGAAGGCACCGCCGGCGGCGCCATGGTCAAGGTCACCCTCAACGGCGCCAAGGAGCTCGTCGGCATCTCCATCGCCAAGGAGGCCATGGACCCCGAGGACCCCAGCATGCTGGAGGACCTCGTCCTCGCCGCCTTCAAGGACGCCTCCGCCAAGGCCGACGAGGCCATGGGCAAGATCACCGGCGGCCTCACCGGCGGCCTGAAGATCCCGGGCCTGGGCTTCTGACATGAAGCTCCCGGCCCCCCTGGAAGCGGTGGTCGAGGCCCTCCAGAAGCTGCCGGGGGTCGGTTCCAAGTCCGCCCAGCGCATGGCCCTCCACCTCCTCAAGGAGGGGCCGGGGGCCATGGAGCACCTGGGCGACCTGCTCCGGCACGCCGCCAGCTCCGTGGGCTTCTGCGCCACCTGCGGCTCCTTCACGGACCGCCCCGTCTGCGCCGTCTGCGAGGACCCCCAGCGCGATCCCCGCACCCTCGTTGTGGTCGCCGAAGCCAGCAACGTGCTCACCTTCGAGCGGAGCGGGCACTTCCGGGGCCGCTACCACGTGCTGGGCGGCCTCATCTCCCCCCTGAAGGGCATCGGGCCCGACCAGCTCCGGGTCCGGGAGCTCCTCCGGCGCCTGGAGGACGGCCGGGTCCAGGAGATCGTCCTGGCCACCAACCCCACCCTGGAGGGCGAGGCCACCGCCGCCTGGCTGGCCCGCATCCTGGAGCCCCTGGGCATCCGCACCACCCGCATCGGCCTCGGCCTGCCCATCGGCAGCGACCTGGAATACGCGGACGACCTCACCCTCGACCGCGCCCTGGAAGGCCGCCGGCCCCTCTAGAGGCGGACGTCGACCCGGGTTCCGCCTTCGGGGCGGAGGCTGAACACGAGGTCGGCGCCGGTGGCGTTCAGCCACTTCAGGGCCAGGGGCAGGCCCAGGCCCGTGCCCTCGGGGCGGCCGCTCTCGAAGGGGCGCAGCATGCGGGCCAGGTCGCCGGGGTCGAAGCCGGGGCCCTCGTCCAGGATGGCGATCTGCCCCGGGACCACCTGCACCCGCACCCGCCGGCCCGGCGGGGTGGCCTGGCAGGCGTTCTCCACCAGGTTCACCAGGGCCTGGTGCAGGAGCATGGGATCGGCGTCGGCGCGCCCCTCCCCTTCCACGGTCAGGGTCCGGTCCTGGAAGGCGGGGCGGCGGTGCACCTCCATGGCGGCCTGGGAGGCGATCTCCTCCAGCCGCACGGGGGCGATGCGCGGCTCCAGGGGCTTGGCCCACAGGAGGAAGCGCTGGGCGAGGCGCTCCAGGGACTGGACCTCCTCCAGGAGGTCCTGGGCCGTGTCGTGGTGGCCGGCCCGGTCCAGCAGCTGGCCGTGCCCCTTGAGGACGGCTAGGCCGTTCTTGAGCTGGTGGGCGACGCCCGCGGTCATCTCGCCCAGTTCGGCGAAGCGCTCCCGCAGCTGCTGACGGCGCTCGCCGGCCTCCCGCTCCGTGATGTCCTCGAACTGCAGGAGGGAGCCCACGATGTCGGGCACCTGGATGCGCCGGAGCTGCCAGCGCCGCCCGCCGCCATCGGCCCGCCACGCGGGGCCGGGGGGCTGGGCCAGGCCCTCCAGGATCCAGGGGAAGGGCTCCAGCACGAAGGCCGCGTCCAGGCCCACCACGCCGGCCTTGACGCCCAGGATGGCCCGGCCCTCGGCGTTGATGGCGGCCACCTGGCCCTTGAGGTCCACCCAGAGAATGCCGAAGGGGAGGGCGTCCAGGAGCCGCTCGTGGACGGTGCGCAGTTCGCCGAGGGACGCGGCGAGGCGGCCCCGCTCCTGCAGGCTCTGGGAGACGGCGCCCAGGAGGAGGCTCTCGGGGTCCTGGGCCGGGTGCCGTTTCATCCCCCGCCACCGGCGGAAGGACACGACCAGGCCCACCAGCACGAAGACCAGGGGCAGGCCGAGGATCAACCACGAGAGGGGGGGATGCGTGAGGGACACGGGGCATTCTAGCTTCATTTCCGGCCCGGGCGCAGCTCCGGAGCTCAGAGGACGGCCTCCAGGCGCGCGCAGAGGGTCCGGAGGATCTTGATGCGGCCGAAGGCCTTGTCCTCGCTTTCCACGAGGGTCCAGGGGGCGATCTCCGTGGAGGTGCGGTCGAGCATGTCGCACACCGCGGCTTCGTAGGCCGGCCACTTGTCGCGGTTCCGCCAGTCCTCGTCGGTGATCTTGAACCGCTTGAAGCGGCTCTCCTGCCGCGCCTGGAAGCGCCGGAGCTGCTCCTCCGGGCTGATGGCGAGCCAGAACTTGGCCAGGATGGCGCCGCTGCGGACGAGCTGGTCCTCGAAGTCGTTGATCTCGCCATAGGCCCGCATCCAGTCTGCCTCCGCGCAGAAGCCCTCCACCCGCTCCACCAGGACCCGGCCGTACCAGCTGCGGTCGAAGATCTGGAAGCGCCCCTTCCGGGGCACGTGGCGCCAGAAGCGCCAGAGGTAGGGCTGGGCGCGCTCCTCCTCCGTGGGGGCTGCGATGGGGGTGATCTCGCAGAGGCGCAGGTCCAGGGCCTGGGTGACGCGACGGATACCGCCCCCCTTGCCGGCGGCGTCGGACCCCTCGAAGACCAGGATGACGCTGTGGTCCCGGAAGGCCTTGTGGCGGGTCAGGAGGTTGAGCCGGCCCTGCCAGGTCTCCAGCTCCCGCTCGTAGGACTCCTTCGGCAGGCGCTGGGTGAGGTCGAGGCTCCGGAGGACATTGCGCCCGTCGAGGCCGGCGGCGACGGGCGGGGCCGCCACGGGGGCCGGCGCCGGCGCGGGCCCGTCCAGCCTCGCCCGGAGGCGCTCCAGGAGGATCCGGCCCACGGCCAGCTTCTGGTAGCGGGGGTCCGTGGCCTCGATCACCGTCCAGGGGGCGCCCGCGGTGCTGGTGCTGCGGAGGGCGCGCTCGGCGACGGCCCGGAACGTGTCGTACATGGCGAAGTGCTTCCAGTCGCGGTCCGTGACCCGCCAGCGGGTGAGGGGGTCCGCCTCCAGCTTCTTCAGGCGCTTCTTCTGGGCGTCCCGGCTCAGGTGCATCCAGAACTTCAGCACCAGGGCCCCCTCGTCGATGAGCATCTGCTCGAAGCGCCGGACCTGCTCCAGCGACTGGTCCAGGCGGGCCTCCTTGATGCGGCCGTAGGCGCGCTCGACGATGGGCCAGGTGTACCAGCTGCCGTCGAAGATGCCCATCCGCCCCTTGGGGGGCAACTGCCGCCAGAAGCGCCACATGTGGGGGCGCTCCAGCTCCTCGTCGGAGGGATCGGAGAGGCCGTGGGTCCGGATGTGCCGCGGGTCCATCCACTCGTTGAGGGCCGCCACGGTGGCGCTCTTCCCCGCCCCGTCGACGCCGCCGATGACGAGGATCACCGGGAAGGCCTTGGAGGCCACCAGGTCGTACTGGGCGTCCAGGAGGGCCTCCCGGAGCCCTGGGATCTCCTGCTCGTACGCGGCCTTGTCGATCGCGTGGCCCAGCTCGGCGGATTCGAACATGGTTCCCCCCTGGCGGCCTTCCGGGGTGCATTGTAGGCCCGGCCGGGCGCGGGCGCCCGTCTTCCCTTCAGGCCCGCTCCTCCTCGACGCCCCACCGGTCGAACCGGGAGAGCAGGAGGAGGCCCGGGATGGCCGCGAGGGCGCAGGCCAGGAAGTAGCCCGACCACCCGAACTTGTCCGCGAACCAGCCCGCGGGGGCCGTCAGGTAGCCCCGGGCGAAGGCCAGGAGGCTGGAGAGGAGGGCGTACTGGGTCGCCGTGAAGCGCCGGTCGCACAGGAGCATGATGAAGGTCGCGAAGGCCGCCGTGCCCATGCCGAAGCTGAGGTTCTCCAGGGCCAGGGCCCCGGTGAGGACCGCGAGCCGCGGCCCGAGGCGGGACAGGGCCCAGAAGGCCAGCACGGAGCCCGCCTGGAGGAGCCCGAAGACCAGGAGGGCCCGCTTCAGGCTCAGCTTCTTCATGAGGAGGCCGCCCAGGATCCCGCCCAGGATGATGCACACCATGCCCACCGTCTTCGTGGTGGCCCCGATCTGGAGCTTGGTGAAGCCCATCCCCCGCAGGAGGAAGGGGGCCGTCATGGCGTCCGCGAGCTGGTCCCCGATCTTGTAGAGGAGGCAGAAGGCCAGGACCTCGCCGATGGCGGGGCGGCCCAGGAGCTGCCGGAGCGGCTCGACCACCGCCTCCCGCAGGGTCCGGGGGGGCTGGACGCTGCCGTCCGTGGACCAGGCCAGGAAGCTCCCCAGGGAGCCCGCGGCCATGAGCCCGGCCATGGCCAGGTACGTGGCCCGCCATCCCGTCTTCTCCGCCAGGATGAGGGCGCCGGCGCCGCTGACGAGCATGGCCACCCGGTAGGCCCCGATATGGACGGCGTTGGCCAGGCCGAGGTCGGGCCCCGCGAAGGCCTCCCGCCGCCAGGCGTCGACGACGATGTCCTGGCTCGCGGAGGCGAAGGCGACGAGGAACCCCAGCAGGGCGATGCGCCCGGCCCCCGCGCGGGGGTCCGAGGCCGCCATGGCCGCCAGCAGCAGGGCCAGGGCCGCCTGGGTGATCACCATCCAGCCCCGGCGGCGCCCCAGGAACGGCGGCAGGAAGCGGTCCAGGACCGGCGCCCAGAGGAACTTGAGGGCATAGGGCTGCACGATCAGCCCGAAGAGCCCAATGGCCTTCAGGTCCAGGCCCGCGTCCGTGAGCCAGGCCTTGAGGGTGAAGCCGGTGAGGAAGAGGGGCAGGCCGGAGGCGAACCCCATCAGGGCCACCGTGACCATCGCCATTGAATTGCGCCGCATCCTCCGAGGATGAGGGCTTCAGGCCTTCATGTCCAGCGCGGTGCCCAGCATCTCCTGCTCGGCCTGGATCACCTTCAGGTTGGCCTTGTAGGCGACCCCGTCCGTCTTGAGGGCCACGGCCTCGGTGGCCAGGTCCACGTTGGAGCCCCCGGGCGCCAGGGGTTCCTGGCTCTCGGTGAGGCCCGTGGCCCGCACCCCGCCCTGGGCCAGGTCCGCCTGCTG
This sequence comes from Mesoterricola sediminis, assembly GCF_030295425.1. NCBI lineage: Bacteria > Pseudomonadati > Acidobacteriota > Holophagae > Holophagales > Holophagaceae > Mesoterricola > Mesoterricola sediminis. The sequence goes on along the minus strand of NZ_AP027081.1, from coordinate 1,533,889 downwards.
GAGGCGCCGGGCCCGGTAGCCGTCCGAATTCAGGTTGGCGACGTTGCCGGCCGCCACGGCGACGCCCTGGCTGCCGACGCCCACGCCCGAGATCGCTGCTGAAATGGCGCTCATGACCCGTCCTTGTCCGGTCCTACCAGGATAGGCCGTTCGATGGACTTCTCAAGGCTGCTCGAACCAGGAGCTGCCGCTCTGGAAGGTCCGGACCTTGGCCGCCCGCTGCTGGAAGCGCTTGATCGCTAGGTCGATCAGCCGGGTCAGGAGCTCCGGGTAGGGCACGCCGCTGGCCTCCATCATCTTGGGATACATGGAGATGCTGGTGAACCCCGGGATGAAGTTCACCTCGTTGAGGAACAAACGCCCAGTCGGACGATCGACGAAGAAGTCCACCCGGGCCATGCCGTACGCGTCCAGCGCCCGGTAGGCCGCCGCGGCGGAGGCGCGCACCTGGTCCTGGAGCCCGGCGGGCAGGTCCGCGGGAATGCGGGTGGTGCTGCGGCCGTCCAGGTACTTGTCCTGGAAATCGTAGAATTCGCCCGCGGGCAGCACCTCGCCGACGACGCTCACGAAGGGATCGTCCCCGCCGAGCACCGCCACCTCCAGTTCCCGCACCTCCAGGCCCTGCTCCACGAGCACCCGGCGATCGAAGCGGAAGGCCCGGTCCAGGGCCGGCGCCAGGTCCTCGAAGCGCTTGACCTTCTCGATGCCGATGCTGGAGCCCAGGTTGGCGGGCTTCACGAAGAGGGGCAGGCCGAGAGGCTGGATGCTCGCCAAGGCGCCCTCCCGGTCCCGGGCCCAGCCCTCTTCCGTGAGGCCCCGGTAGGGCACCACCGGCAGGCCCTCGGATTCCCAGATGCGCTTGGTGATCCACTTGTCCAGGCCGGCGGCCATGGCCAGGAGGCCGGCGCCCGTGTAGGGGCGGCCCAGGGGTTCCAGGAAGCCCTGGAGCTGGCCGTCCTCGCCGCCGGCGCCGTGGATGGCGTTGAAGAAGACATCGGGCAGGGGCGTGGCCTCCGCGCCGCGTTCGAAGGGCAGGAAGGGGTGGGGCCCCCGCTCCGGCTGCTCCCCCGCGGCGAGGCGCGCGAAGGGGTCGCCCGTGAGCACCCACACGCCGTTGCGGGCGATGCCCATGGGAATGACGTCGTAGCGGGCGGGATCGAGGTGGGCCGCGATGCTGCGGGCGGAGACGATGCTCACCTCGTGCTCGGGGCTCTCTCCCCCGAAGAGCAAACCGACGGAAAGGCGCGCGTTATCCATGGGAGAAGTCTAAACTAGGAGGTCGCCTTCAGGAGCCCCCTTGCGCACGGCCATCTACCCTGGTTCCTTCGATCCCCCCACCCTCGGGCATCGGGACCTGATCATGCGCGCGGACAAGCTCGTGGACAGGCTCATCGTCGGGGTGCTCCACAATCCCGCCAAGCAGGCCTGCTTCACCGTGGCCGAGCGGGTCGCCATGCTCGAGGAGCTGACCCGGGACCTGCCCCACGTCGAAGTGGCCTCCTTCAACGGCCTCCTCGTGGATTTCGCCCGCCAGCAGGACGCCCACTTCATCATCCGGGGCGTCCGGGCCTTCTCCGACTTCGAGTACGAGTTCCAGATGGCCCTCATGAACCGCAAGCTCAACGCGGACCTGGAGACGGTGTTCCTCATGCCCAAGGAGGAGTACAGCGTCGTCAGCAGCCGCATGGTCCGGGAGGTGGGGAGCATGGGCGGCGACATCTCCGGCCTCGTCCCCGAGACCTTCGTGGACCGCGTCGCGGCGCGCCTCCGCAGCTCCCGGAGCCTGGCTACCTGATCGGCCAGTGTAGTCAGATCGAAGCACCGGATCCACCTGCGCTAGGGTGTGTTCGTAATCCAGGATAGTAATGGCTAATACCCATCCGTGCCGGAGCATGGAGGAGCTGGAATAGTGAGTCTGTGCTGCAGTGCCTGATGGCGCCGCGCATTCGCAGCATCCTATTGGAACGCGGAGGCGCGGAGGATCTCGCTGAGGCTCGCGGAGAAAGGATCAAGCCCACAAGCCCCCTCCAATCGATATCCAGGAAAACCTCCCGCTTCACCTTATGGCCGGCCAGTCTCAGGGAGTGCGCCAGACAGACCTTGTAGGGATCTTCCAGGAGTCCGTGCCCCAGAGCCTTCTGGATCTCGATGGCCTCCCCGATGATGGCCTGGGTGATCTCCTTGTGCGGATGATCCTCCCCGTCGACCTCTCCCCAATGCCTTCCCATCACGCCTCCCGTTGGGACGTGTCATTGGGAGGTGGCAGGTTCCAGGAGCGCTTTCCTCCGCGACCCTCTGCGAGATCCTCCGCGCCTCCGCGTTTCATAGGATCAATGAGGATCCGGAACGCTTGTCACCCTCCGCTCATAGCCTCAGCCAGATCACGATGCAGGCCAAAGCCACCTGGGCTGAGAAACTTCGCGCCGTTTTGTCGAACCTGGTGGCCAGCGCCCTGAACTGTTTGAGCTTGGCGAACCCATGCTCGATGGCATGGCGGGCCTTGTATAGGTGTGAGTCCCAGGCCGCCGGATTCTTGCGCCGGGGATGAGGTGGGATGACGGCTGTCGCACCCATGGCCTCGATCGCCTTCCTTACCGGGTTCCCATCGTAGGCCCGATCTCCGAACACGTACTCTGCCTGCCAACCGCACAGCAATCCTTCAGCAGACCGGCTTCCATGGGCTTGCCCCGGAGTGACCAGGAAATCCAAAGGATTACCGTGGGCATCGCAGATCAAATGGATCTTGGTCGAGCATCCACCCCGAGATCGTCCGAGCGCCTGGTTCCAGAGCCCCCCCTTTTGCCTGCTGAAGGTTGATGAGCGCGAAGGATGGTGCCATCCGGCATGACCCACTCCAGGTCGGCTTCCTTGCGCAGGAACTCCAGGATCCTTTGCCACACGCCGCGCTTGGTCCAGGCCTCAAATCGCGTGTACACGCTTGTCCAAGGTCCAAATAGTTAGTAAATCGGGCTCGCAGGAACACGAGCGTACGCCTTGACCGGCGCGCTGACGCGCAGCCCGATCTTACGTTCTTGGACAGGCCCGTAGCGGCAGGGGGCCGGCGCAACCGGGCTATGGGGATTTCGAAATGGGTCGGAGCCCGGGAGGGGACCCGATGGCTCCCTGGATCGTTCCGTGGGGCTCAGATCCGCCCTTCGGGATCACCGTTCCCGGCGGGATGCTGAGGTGCAGGCAGACCCCGGTCCAGCCACCCCAACCGGGCAGGCCGGGAGTTGATGTCATGGGCGTTGTGGGGACGGTCAGCATGGATCGTCCTCGGGCGGTGCGCGGATGGTGGCGGGCAGGGGTGTCCGACGGAGGGCCCCGCCGCAGACCGGGCAGGTCTGGGATTCGCGTTCCACCCGTTCCAGGTCGGATGGATCCTTCCGGGGCTTCTTGCAGGTCCCGACGATGGCCCTGGCCTTCTCCAGAAGGCCGCCAGCCTGGAGGGAGCCGTAGAGGCCGGCATGACGGATCTTGTGGAAGCCCGGGGGGAGGACGTGCTGGACCAGGCGCTCGAGGAACTCCACGGGGTGGACCGTTGCAGTGTTGCCGTTCTTGGTGGCGAACGTCACCCGGTCCTCGGTGACGTCCAGGAGCCGGGAGTTGGCGATGCCGACCCGGTGGGTGTACCGGGCCAGGTAGCCGGCCACATGGCTGGAGTGCCCGAACGGCTTCTTGGCGTGGACGCCCCAGTCCAGATCGCTGACCGTGGCCATCCGACTGGCGTAGAGTTCCTTCGGGACCTCAGGGAAGGCGCCCTTCGCCTGGAGCCGGCCCAGGGCGTTGAGCATCTTGGCCCGGAACACCTCACCCATCATGGCCACCGGGAACAGGTAATTCTTCCCGCTGGGGATGAAGCCTCCGCCGTCGAGGGCGAGGCCCCCGGCGGTGACCAGCACATGGAGGTGGGGGTGGAAGGTCAACTCCCGGGTCCAGGTGTGCAGCACCAGCAGCAGGCCGGGAATGGCCTTCAGTCGGCTCCGGAACAGCTTCAGGAGGGTCTTCGTCGCTGCCCGGAACAGGGCGCCGTAGAACTTGGCCGGATACTGCCGGGCCAGGAACCGCAGTTCCGCCGGGAGGGTGAACACCAGGTGGAAGTGGGGCACGTCCAGGAGGCGCTGGGTCTCCTTGTCGAGCCAGCGTTCCTGGGCCAGGGCCTGGCACTTGGGGCAGTGCCGGTCCCGGCAGGAGTTGTAGGCGATCCGCTCGAAGTCACCGTGCTCGCAGACCTCCTTGTGCCCGCCCAGGGCCGCGGTGCGGCATTGGCCGATGGCCGTGAGGACGCGGCGCTGCTGCCGGTTCAAGGCAACCCGGCTTTCCAGGGCGTCGCGGTGGAGGCGGACGATGTCGGCGATGTCGAAACGGGGTCGGGTGAACCCCACCGCCCTACTCCGGCAGGTCCTCCAGAGGGCTTCGCACGGCGGCGATCTGGCCTGGCGCCACCTGGGTGTAGATCTGGGTGGAGGTGATGCTGGCGTGGCCCAGGACCACCTGGATCTTGCGCAGGTCCTCGCCGCTCTCCAGCAGGTGGGTCGCGAACGCGTGGCGCAGAAGGTGGGGGTTCACGAACTTGCCGATGCCGGAGACGGCCGCTGCGCAAAGGAGGGCGCGCCGGGCGGTGTCCGCGCAGAGGGGCCCTCCCGACTTGGAGGCGAACAGCCAAGGCTTCGGGGGCTGCATGTGCTTGTAGTAGGTCCGCAGCGCCCGGTAGAGCTTGGCCCCCATGGGCACCATCCGGTCCTTGCCGCCCTTTCCATCGCGGACGTGGATCACCTGCTGCATGGCGTCGATGTCCCGGGTCTCGAGCCGGCAGGCCTCGTTGATCCGCAGGCCGGTGGCGTAGACCAGAGTGAAGAAGGTGCGGTATTTCGTGGTGGTGAACCCGTCCAGCAGCCGCGCAACCTCAGCCTGGCTCAAGGTGGAAGGCAGGTGGGCCTTGGCCTTGGGGACGGTGATCCAGGCCACCTTCTCGGGCTGGCCCAGGGTCCGGGCATAGAGGAACTTCAAGGCTGAGTAGTGGAGGGCCAGCCGGGAGGCTCCGATGGCCTGCTGCCGGAGGACGTCCACCCACCGCCGCACCGATTCCTGGCTGGCGTCGCATGGGTCGTGGCCAAGGAATTCCTCGAAACGCCTCACCGATGCGACGTACTGCTGGATCGTCTTATGGGCGCGGTTCGCCATTTGAAGGTCCCCGGCGAACCGGGACAGAGATAAACTGACCGCCATTGCAGTCCTCCATGAATGTGGGGCTGGTGCTGTAACACCGCCACATCCATGGGGACTGCAAGCTGTAGATCCCGCAAGCCTTATTGGACGATCAGGCTGGACGGACGCTGATCACCCCTGCCGCGAAGCGGCTTCGTCCAATTCCTCCGGCAGGTCCCTCCACGGCGCCCCAGTCCTGTGCCTCCACAGGATCGCCTCCACCATGGGACGGTTGGGGTGACGGGATCGCCCCATCCCTCCACGCTCTGGCGGAAGGAGCGGTTCAAGCTTTGCCCACATGGCATCGGTCAGGAAACTTCTCGGCATCGTTACCCCAGGAAAATTCGTGGTGTACGAGCCTTTACGTATGAGTACAAGTTAACTATTTATCTAATCTATAGATTCCGAACACAGCCTAGCTGATCTCCGCCAGCCGCAGGCGGGCCTGTTCCTGGCGCAGCCAGTCGCGCTGGGCCTCGCCGAGGCCGCGGGCCAGGGCCTTCTCGGCGGCCTCGCGGCACTTCTGGAGGAGGAGGCGGTCCCGCACGAGGTCGGCGGCCTGGAACCGGGGGAGGCCGGCCTGGCGCGTCCCGAAGAACTCGCCCGGCCCGCGCAGCTCCAGATCCTTCTGGGCGATCCGGAAGCCGTCCTGGGTCTCCGTGAGCACCCGCAGGCGCTCCGTCTCGCTGGCCGAGAGCATGATGAAGTGGCTGCGGTGGCTGCCCCGGCCCACCCGGCCGCGGAGCTGGTGGAGCTGGCTGAGGCCGAAGCGCTCGGCGTGGTCCACCACCATCACGGTGGCGTTGGGGACGTCCACGCCGACCTCCACCACCGTGGTGGCCAGGAGGAGGCGGGCCTCGCCCTTCACGAAGGCCTCCATGCGCGCGGCCAGTTCGTCGGCCTTGAGGCGGCCGTGGACGATGGCCAGGGGCGCGTCCGGGAAGCGGGCCCGCAGGAGGGCCTCCATGGCCTGGATGTCCCGCAGGGGCACCTTGGCCTCGTCCTGGGGATCGATGGCGGGGCTGATGACGAAGGCCTGGCGTCCGGCCTCCAGTTCCCGCTCCACCCGGTCCCAGGCCGCTTCCGCGTCGTCGGGGGCCACGAGGCGGGTCGTGATGGGCTGGCGCCCCGGCGGCAGCTCGTCGAGGACCGACTGCTCCAGGTCCCCGAACAGGGCCAGGGCCAGGCTGCGGGGGATGGGCGTGGCGCTCATGACGAGCCAGTGCGGGTCGAGGCCCTTCTCCTTGATGGCCTCCCGCTGGCGCACCCCGAAGCGGTGCTGTTCGTCGACGACCACGAGCTGGAGGCGCTGGAAGGCGACGGACTCCTGGAAGAGGGCGTGGGTCCCCACCACGTAGGAGGCCTCCCCGGAGGCGATGCGGGCCAGGGCCTTGCGCTTCTCGGCGGCCTTCATGGGGCCCAGCAGGAGCTCCATCCGGTCCGCGCCGTCCCCCAGGAGCCGGCGGAAGGTGGCCGCGTGCTGGCGGGCCAGGACCTCCGTGGGCACCAGGAGGGCCCCCTGCCCTCCCGTCTCGGCGACCATGGCCAGGGCCAGGAAGGCCACGAGGGTCTTGCCGCTGCCCACGTCCCCCTGGAGGAGGCGGTTCATCACCCGCCCGGAGGTCAGGTCGTCCACGATCTCCTTGAAGGCGGTGCGCTGGGCGCCCGTGAGCCGGAACGGGAGCAGCGCGCGCAGGCGCTCCCGCAGCTCCGGCGAGGTGGGGACGGCATGGCCGCGCCGCGCCATGCGCCCGGCCTTGCGGATGCAGACGCCCAGGGCGAAGGCGAAGAGCTCCTCGCAGGCCAGGCGCCGGTGGGCGGGGGTGGCGTGGGCCTCCAGGTCGCCGGCGTCGGCGTCGTCGGGGGGCTGGTGCAGGAGCCGCAGGGCCGAAAGGGTGTCGGGGATGCCCCGGGTGAGCTCGGGGGGAAGCCATTCGCCGGGCTCCGCGGCCCGGGCCAGGGCCTCCTGCACCAGCCGCTGCCGGAACCGGCCGCCGAGGGGTCCCAGGCGCCGGTAGAGGGGAAGGTAGCGCCGCGACCAGAGGCCGTCCTCGGGATCGCCCTTCCCGAGGTTCTCGAAGGCCGGGCCGCGCATCTCCAGGCCGGTGCGGGTGGCCGCGACCGGGCCGAAGGCCAGGATCCGGTCCCCGGGCCTCAGGGCCCTCGCCAGGTAGGACTGGTTGAACCAGACCAGCCTCAGGGTGCCCGTGCCGTCCTGGAGCAGGGCCTCCGTGAGGGCCATGCGGCGCACCCGGGTCGTGGTGGAGCGGATGTCCTTGAGGACGCCCTGGACCGTCACCACCTCCCGCTCGGCGCCCCAGGCCCCGTCCAGCTCCGCGATCTTCCGGAGGCTGCCCCGGTCCACGTAGCGGTACGGGAGGGACCAGAGGAGCTCCTTCACCGTGGTGATGCCCGCGCCCTCCAGCGCCTCGGCGAAGGCGGGCCCGACCCCCCGCATGGCGGTGACCTTGGAGGTCAGGGGGTAGAGCGGAAGGGCGCCGGACATCAGGCCGTCCCGGGATCGGTGCTGCGCTCCATCTCTCGGTAGCGGGCGAACTCGCCCTCGAAGTAGAGCCCCACGGAGCCCACGGGCCCGTTGCGGTGCTTGGCGATGATCAGCTCCGCGCTGCGGTCGTCGTCGGCCCCCTCCACCGAGGGCGCCATGCGCCGGTGGATGAACATGACCATGTCGGCGTCCTGCTCGATGGCGCCGGAGTCGCGCAGGTCGGAGAGCTGGGGGCGCCCGCCCTGGCGGTGCTCCACCTCGCGGTTGAGCTGGCTGAGCACGACGATGGGCATGCCGTGGTCCTTGGCCAGCAGCTTGAAGCCGCGGCTGATCTCGCCGATGCGCACGGCCTCGCTCTGCTTCGCGGCCCGGGAGCCCTCGGGGCTGCTCACCAGCTGCAGGTAGTCGACGATCAGCAGGTCCAGCTTGTGGTTGGCCTGGGACAGGTGGCGGTCCACCATGGCCGTGATCTCGCGGGTGGTGATGGCGGCCTGGTCGTTGATGTAGATGGGCAGGTCCAGGAGGGCGTCCCGGCTCTGGAGGATGCGGGCCTCGGTCGCCTCGTCGAAGCCTCCCGCCTGGGCGGCCTTGAGGTTGATGCCCGCGTGCTGGGACAGGAGGCGGCTGAACACCTCCTCCTTGGACATTTCGAGGGAGAAGAAGGCGGCGTGCGCCCCGTGGTACAGGGCCGAACGCAGCAGCCAGTTCAGGGCCAGGGCGGTCTTGCCGATGCCGGGGCGGGCGGCGAGGATGATCAGGTTGCCGGGCTGGAAACCCTGGGTGATCGCGTCCAGGCGGCTGAAGCCCGTCCGGAGGCCCGTGGAGCCGCGGCCCTCCAGGCGGTCCAGGATGTTCTCCATGGCGTCCCGGGCCACGTCCCCGATGTGCTCGAGGCCGCGCCGGTCCTGGCCCTGGGCCAGCCGGAAGAGGTCCGCCGCCGCCTGTTCCACGAGGGTGTCGGGGGGATCCTCCTCCTCCGCGGACTGGCGGACCAGCTGCGCGCCCAACCGGATGAGCTGACGGAACTTGCGCTTCCGGATGAGCAGGTCGGCCAGGACCTGGGGCCGGCCCACCTCCTCGGCGGACAGCAGGTCCACGAGGCCCGTGAACCCGCCCACCCGGGCGAGGTCACCGGCCTGGTCGAGGGCGTCCTTGAGGGTGAGGGAGTTGACCTCGATCTGGCCCTCCACCAGCGCCTTCAGGGCCTTGAAGACGACCCGGTGGGCGGGGTGGACGAAGTCGTCCTCCGTGAGGATGAAGGAGATCTCGGCCGCGGCCGTCTCGGCCCCGGGCGCGCAGCACGTGGCCAGGAGGGCGCGTTCGGCCTCGACATCCTCGGGAAGTCGCTGGGGGAGCCACTCGCTCATGGTCTGCGTTCAGGGATGGGTGTAGCCGGAGCCGGTCACGTCGATGAAGATCGGATTGGTGACGGCGATGGGGTAGATGCCGCGCATGATCCAGTTCCACGGGGTCCCGGCGGCGTAGGGGCCGGTCTGGCCCAGGGGCACGCCGGCCTCCACCACGATCCAGGCGCCGGTGCCCGTGGTGGGCATGGGCACGCTGAAGGTGGCGGTGAAGTGGAGCGGATTGGCGGCGTCGGCCGCGAACTCCGGCAGGGTGTGGGTGCCCACGACCTGGCCGTTCATGACGATGCGCACTTCGTCGACCGGCATCCAGTCGCTCTTGTAGAGGTCGACCTTCACACTGGCGGTGGTGACGGGCCCGGGGACGAGGCCGCCGGGGCCCTTGGAGCCGATGGTGACGTCCAGCATCGGGCCGGTGGAGGCCACGGCCGCGCCGGCCTTGAGGGCGGAGAGCACGGACGAGAGGTCCTGCTCCAGGTCCTTGGTGGGCGCCTCGGTGGGGGTCGGCGGGACCACGAGGGAGGGGGTGGCCTTCAGCCAGGTCCGCGCCAGGCCCACGGGGGTGTCGACGCTGTACTTGCCGTAGGAGAGGCCCAGGGCCTTCGTGAACTTGGCGGGGGTCTGCTGGTTCAGCAGGGCGAACCAGTCGGCCCGGACCTGCTTGAACTGCTGGAACCAGGGATCGGGATTGGCCTTGTCGAAGCCTTCGCCCCTCAGCAGCTCGATGGCGTCGAAGGCGCCGTTGAGGACGCCCTGGGCGTACGGGCCCGACGCCGTCCACCAGGCGTTGGCGCCCTGGCCCACCGGCATGGCGCGGTCGAAGCCCTTCAAGGTGAAGAGGCCCGAGGCGGCGCGGGGCTGGTGGACGATCGTGAAGCTGCCCTGGGCCTGGGTGATGAAATCGGCCAGGGACCAGTTGCGGGGCTGGACGGCGCCCTGGTAGCGGTAGCGGGTCGCCGTGGGCGTGAAGAGCGCGGTGAAGGTGCCCCAGCCCGGCAGGACCGAGGTGCGGGCCCCCACCACGTAGGGCTCGTTCCCGACGGCGGCGAGGTACTGGGCCTCGTAGCCGGCGGCGTTGAACTGCCACTTGAAGTCGTTGTAGAGGCGGTTCGCGTCCGTCGCCAGGTCCTCCTCCGTGGTGGCGACGACGCCCACGCCCTCGGCCAGGGCCGAGGCGAGCTTCTCGCCGGGGAGGTACCCCCCGGTGGTCGCCTGGGAGGGACCGGGCAGGTCGAAGGAGGTCCATCCCGACGGCAGGGTGGTGGGCCACACGAGCACGGTGTGGCTGGTGTCGTACTGGCCGTCATAGGCCAGGACGTCGAGCGAGGCGAGGTTGGACAGGGGCCCCCGGGTGCCGTAGACGCGGTAGGCGCCGCCCTGCACCGCCGGGTTCCCCTCCTGGGTCATGCCGCCGGTGAGGGTGCCGTTGGGCAGCCAGAAGTACGTGGTCTGGGCGTAGTTGTGGAAGCCCGTGCCGAACATCTCGTTGCCGCCCCGGTACTGGTCCTGGCCGGGGGCGTTGATGGAGGGGATGGCCGCGGCCTTGAGGATGGGCTCATAGTAGGTGCCCAGGACCCGCGAGCGGCGCATCCAGGGATCGGCGGTATCGCCCGTCCCCTTGAACGTCAGGCGGAGGGGCTGGATGCTGGCCGTCGGAGCATTGGCCTGGCGCGTCGTGAAGGTGTGGCCGGAGTACTTGGAGCCGACCACGGTCCCGTTCGGGCTGACCACTTCGTCCGCCTCCGGGCAGAGGTAGTCCGACCCGCCGACGACGAAGATCTGGTTGGTGCTGAGCCGGATGGGGCGGCTGATGAGGGAGCCCCCCGAATCGTTCTGGTTGGCGGCCGTGGCCTTGGTCTGCTCTCCCAGGGCGTTCCGCACCACCAGGCGGTACGTGCCCAGGGGCAGGATGCAGCTGACGGTGCTGCTGGCCAGGCCGGTCTGGCTCGTGATGTTCTCGTCCGACTCCAGCCACTCGATGCGCTCGGGCACCCAGAGCGGCGACGTCTCCGAGCCGGCGTTCCGCTCCACCCGCACCTCGGTGGGCAGGGGGCCCTGACGGACGGCAGAGCCGCTGAGCGTGAAGGTGAGGTTCGCCGCGTCCTGGGGCCAGATCCCGTCGTCCTTGTTGTACTTGGCGACGGCGATCAGATTGAAGAGGCCCGTGGTCGTGCTGGGCGTCGTGGTGGAGCCGGAGGGACCGCCGGCGATGTAGAGGCGCCGGTTGTGGGTCAGGGAGGCGCCCGCGGCGAGGCCCTCGGGGGCCAGGGGCAGGCTGCCGGCGACCATGCGCCGGGGGAAGATGGGGCGGACGGCGTTGAGGCGGGTCTGGGGGTCCGCGGCCACCGCGAGGGACGGCGCGTCCAGGGGCATGATGCCCAGGGAGGCGTGGGAGTCCATGACGGTGGCGCCGGGCTCGGTGGCCACCATGAGGGCCGAGGGGGCCTGGACGGAGGTGGCGATGGGGCTGCCGAAGTCGCTGCCGGGGATCTCGACGCCCCAGCGCTTGGCATCGCCCAGGGGGCGCCCGAAGATGTCGATCCCCGCCGGGATGGCGAGCTGGAATCCGCCGCCGCCGGTCTGGATGAGGTTGTCGCCGATGTTCCGGACCCCGATGCGGGCGCTGCCGGTGTTCGTGACGGTGGTGCTCAGGGTGAAGAACCGGTCCAGCTTGCCCAGGCTGAGGACGTGCTTGACGGTGAGGCCCTTGACCCGGCCGCTGGCGTCCCAGGAGGCGCCGGCGAGCTTGTGGGACTTGTCGACGACCCCGCCGGTCATGGTCAGGGTCGCGGGGTCCGTGTGGGTGTCGGGCGTGTAGGTGTCGATGACGATCTGGATGTCGGGATCCTGGTTCAGCACCGGCGTCAGGCGCTCCAGGTTGTCGGCGGGCATGTTCACGCGCTGGTAGCTGGTGTCCAGGCTCAGGTAGCCGGCGTCGACGATGCTGCCGCCGCCCTGGGCGCCGGCGATGGGAATCTGGGCCGTGTCGCCGAAACGGGTCCCGTCCACGGTGACCTGGATGAAATCGTTCCCCAGGTAGTAGTCGCCGGGGCCCGCGGCCGCCTTGAGCCCGGTCACGCGGTCGCCCCCGTTCTCGGGCATCGCCTCGGCGGCGACGGTGGTGCGCTGGAGGCCGGACGCCCGGAAACACCCGGTGGCGACCAGCGACAAGGCCACGGGGAGGACCGCCCCCAGACCGAGCCGGACGCCGTCGGGCAAGGTTCGGACAGAGGTAGCGGAAGAGGACCGCAGGTCGCTTCTATGATTCATTAATTCTCGCTCGCGTTGGGCCCCTGGGGGGGTAAGGGTCTATGCTATCACTCACGATGGGAAGGCTTGTCTCGATTGTTCTCCGTTCAGCATCGCGCCGGCGGGTGTGGGCGAGCTTACTTGTATTCCTTACCATTGATTTGCTTTGGATTCTCGGTTGGTTCCCGGCCACCGCGCGAACGCGGAATTTTGCCCGGGAATCGGCCCCTTCCGTGGCGGGTCCCGCCCTCGTGCTGGGGGCGGGGATCTATTCCGACAAGGAACCGACCCCCGTCCTGGAGGGGCGCCTGGAAACCGCCCTCTGGCTGTTCAGGAACGGCAAGGTCCGGTGGATCCTCGTCTCCGGGGACAACCGGGCCCACAACTACAACGAACCCCTGGCCATGCGCCGGTGGCTGATCAAGCGGGGCGTTCCCGTCGATCGCGTCGTCAGCGACTTCGCGGGCCGGCGCACCTACGACAGCCTCCGGCGCGCCCAGGCGGTCTTCGGGGTGCGCCAGGCCCTCGTCGTGACCTCCGACTTCCACATGCCGCGGGCCCTCTTCCTGGCCAGGGCCATGGGGCTGGACGCCGCCGGGGTGCCGGCGTCCACCGCGGAACTGCCCCTGCGGAGCCGCGCGGCCTGGATGTCGCGGGAGGTCGTGGCCCGGCACCTGGCCGTCCTGGACCGCTGGTTCCCTCCCGACACCCGCCTCGGGCCCCGGGAGACCACCCCCGACGATCCGGTCGAGGCGCGGTAGGCGCCCGGTACGCCCTGGACGAGCAGCCATTCGAACGGCCTCGCCCCAGGGGTGAAGGCGAGCCTGGGGCGACGATCCTCCCCATCGGGATATCACCGAAGCCATCCTTCCCGCTGCCATGAGGGTGCAGAAAAGCCTGGGGCCTGGCCTCCTGGTAAAGGCCTCCAAGGCGTGCCTTGCCCCTGCAAAGCCCTGATCTTCTGGCGGCCGTCCCTAGGAGGCCCGGCGCACCGCGGCGCCCAGGACCAGGCTGAGGACCACCGCCAGGGCCCCCACCAGCCCCATGCCGGAGGTGGGCCGCAGGTGCTCGTTGAGCAGGTTGGAGAGGGGTCCGGAGAGCAGGATGCCCCCGAAGACGGCGAAGTTGGCCGCGGCGAGGACGGCCCCGCGCCGGGCGGGATCGGGGCGGGTCTGGATGAAGCTCTCCACCGGGATCAGGAAGATGCCGCCGGCAAAGCCCACCACGCCCATCAGGAGGAAGGCCCCGGGAAGGGCGAGTCCCGCGGGGAGGAGGCGGAGGCAGGGCACCAGGAGCATGCCCACGCCCATGGCCGCCCCGGACGGGGCGAGGACCCGGTGCCACCTGGGCCCCCGGGCGAGGGCGGGACTGGCCAGGCCCCCGGCGGCGATCCCCAGGAGCTGGGCCACGATCAGGCCGGAGGTGAGCGATTTGGAGAGCCCCAGTTCCTGCAGGCCGAGGGGATTGATGAGCAGCACCTGGAGGGACCCGGAGAACCAGATGAAGACGGAGGCGCAGAGGGTGGCCGCCAGGAGGGGGTCCTTCCGGGTGGCGGCCAGGTCGCGGAGGGTCTCCGCTGGGCCCCGCCAGGGGAAGGGCGCCGAGGGGTCCGCGGCCGGATGCCGCGCGACCGCGAGGCTCACGAGGAGCCCCGCCGCCGCGACGGCCAGGACGGCGCCGGCCACCCAGAGGCGCCCCCGGTCCAGGCCCCACAGGCCGGTTCCCGGCCGGTCCAGGGCGATCCCGGCGAAGGCGATGCCGGCCAGGATCCCGATCGTCACCACCATCCGGAGGATGCCGTTGGCCCAGGTGACCCGGTCCTCCGGGTAGATCTCCGGGATGGACCCGTTCACCGCGGGGCTCATGAAGGCCGCCTGGGTCCCCATCGTGGCGAGCATGGTGAGGGTGAGGCCCCACCGGCCGAGGAGGAGGCCCAGGGCCCCGGCCACCATGGCGGCCACCTCGGCGACCTTGGCCGCCATGACCACATTGCGCTTGGGAAACCGATCGGCTGCCCAGCCAGCCGGAGCTGCGAACACCAGGTACGGCAGGGTGAAGACGGTCACCGCCAGGCCCTGCAGATCGGTCCTGCCCGCGGCGACGGCGAGCACCAGCACGGCCTGCTTGTAGAAGTTGTCGTTGAAGACCCCCAGGAAGAAGGCCCCCGCCATGGCCGCGAAGCGGCGGTTGCCGGGGCTTCCCTGGTGATCCGCGCTGGCCAACGATCCTCTCCTTGCAAAAGGACCCCGGCATGCGGGGTCCGGACCGGGGCTGCGCCCGGGACTACAGGTCGATCTCGCCGACGCCCAGTTCCTCGGCGGAGTCCTCGCCGCCGTCCTGGATGGCCGGGGAGACGTCGAGGTCGTTCTCGAGACCGAGCATCTCGCTGCTGGAGGCGTAGATCTGGGCGATGGTCTGCTTGCGGAGCTCCAGGGTCTGGATCAGCTCCTGCACGCGCTTGATCTCGTCGTTCAGCCGGGCCCACTCCACGCGGATGGTGTTGTTCATCTGCTCCACGTCCTGCCGGCAGCGCTCCCGGGCCTGCTCGTAGAACTGCTGCTGGTCTTTGCTGAGATCCATATCAACTCCGGAAGAGACATCATGTCGGCGGGGATGGTTCCAGGATACCGGGAACCCGGGCGGTTGGCGATCCGGTCTCAGCTGAAGGCGCGGAAGGCGACCCAGGCGATGCCCGCGATGAGGGCGATGACGACGGGGATGAGCCAGTAGGGCTGGCTCCGGGGCTCCGGGGCCAGGGCCGGGGGCGGGAGGACCGGGCTCGGCCTCGGCGGGGGCGCGGGCCGGGCGGGAGGGGCCGCCGGGGCCGCGGGCCGGATGGACGGGGACGATGCTCCCGGGGCCTGGGCCGCGGGGCGGAGCCCCGGGGCGGTCCCGGCGGTTCCCGCGGAGGTGGCGCCGGAGGCGGTCGGGGCGGGCTCCGGCCGCGGATAGCGGAGGGTCAGGAGGGCCTCCAGGTCGGCCCGGGAGCCCTTGAGGACCGCATTGACGTATTCGGCCACGTCGTGTTCCGTGGGCTCGCTGTCGGTGCGGGTCAGGAAGCTCTTCAGGTCCCGCTCCAGGAAGCGCGCGGAGAGGTACCGGTGGTCGGGGTCCCGCTGGAGGGCCTTGCCCACGATGGACGCCATCTCGGTGGACACGCCCGGGTTCACGGCGCGCAGCTCCTGGACCTTGCCCATGCGGACCTTCTCGAGCACCCCCAGTTCGCTGTCGGCCTGGAAGCACCGCTCCCCGGTAAGGAGCTCGAAGAGCACCAGGCCCAAGGAATAGATATCGGACCGGCCGTCCAGGGCCTGGCCCAGGGCCTGCTCGGGGCTCATGTAGAGGAGCTTGCCCTTCAGGGCGCCGGCCATGGTCTGGGTGCTCTTGGTCGCGGCCTTGGCGATGCCGAAGTCCACGAGCTTCACCGCGCCCTCATAGGAGATGAGGATGTTCTGGGGGCTGATGTCCCGGTGGACCAGCTTGAGGTCCTTGTCGTTGATGCCCCGCTTGCGGTGGGCGTAGTCCAGGGCGCTCGCCACCTTCATGGTGATGGCGGCGGCGATGGGCTCGGGCACGGGAAGGCGGTAGTCGCGGACCTTCCTCAGGAGGCTCCGCAGGTCCCGGCCGTCCACGAACTCCATGGCGATGTAGTAGAAGCCCATGGCCTTGCCCAGGTCGAAGATCTGGGCGATGTTCGGGTGCGTGAGCTGGGCCGCGAGCTTGGCCTCGTCGATGAACATCCGGACGAATTCGTCGTTGTCCGAGAGGTGGGGCAGGATCCGCTTGATGGCCACGATCTTCTCGAAGTCGTGGACGCCGCGCTGGCGGGCCTTGAACAGCTCGGCCATGCCGCCGACGGCCACCTTCTCGAGCAGGTAGTAGTTGCCGAACTCCTCCAGGCCCGGGTCCTGGGCCGACGGGGCCGGGACGGGGGGTGGCGGCGGGGGGACCGGAGGGGGCGGCGGTTCCGGGGCGGCCGGCTCCTGGCCGGGGTCGGAGACCTGGGTCGATTCCAGGAATTCCAGCTCCGGCAGGGATCCGCTCCGGACGGCGGCCGGAAGGGGGGATTCGATCTCGGCCAGGATGTCGCCGAAGATGTCCTCGGCCGTGAGTTTCGCGGCCCCCGTCCCGAATCCCTCGAGGCAGGACTGGAGCGTGGCCGGCCAGGCCTGGATGGAGGCATCCCGGCCGAGCCGGTGGAAGGGGTGGGCGCCCAGGCCCAGCCGCTCCGCCCAGCCGGCCTCGTCCCCGGCGTCGCCCAGGACCACCAGGGGCAGGCCCGGCTTGCGCGCGCACAAATCCCGCACCAGCTCCGCCCCCCGCGAGGTGAGCACCGCCGGGTCGAGCAGGACCACGTCCGGCACCAGGTCCTCGGCCCCGGGGGGGAAGCCGAAGACCCCCTGGACCCAGACCACGCGCCAGCCCTGGCCCCCCAGGACGGTGGACACGTCCGGGGTCCGGAAGGATTCGCCATCCACGATGAGGAGCAGGGAAGGATTCATAATTTCTCGTGAGACTCTGGATTATAGCCAGGGGCGGCCCGCCAGGACCACCCGCCCGAAACGAAGGCTGGCCAGGGGTGCCATCCGGTGGTAGCCTGGAAGACGGCCCTGGACTCGGCCCTGCCGATTTCCAGCGCGATTCCACGGCGAAAGGAGGTGTCCCCGCATGCCACTGGTCAAAATCAAGGAAGACGAGACGTTCGAAAATGCCCTGCGCCGCTTCAAGCGCAAGTGCGAGAAGTCCGGAATCCTCTCCGAGCTGAAGAAGCGTCAGCACTACGAGAAGCCCAGCGCGAAGCGGAAGCGGAAGATGCTCGCCGCCCGTAAGAAGACCCTCAAGCGCCTGGCCCAGGAACGGAGGCTCATGGGCTGATGCCCTTCCGAGCCACGAAGAAGGCCCGCCTCACGGCGGGCCTTTTTCGTGGCCGCTCAGGGGAGGGGTCCCGCGTATCCGCGAAGCGGATACCGGGAAGAAGACCCTCAAGCGCCTGGCCCAGGAGCGCCGCCTCATGGGCTGATGCCCTGAAACGCGGTAGACTGAGAAGGCCCGCCCCGGCGGGCCTTTTTCGTGCACCCATGAAGCCCCATCCCTTCCACTCCGAACTCGAAGCCGTCGAATTCCCCGCCCTGGCCGCCCTCGTGGCGGGGGGCGCCCGCACCCGGGCGGGGCGGCGGGAGCTCGGCCGAATGCATCCATGGGACGGCCGCTGCGGCCTGCGCCGCCTGCGGCAGATTGAACTGGGGCCCACCTGGGCCTCCGACCCCGCCGCCCTGCCGGTCTCGGCCTTCGATGAGGCCCTGGACGAGATCCTGAACCCGGCGGGCTGGCCCCTGCCCGAGCATTGGCGCCAGCTCCGGACGGGCCTCGCCTCCCTCGCCACCCTCCTGCGCACCATCCGCGCGCTGGACTGGCCCGCGGACCAGGCCGCCCCCGAAGGCACCGAACTGGGCATCGACCGCCTCCAGGTCACCGCCGACCTCCTCCCCGACCCGGGCGCGGTGGCCGATCACCTGGGGCGCTGCTTCACGGACGACGGCCAGCTGGATCCCATGCGGGTCCCGGGCCTCGCCGAGCTCCACCGGGCCCGCCAGCGCTGCTTCCAGGCCATCCAGAACCGCCTGTCCCGGATCCTGCGGGACTTCCCGGAGGCCTTCCAGGAATTCAACATCGTCGAACGGAACGGGCGATTCTGCCTGCCCGTTCGCAACGAGCGCCGGGGCATGGTGCCCGGGCTCGTGCTGGACCGGTCCAGCAGCGGGGCCACGGTCTTCGTGGAGCCCTTCGAGGCCGTGTCGATGAACAACGACCACGTGGAGGCCGACCGGGAGTACACCCAGGCGGTCCAGGCCTTCCTGCGGGACCTCCTGGAGAGCCTCCGGGCCCGGCGCTTCGACTTCGAGCGCTGGCACCAGTTCCAGGCGGAGGCCGACGAGGCCCTGGCCCTGCTCCGCTGGGCCTCCCTCTGCGACGGCACCCTGCCGGGCCTCGGCCACGACCGCCTCCACCTGGAGGACGCGCGCCATCCCCTGCTCCTCCCCAACGTCCGCGACGCCCTCGGGCTGGACGCGCTGGGGCACGAGGCCGTCCCCCTCACCCTCGCCCTGGACCGGGAGCGGCCCGGCGTCATCATCTCGGGCTCCAACACCGGCGGCAAGACGGTGGTCCTGAAGACCGTGGGCCTGCTGACCGCGCTGGCCCGGGCCGGATGCGCGATCCCCGCGCGGCCCGGCACCGAGGTGCCCGAGCTGGCCACGCTGCACGCCGACATCGGCGACCACCAGACCCTCATCGGGAGCCTGTCCACCTTCTCCAGCCACGTCCTGCACCTGAAGCGCATCGTCGGCCAGGCCAAGACGGGCGGCCTGGTGCTCCTGGACGAGCTGGGCACGGGCACGGATCCCAAGGAGGGCGCCGCCCTGGGCATCGCCCTGCTGCAGGCCCTCTCCAAGCGCCAGTGCTGGGTGCTCTGTTCCACCCACCTGGGCGAGATCAGCCAGTGGGCCCTCCGCCACCCGCGCTTCCAGAACGCCTCGGTCCAGTTCGACGAGGAGCGCCTGGCCCCCACCTACCGCCTCATGGTGGGCATGCCGGGCCAGAGCCGGGCCCTCACCATCGCCGCCAAGCTGGGCCTGCCCCGCTTCATCCTCGACCACGCCGAGAAGGTCCTGGGACGCCGGGAGCAGGACTGGCGGGAGTTCCTCCGCCAGCTGGAGGCCGACCGGGTCCGCCTCCAGGAGGAGTCCGAGGCCCTCCGCGACCTCGCCGCGCGCCTGGAGAAGGACCGCCGCATCCTGGCCGCCCGGGAGGAGACCCTCCGGGCCCAGCAGGAGAAGTTCCAACGCGACTCCGCCGAGAAGGTCCAGCGGGTGCTGGATTTCATCGACCACGAATCGAAGCGGCTGGTGCGGGAGCTGAAGGAGAAGCAGAAGGCCGCCTCCGCCGACCTCAACGCGGACCGGGTGGGCACCGAGGCCCGGGAGCGGGTGCGGACCATGGAGCAGATCGCCCGCACCGAGCTGAAGGCGGGCGCCCCGGTCCCCCGCGCCCAGGACGCGCCCGTCCTCAAGGAAGGCGGCTTCGCCCGCCACCGGGGACTCGGCGTGGAGGGGCGGGTCGCGAGCCTGAAGGGCGACCGGGTCGTCCTGGAGACCCCCCAGGGCCGGAGGCTGGAGGCCAGGGCCGGGGAGCTGGAGGCCATCCACCGCGGCAGCCTGGGCGAGGGCGCCCCCCGCAAGGGCCACGTCCGCTTCCGCGGGGGGGAGGACGCCATCCAGTCCGAGATCAATCTCATCGGCCGCGCCTCCGACGACGTGGACACCGAGATCCACCGGTTCGTGGAGGCGAGCCTGGCGGCGGGGCAGAAGTTCATCCGCATCGTCCACGGCCACGGGACCGGCCGCCTGAAGGCCGCCGTCCGGGAGGCCCTCAAGGGCCACCCCGGCATCGCCCGCGTGGAGGACGCCCCCCAGGCCCAGGGCGGCGCCGGCGCCACGGTGATCACCCTGCGCTGACGTATACTGGCCTCCCACCCCGGGAGTTCCCATGCGCCTCCTCGCCCTGGCCACCCTGCCCTGCGTCCTCGCCGCCGGGGGCGGCGAGACCGTCACGACCCGGAAGGACCGCCAGGCCCTGGCCGTGACCATCTACAACGACAACCTGGCCCTGGTGAAGGACCAGCGCGAGGTCCGGCTCCCCAAGGGCGACCTGGACCTGGCCTTCGCCGAGGTGTCGGCCCAGATCCGGCCCGAGACGGCCCTCCTCCGGAACCTCACCGAAGCCAAGGATTTCTGGATCAACGAGCAGAACTTCGACTTCGACCTGCTGACCCCGGCCAAGCTCCTGGAGAAGTACGTGGGCCGTCGCGTCACCGTCGTCTCCCAGCGTCCCAACCCGGACGGCGCCGGCGCCCGCGAGGCCCGGGAGGAGGCCGAGGTGCTGGCCACCAACAACGGGGTCGTCCTCAAGTTCGCCGACCGCATCGAGACTTCCGTCCCCGGGCGCATCGTCTTCCCCGGCGTCCCCGAGACCCTGCGGGCCCGGCCCACCCTGGTCCTGAACCTGCACTCGCCCCGGGAGCGGGCCCAGGGCCTGGAGCTGAGCTACCTGACGGGCGGCCTTTCCTGGCGGGCCGACTACGTGGCCAACCTGGCCCCGGACGAGAAGACGCTGGACCTGAGCGGCTGGGTGACCCTCACCAACCAGAGCGGCGCCGACTATCCGGACGCGACCCTGCAGCTGGTGGCCGGGGACGTCCACCGGGCACCCGTCCAGGCGCGCGCCGACATGTCCATGCGCTTTGCCGCCGCCCCGGCCGCGAAGGCGCCGGCCATGGCCGAGGAGAGCCTCTTCGAATACCACCTTTACACCTTGGACCGTCCCACCACCCTGAAGGAGAACCAGACCAAGCAGGTCGCCCTCCTCACCGCCCAGGGGGTGCCCGTGCGCAAGGAGTACGTCCTGCGGGGGGATTC
This sequence comes from Mesoterricola sediminis, assembly GCF_030295425.1. Taxonomy (NCBI): domain Bacteria; kingdom Pseudomonadati; phylum Acidobacteriota; class Holophagae; order Holophagales; family Holophagaceae; genus Mesoterricola; species Mesoterricola sediminis. Next base: position 1,513,088 of record NZ_AP027081.1, on the reverse strand, counting down.
GTACTGGTTCACCTCCCGGCGGGAGGACGTGGCCGATCGGCTCAAGGTGGCGGTCTTCATGGAGTTCGAGAACCGGGAGGCGGCCCGCATGGGCATGCCCCTGCCCAAGGGCGTCGTGCGCGTCTACAAGCGGGACAGCCAGGGCCGGCCCCAGTTCGTGGGCGAGGACACGATCGACCATACGCCCCGCAACGAGACGATCCGCCTCAAGCTGGGCGATGCCTTCGATGTGACGGCCACCCGCCGGCAGACCGACTTCAAGTCCCTGGGCGCCCAGGGCGCCGCCAAGCGGGTCTTCGAGGCGGCCTTCCAGGTGGACCTGAAGAACGCCAAGAAGGAGGCGGTCGCGGTGAACGTGCTGGAGAGCCTGCCCGGGGATTGGGAAATCGTTACGACCAGCCACGAGTACAAGAAAGAGAACAGCGGCCTTGCCCGCTTCTGCGTGACGGTTCCCGCCGAGGGCTCGGCCACCCTTGTGTACCGGGCGCGCATGCGCTGGTAAAAGCTGTGATATAGATCAACGCCAAAGATCGATTGAGCCGCTACCTTGATTGCGTGGTCGACCTGCCGCGCCTTTTTCACCGGCAAGGACGACGAGCCTGGCGGGCCGTGCATCCCTGGCGGCTTGACCCCATCGCGTCACGAGGGACGTGATTGTGTACCAGATGGGTCAGCTTTTCGCTCAAAAGGTGTAGTTAAATTCGATATTTTTATATCGATTTTGTTTTTCCCTAAACTAGGGCTTGGCAAACCGCATCCAGCCCAAGTCTCTCGGAGCACGCAATGGCGAACCAGGTGGCGGCCTTCTTCGAAAAGCTGAAAGCACGTGCCCACGCGGCGCTTGCTGAAAGCGGCGACGCGAACCGCATCAAAATCCAGATCGGCTCGGCCACGTGCGAACACGCGGCCGGTTCCCTCGAGGCCCTGGACGAGTTCCAGAAGCACATCCAGGCCTCGGGACGGGACGACATCATCATCCACCAGACGGGATGCACGGGCCGCTGCAGCAAGGAGCCCATCGTCGGGATCACCATGCCCGGCAAGATGCCCGTCAAGTACGAGCGGGTGGACCGGGCCCTCGTCCACAAGATCTTCAGCAGCCACATCCAGAAGGGCGAACCCCTTCCGGAGCACGCGCTGGACGGATCCCTGGACAACGTCGCCGAGCTGGAGTTCATCTTCTGCTACGGCCGCCGCTGCACCACGGGCCAGACCCTGAAGCACGCCTTCGACCGCAAGCTCAAGGAAGCCGGCCTTCCCGAGGGCCGCGTGAAGACGAGCCACGTGCGCTGCTTCGGCGCCTGCAGCGACGAGACGGAAGGCAAGTGCACCCACGTCCTCGTCAACCCCGACCAGGTCTTCTACCGCATCGCCACCGAGCAGGACCTGGACGACATGCTCGAGATGCACGCCCGCAAGGGTGAGGTCGTGGAGCGCCTGCGCGCCCCCGAGAAGCCCATCACCCAGGACTTCTACCAGACCTACGGCGACATCCACTTCTTCAACCACCAGAACCGCATCGCGATGCGCAACAGCGGCATCGTGGATCCCGAGAGCCTCGTCGAGTACGTGCGCCACGGCGGGTTCCAGGCCCTGGCCACCTCCCTCGGCAAGAACGATCCCCAGTGGGTCATCAACGAGGTCCTGAAGGCCCGGCTCCGGGGCCGCGGCGGCGGCGGCTTCCTCACCGGCAAGAAGTGGCAGATGGCCCACGACCAGGAGGAGAAGACCCGCTACCTCATCTGCAACGGCGACGAGGGCGATCCGGGCGCGTTCATGGACCGCGGGATGCTCGAGTCCGACCCCTACAACATCGTCGAGGGCATGATCATCGCCGCCTTCGCGATCGGGGCCCAGCACGGCTTCTACTACATCCGCGCCGAATACCCCCTGGCCATCAAGCGCATCCAGAAGGCCCTGGACGCCTGCCGTGAGGCCGGCCTCCTCGGCAAGAACATCATGGAGTCCGGCTGGGACTTCGACCTGGAGATCCGCCTCGGCGCCGGCGCCTTCGTCTGCGGCGAGGAGACGGCCCTCATCCGCTCCATCGAGGGCAAGCGCGGCCAGCCCAAGGTCCGGCCCCCCTACCCCGTGGTCCGCGGCCTGTGGGGCAAGCCCACCTGCATCAACAACGTCGAGACCTTCGCCAACATCAGCGCCATCATCAACTATGGCGGCGAGTGGTTCGCCAACCAGGGCACGGCCGAATCCGGCGGCACCAAGGTGTTCGCCCTGGCCGGCAACGTCAAGGAGACCGGCCTGGTGGAAGTGCCCCTCGGCACCCCCCTCTCCAAGGTCGTGTTCAACATCGGCGGCGGCGTCAAGGACGACAAGGCCCTGAAGGCCATCCAGACCGGCGGCCCCGCCGGCGGCTTCATCCCCGCGGCCCAGGCCGACATGGAAGTGGACTTCGGCCCCCTGGCCAAGGCCGGCTCCATCATGGGCTCCGGCGGCATGATCGTCCTCAGCGAGGACGACTGCATGGTCGACCTCTCCAAGTTCTACCTCTCCTTCACCCAGGAGGAGTCCTGCGGCAAGTGCACCCCCTGCCGCGAGGGCACGACCCGCATGCTGGAGATCCTGGAGAAGATCACCTCCGGCCGCGCCGAGCTCGGCGACCTCGACAAGCTCGAGCGCCTCGCCAGGCTCTGCCAGCAGACCGCCCTCTGCGGGCTCGGCCGCGCCGCGCCGAACCCGATCCTCAGCAGCCTCAAGGGGTTCAGGGACGAGTTCGTCGAGCACATCGTGGACAAGAAGTGCAAGGCCAAGAAGTGCGTCGCCCTCATCCGCTACCAGATCGACCCCGAGACCTGCATCGGATGCACCGTCTGCGCCCGCAATTGCCCGGTGGAATGCATCTCCGGCCAGCGCAAGACCGCCCACGTCATCGACCAGGAGCGCTGCGTGAAGTGCGGCCAGTGCTTCGAAGTCTGCCGCTTCGACGCCGTCGAGCGCGTCTGACCCCCGACAAGCACAGGATTCGACCATGACCGAGACCATGATCACCCTCACGATCGACAGCGAGACGGTGCAGGTGCCCAAGGGCACCACCGTGCTCAAGGCCGCCGAGAAGCTGGGCATCCACATCCCCCGCCTCTGCTACCACCCCAAACTGAGCCTTGAAGGCTCCTGCCGCATCTGCGTCGTCCAGGTGGAGGGCTTCTCCAGCTTCCTCACCGCCTGCAGCCATGAAGTCTGGGAAGGCATGAAAGTCCAGACCAACAGCCCCGAGATCCGCCAGGCCCGGCGCGACATCGTGGAACTGCTCCTGGACAACCACCCGATGGATTGCCAGACCTGCGACCGCGACGGCATCTGCGAGCTCCAGAAGCAGGCCTACCGCCTCGGCGTCCGCGAGCGGCTCTTCGAGGGCAAGCGCAAGCGCTTCCCCATCGACGACGCCAGCGAGTCCGTCGTCCGCACCCCCGAGAAGTGCATCCTCTGCGGCCGCTGCATCCGCGTCTGCAAGGAGGTCCAGGGCGTCCACAACCTCAGCCAGCACGGCCGCGGCTTCGAGACCGTCGTCGGCCCCGCCAACCTCGGGAAAATGGACGACTCCGCCTGCATCCAGTGCGGGCAGTGCATCAACGTCTGCCCCACCGCCGCCTTCCTCGAGAAGGACCACACCGAGCGCGTCTGGCAGGCCCTGGCCCTTCCCCGCGACGTCAAGCACATCGTCGTCCAGCCCGCCCCCTCCATCCGCGCGGCCATCGGCGAGTGCTTCGGGATGCCCATCGGCACCCCGGTCACCGGCAAGCTCATCACGGCCCTGCGCCGCCTGGGCTTCGACGCCGTCTTCGACACCAACTTCGGCGCCGACCTCACCATCATCGAGGAGGCCAACGAGTTCCTCCGCCGCATGAGCGGCGAGGGCCCCCTGCCCCTGCTGACGTCCTGCTCCCCGGGCTGGGTGAGCTTCCTCGAGAAGTTCTACCCCGAGATGATCCCCTTCACCTCCACCTGCAAGTCCCCCATGAGCATGCTCAGCACGCTCAGCAAGACCCACTACGCGGAGAAGAAGGGCCTGCGTCCCGACCAGGTCTACATGGTCGCCATCATGCCCTGCGTGGCCAAGAAGTTCGAGGCCGCCCGCCCCGAGCACGCCATGGAGGACGGCACCCCCTACACCGACGCGGTGCTCACCACCCGCGAACTGGCCTGGATGATCAAGAGCTACGGCATCGACTTCCAGAACCTGCCCGACGGTGAATTCGACCGTCCCCTGGGCATCTCCTCCGGCGCGGCCGATATCTTCGGCGCCACCGGCGGCGTGATGGAGGCCGCCCTGCGCACCGCCGCCGTCAAGCTGACGGGCGACGAGCTCGGCCCCCTGGTCTTCGAGGACGTCCGCGGCGTCACCGGCATCAAGGAGGCCACCCTCACCCTCGACGGCAAGGAGATCAACATCGCGGTCAGCAACGGCCTCACCAACGCCAAGACCCTCCTCGAGGCGGTGAAGTCCGGCGGCAAGCAGTACCACCTGATCGAGATCATGGCCTGCCCTGGCGGCTGCGTCGCCGGCGGCGGCCAGCCCTACCCCCCCTTCGACATGGACGTGCTGGATCCCCAGCTGCCCAAGCTCCGCGCGAAGGCCCTCTACCAGATCGACCACGACAAGCAGCTGCGCCGCTCCCATGAGAACCCCGCCATCGAGCACCTCTACCAGGAGTTCCTCGGCGAACCCAACGGGGAGAAGGCCCACGCGCTGCTCCACACCCACTACCACGCCCGGATGCCCAGGGGGATCAAGTGAGCGCCACCGTGAACACCGACAACTGGCCGGCCATCAAGGCTGCTGCCGAAGCCGCCCTGCCCGCGAAGGTCGTGGAATTCATCGCCAGCCTGAAGGGCCAGACCCACGCCGAAAGCCACCTCATCGCCATCCTGCACATGGTGCAGGCCGAGAACGGCTGGCTCAGCCCCGAGACGATGGAAGCCGTGGCCCAGCTGGCCCAGATCCCCCTGGCCAAGGTCACCGGGGTCGCGACCTTCTACCACTACTTCCGCCTCCAGCCGCGCGGCAAGCACATGATCAACGTCTGCCTCGGCACCGCCTGCTACGTGAAGGGCGCCGACAAGATCAGCCAGCGCCTCATGGACAACCTGGGCATCGCCTTCGGCGAGACCACGAAGGACGGCATGTTCAGCCTGGAGAGCACCCGCTGCCTGGGCACCTGCGGCCTGGCCCCCGTCGTGATGATCGACGACCAGGTCCACGGGCCCGTCACCCCCGGCGAGGTCGGCCTGATCCTCGAGAAGTACCTCAAGAAGGACAAGGTCAAGGCCTAGTCCGCATCCTCCCGGAGCCGGGGCGGCGCGATCTCCATGATCGCGCCGCCCCGGTCGCATGATCGGCCCAGGAAGACCAGGCCCGTCCGGCCCGGGCTCCGGTAGGATGGTGGCATGGCCCCCAAGGGTTGGCAGCGGTTCGTGTCCCGGCTGCGGCGTCTGCCGCTGCGGCTCCGCCGTGTCCTGCGCGGGGGCACCGAGGGCCTGCACGTGTCCAAGGTGAAGGGCGCGGGCCTGACCTTCGTGGAGAACCGGCCCTACGTGCCCGGCGACGACCCCCGGGCCATCAACTGGCCCCTCACCGCCCGCACCGGCGAGCCCATCATCAAGACCTTCCAGTCGAGCCGCGAACTCATCGTGTGGCTCGTGGTGGATCCCTCCCCCAGCATGTTCCTCGGGGATCCGGTCAGCCCCATCCGCTGGGCCCTGGAGATCGCGGGCGCCGCCCAGGCCACCACCGCCGCCGGCAAGGACCGCCTGGGCCTCCTGGTGCCCGGGGACGCGGACACCCCCGCGCTCCGCCTCGCCCCGCGCCGGGGCCGGGTGGCCGGCCTCCACCTCCTGGAGGCCCTGGCCCAGCGCGGTCCCGCCATCCCCACCGAAGCCTCCTGGCAGGAGGCCCTGGGGCACTGGGGCGAGCGCGGCCGCGGCCACCGCCTGTGGATCCTCAGCAACGGCGCGGGCCTCCAGGGCCTCGGGCCCCTCATCAAGCCCATCGCGGCCCGCCACCGGGTGATCTGGTTCCGGCCCGAGCAGCCCCACTACCGCCACATGCCCAACTGGCCCGACCCCGGCTTCCCGGCCACGGTGGAGCTGCAGCACTGGAACATCATGGAGGATCCGGTGACGCGCCTGGGCACCTGGCTCCGCACGGGAGGGGCCTGATGGGCGCCCCCGTCTGGAAGGCCCCCGCCGAGCTGCCCATGGGCAGGCTGAGCGTCCTCGAACTGCGCGAGGAGGACCCGGGCGCGCCGCCCCTGCCGCGCCCCGGCGAGGAGCGCCTGCGCCCCCTGGCCGTGCGCGGCATGGACCCCCTCAAGGACGGCCGCGGCTGGCGCATCACCGTGCAGCCCCTGGGACCCGGCCTGGCGGTCATCCGGCCCATGGACCTGGGCGACGGCCGGCTCACCCCCGAACTGCGGATTCCCGTGCCCCGCACCGTGCCCTTCGGCGACCCCTGGGTCGCGGTGGGCGGGGGCCGGGAGGACATCCTGCCCTACGTGCCCTTCCCCTGGGCCTGGTCGAGCCTCCTCCTCCTGCCCCTCGCCGCCGCCGTCTGGGCCGGCTGGGCCCATCACCGCAAGGGCTCTGCCGCCCGCCGCCTGCGCCAGGCGAGGCGGGCCTTCACCCACGCCTACCCGCCCCCCACCGGGGAGCGCGCCCGCCTGGACGCGGCCCACGCGGCGGGCCGGGCGCTGCTGGCCGCCCACCTGGGCGAGCAGGCCCTGGGCTGGGGGGCCGAGGACTTCGCCGCACGTCGGCTTGAGCCTTGGGCCGCCTGGGTCCGGGCCCTGGATGCTGCCCGGTTTTCCGGCACCCAACCCGCCTTCCCCGCCCTCCTGACCCTCCTCACCTCCCTGGAGGGCCGATGACCCTCGAGGTCCGCTACCCCTGGCTCCTCCTCCTGTTGCTGCCGGGGATCTGGCTGGCCGTCCGCACCAGCTACCGCTGGGGCATCCCCAGCTCCCGCCCCTCCGGCAGGTGGGCCCGCTGGGCCTCCCATACCCTGCCCGCCCTCATCGTCTCCCTGCTCGTTGTGGCGGCCGCCGTGCCCGAGCGGCGCCTGGGCGTGAAGGGCCTTGCCCCCGTGGTGGATTTCGCGGTGGTCCTGGACGGCTCCAGTTCCATGAAGGCCCTGGACGGCGGCGCCCAGGAGGACCGCTGGAACGCCGCCCGGCGCCTGCTCAAGCTCTTCATCGCGGGGCGTCCCGACGACCGCTTCGCCCTCGTGCTCTTCAGCGCCCACCCCGTCACCCTGTGCCCCCTCACCGCCGACCACGTGCGGCTCTGGACCATCCTGGAGCGCCTGGAGCTGGAGAGCCGGGACGACGGCACCGCCATCGGCAGCGCCCTCATGACCGCGGTCCGCCGCCTTTCGGACAGCCCGGCCCGCAGCCGGGTCATCCTCCTCCTCACGGACGGCGCCCAGAACCGGGGCCGGGTGGACCCGGACGAGGCCGCCCGGGAGGCCAAGCGCAACGGCATCCGCATCCACACCGTCGCCATGGGCGGCGCCACCGACGCCCTCTACCCCCTGGACGGGGGCGGCTTCGCCAGCCTGCGGGTGGACACGGACCCGGAGACCCTCAAGGCCATCGCCCAGGCCACGGGCGGCGAGGCCTTCCGGGCCGATGACCCCGCGGGCCTCGCCCGGAGCATGGCCGCCATCGACCGCCTGGAAAAGACGGCGCTCCCGGTGGACGCCCCCACGGAGGGCCGGCCCCTGTCCCGCTGGTTCCTCCTGGCCGCGGGCCTTCTGGCCCTCCCCCTGGCGCTGGACCTGGGCCGCAAGCGCGGCCGGCCCGCGCCGGCCTGGATGGCGGCCCCATGATGCCCGGCACCTTCACCCATCCCGCCCTCCTGGCCCCCGCCCTGGCCCTGGCGGCCGTCGCCCTCCTGCTGGGCGCCTGGGCCCAGACCCGGCCGGGCCTGGGGGTGCGCGTGGTGGGCCAGCACCCCCTCGCCCAGGGGCTGGGCCTGGCCCTCGTCCTGGCCGGGGCCGGCCTCGGCCTCGCGGAGCCGCGGTGGGGCACCCCGGAGGCCCCCCGCCTCACGGTGCGCATCCTCCTGGACGCCAGCCGCTCCATGGGGGTCCGGGATGCGGACGGCCCCGCGGGCGCCACCCGCACCCGCTGGGAGGCCGCCCTGGCGGACCTGGACCGCCTCTGGTCCCAGCCCAACCCCGGCATCCTCTTCAGCCTGGACCTGCTCACCGGGGACGCCCTCCCCCTCCTGCCCCCCGGCGACGACCTCAAGCTCCTGCGCGACGCCCCCCGGGCCGTGACCCCCGGCGAGATCGGCTCCCCCGGCACGAGCCTCGGGCGGGGGATCCCCCAGGCGGCAGCCCAGGCCGCCCCCCGGGCCCCGGAGATCCTCCTCCTGCTCACGGACGGCGAGGAGACGTGGGAGACCGAAGCCGCGGCCATCGCCCGCGCCTCGGCGCCCCTGCGCAAGGCCCAGGTTCCCCTCTTCGCCCGCTGCTACGGCAAGGAGGAGGCCCTGCCGGTGGGCCGGGCCCCGGGCCAGGACGAACTGCTCTTCAGCAAGGCGCACCCCGCCTTCCTGGCCGCGCTGGCCGAGGCCTGCGGCGGCCGCGCGCTCAAGCCCGGCGAGGATCTCCACGACCTGTTCCAGAGCCTGGCCGAGGGCAAGACGCCCCTGCCCATGACCCGGTCCCGCATCCCCGCCCACCCGGAGGCCGGCGCCTGGATGGCCCTGGCGGGCATCTGCATCTGGCTGGCCGCCGCCGGGCGGCCCATGCGCACCTGGCGGCCCTTCCTGGCCGTCCTGGTCCTGCTGGGGGCCCCGGCCCCCGCCCGGGCCGGCCTCCCCCAGTCCATCCAGGCCTGGCTGGCCCAGAGCGCCCTGGAGCGGGGCGACCTGCAGGCGGCTGACCGCTGGAAGCCCCGGGGTGACCGCCCCGCCCATCGTCTGCTCCGGGCTGAAATCGAACTGCGGGGCAAGGCCCCCGCGGCCGCCCTCACCTCGCTGGCCCCCCTCATCGGCCAGGGTGCGCCCCGGCCGCTGCCCCCCTGGCGCATCCCCGCCCTTCTGATGGCCGCCCGGGCCGCCATGGACCTGGATCGCCCGGACGAGGCCCGGGCCTTTCTGGAGCGGGCGCTGATCGAGCAGCCCGGCCGGGAGGAAGCCATCCACAACCTCCAGACCCTGCTCCGGGATCCCGGTCCGCCGCCCCCGCCCCCGCGCAAGCCCCCCCCGCCGCCCCCCAGCCAAGCCTCCCGCCAGGATGAGCTCGACGGCCTCAAGCAGCGCCTGCCCCCCAAGAAACCCGGGGGCGTGAAGGATCTCTAGGAATCCGCCTCCTGGTCCAGGAAATCGGGGGGCCGCTCGTACCGGATCTCCACCCCGTCCAGCCGGGCGTACTCGGCGTTGAGGGAACGGATGATCGAGCGGTACCGGTCGGCGGTGATGAGGTAGCCCTGGCCCGTCCCCTGGCAGTTCCGGTCGATCATGAGCAGATCGGTGCCCTCGGGGGTCCGGTGGGTGTTGAAGGGGTAGGTCCGGCAGGCGGACCACCGTTTGTCGTAGGCCCCGCACAGGTTGCCCACCAGGTGGGGGCAGTCGCCCCCGTCGAGGACGAGGTCGTCGATGGCGTGGATGTTCCGGCAGCAGGCCCCGCACCGGATGCAGCTGTACCGGGTCTGCCCGGGGAGCACGAACGCGAAGGACCAGAACCCCATCTCCCCCGACGCCAGGTAGACCGCGTCGGGGATGGGCCCCTGGTGGTGCTCCAGGAAGGCCCGGAGGGGATTGGGGGTGTCGTTGCAGCGCGCCAGGAGGGCGAAATCGATGCGGCTGGAGGCGTGCTTCATGGGGCGGATCCTGGCGCCGGGGCGGCGTCCCGAAAGGCTATCACGCCCTCCGGGGGTTCACACCTGGGCGCCCAGGAGCCCCACGGACACGCCGTTGGCCTTCAGGAACCGCGTGGCCTGCTGGTTGAGCACCACGAGGCAGATCAGGTTCACGAGGGGAATGAACATGGCGAGGATCCAGGCCACGGGATTCTTGTCCAGCGCCTTGCAGAGCTTGAACACGCACCAGATGGAGAAGCCCATCACGGCCAGGGCCACGGGGAGCATCAGGAGCACCGCCACGCCTCCCGTCCTGAAGAGCACATTGGAGACGAGGCTCGCGAGGATGCTGATCAGCAGCAGGCGCTGGGCCCGGGCGACCTCGGCCACCTGGAGCCCTCCCCCGGCGGGATCGGCCACGGGGGACGCTGGAGGGATGTACGGATTCTCGTTCATGGGCACTCCTGGTTCCAGGGTAGCGGAAGCGGGTCCCCGGCTCAGGGCCTGGCCGCGAGCCGAAGGAGGACGATGGCCCAGGGGAGCGCGCAGGCGATGAGGAGGGCGGGAATGCCCCGCTGGATGGCCCGCGACGGGGCCCGCAGGTAGGCGTACCGGCCCACCAGGACGGCCACAGCCACCAGGGCCAGGGTGCTGGGCATGGCCAGCTCCCAGGGCCCGGTCCCGATCCCTTCCTGGCTGGCGGCCAGGAATCCGATCCGGGCGCTGGCCGCGAGCGCGAGCGCGCCCAGGGCCATGGCCAACAGGCCCAGGCCCCAGCGGCTGGGGGAGGCATCGCGGCGGGGTGGCGTCTTCATGGGAACCTCGCGGGCACCGGGCGCGGGGTCCTGGGCGGACCCTGCTTCACGTGGGGGGGATCCCCCAGCTTAACCCGGATCCGCCGGCGCGGGGGGCCCTCCCGGGGGCCTGGCGCGCCGGGAGCGCCTACGGGGTGACCAGCTTCTTCACCTTGTCGTAGTACTTCACCTTCGCTTCCGCCGTGGCCTCGGGCTTGAACTTGAGGATGCCCAGGGTGAAGTCGAACCCGTGCTCCTGGATGGGCCTGCCCACCTTCGCCTGGGCGGGGATGAGCACGAGGAGGTTCGGGATCTGGTCCTTGGGCGCGACGGGCACGTAGTAGTTCCAGTAGACCACCGGCAGGTGGTTCATCGCCGCGAACTTGCCCCCGGGCGGCAGGGGCTCGCCGAGGGCGACGCGCAGGACCTCGCCCAGGCTCTCCGCGGCGGCCATCACCACCTGGGCCTTCTGGCCCTCCCCCGGGGCGTCCTGGGAACCGCCGCCTCCGGCCTGGGACATGCTTCCGGCAAGGCCGGCGAAGGCGCTCAGGCCCGCCACGGGCAGGCTCATCTCCGGGCCCTTGTGCCCCCCGGCGCCGGGGCCTTCGAGGCGGTCGTCGCCGGTGGCGAACCAGGTCTCCCCGGCCAGGCTGCGGACGTTGGCCCCCCTCGTGTTGTAGGCGTTGTGGTAGAAGTTCGCCATGGCCCCGGTGACGAGGGCCCCCTTCCCGGCCGCGACCTGGGCGAAGGCGTTCTGGCTCTTCTCCGCCCAGGCCACAACCGCCTTGGTCAGCTCCCGGTCCTCCATCATGTGCCCGAAGGCGAAGAGGTCCGTGAAGCTGTGGAGGGCCGCGGCCTCGAAGTGCATGGCCAGCTGGAGCGTGCCGGGGTCCTTGGCGTACTCCAGCGCCTGGCTGTGCCAGGTCGAGTAGGCCTCGACGGCCTCCGCGGAGAAGTGGGTGTAGTTGTTGGAGGCGAGCTTGACCATGTAGTCGAACTCCTCCTTCGAAGGCTCCTTCTGGCCGCTGACGATCTGCTTGAGGGAAGCGGCCCGGCTGGAGAAGGCCGCGTCGTTCACGTCCTCGGGCTTCAGGACCCAGTCCCCGTAGATGGCCACCATGTCCCCCAGGCTGAACGTCGCGAAGGGGGGCTGGTGGTCCACCTGGGCGACGATGGGCTCGTCCGGGTTCGCCTCCGCGCCGCCGGCGCGGCCCAGCAGGGCCAGGAGCCTGGCGGAGGTCCCCTCCTTCTCCTTGTCCAGGTCGGCCAGGGCCTTGGTCCAGGCGCCGTCGCCCAGGGCCTTGTGTTCGGGGCTGCCCCAGGCCGAGGCCGGCACCGCGCCGGCGGCCAGGACGAGGGCCAGGATCGGAATCATGATTTTCATAGGCGGGATCCCCTGTGGGCTCCCACCAATATCCGTCCGTATTATGAATGGTCAATAGGCTGGATCCGGCGATTCCCGCGGCCGGCCTCAGAACTTGAACACGAGCCCGAAGCCCGCGCCGTTGCGGTCGAGCTTGATGTCCAGGTCGTCCTTGATGGAGCCGTTGGGCACCTTCCAGGATTCGTTGGCCACGAAGGCGCGCACCCCGAGCCAGTCCAGGGGGAAGTACCGCACGTCCCCCCCCGCGTGATGGTAGGTGGCGCCCTTGTAGCCCACGTAGTGGTAGTAGCCCCGGAAGGAGAAGCGGCGGTCGCCGCTCATGTAGCCCAGGGACGGTCCGATCTGGGGCATGGGGAGGCCGGACTTGAAGGTCGCGTCGGCCTTCTGCCCGAAGACGTAGTTCACCGCGTGCGCCTCGGCCTCGATGGAGGTCCCCCGGGCGCCCAGGTCCACGCCGATCCAGAAGCCCGGCGCCCGCATGAACCGGATGGTCCAGTTGAAGGTGTAGTTGGTGGCCTTCACCCGGCTCTGGACGGTGGCCTGGGCCGCGAAATCCTGTCCGCTGATGGTGATGTCCCGCTGGATCTGGTTCAGGCCGGCGTACTTCTGGCTCTCCATGGAGGCCTCGAGCCCGAAACGCGGTCCCTGGTATTCCACGGCGAAGCCGGGGCCGGCTCCGTCCTTGGCCAGGGCCAGGTCCTTCACCAGGTCGAAGTTGACGGCCTTCCCGTCCTGGGTGCCGAGGTAGGCGCCCTCGAGGGTCGGACGGATCTGGTGCACGTCCAGGTACCAGGTCCCCTCTCCCCCCATCAGGGGCAGGGCGGCGGCGAGGGCGGCGGTGGCGAGGGTGGACCGCATGGGGCCTCCTGGAGGTCAGCTGCCGAGGGTGAAGGTGGCGCCGTTGATGGTCACCGTGCCGTTGGAGAAGGTGACGTTCACGGTCTCGGGATCCGTCTGCCCCGCGCGGGCGTCCTTCACCGTGAAGGCTCCGGAGACTGGGTAGCCTCCGGTGGAGCCCCAGGTGAGGGGGCTCGTGATGGTCACCCCGATGCTGTCGGCGGTCCCGGCCGCGAAGCCGTAGGTGCCCTGGAGGGTGTAGCCCGTGCTGGTGGTGGCCGCCGTCAGGTCCGCCGTGAAGGTCCAGGCCTTGGTGTTGGCGGGGTTGGCGGTGTCGGTGACGGTGAGCTTGCAGCCGGTCTGGGTCTTCAGGGTCCCGGAGGTCGCCCCGGCGACGATGTCCATCCGGCCCGTGTAGGCCCAGGAGACCGTCGGGCTGAAGGTGTTGACGAGGGTCCCGAAGTCGAGGACGTAGTTGTGGGTGGCTCCCACCGGGCTGTCCGTCACGGTGGCGGTGCCGTTGAGGGCGCCGCCCGTCGCGCTCTTGCAGCCGTTGAACGTCAGGGTCAGGACGTTGCCCGCCTGGACGTGGTTCACGCAGGCCGGGTAGCTGGCGCCGAAGAGGCCCTGGAAGGTGGCCGCGAGGTCGATGAACCCGAAGGTGGCCACCCCGCCCGGGGAGCTCTTGAGGCTGGCGTCGGTGGGGTTGGTCACCGTGGCGGTGGTCTCGGTGCTGCACCCCGCCAGCCCCAGGAGGCCGGCGGAAACGATGAGGAATTTCAGGTTCATGGGTGCTCCCGCATAAATACCTTATCGATTTCCGCAGGCGAGGGTCCCCTCAGGGGTGGGGTTGGCTCAAATATAGGCGGTCACTTCCGCTTGGCCACTTCCTGGTTGATCCAGGCCGCGAACTGATCCGGGGGGAGGTAGCCGGGCATCGCGGCCACCACGTTCCCGTCCGCGTCCAGGAGGAAGAGGCTGGGGAAGCCCTCGATCTTGAACTTCTTCTCGACCCAGGCGTCGGCGGTGGGGGTGCCGTTCTTGAGCTGGGTCTTGAGGGAGAGGGGGACGACCCGGGCCAGGGCCGCCTTGGCGACCGGGCTAGGGAACGTCTCCTTCTGGAGGCGGATGCACCAGCCGCACCACTCGGTCCAGACGTCCATGAAGATGAGCTTGTGCTCCTTGCGGGCCCGGGCCTGGGCCGCGGGGAGGGAGGTCTCCCAGCCGGGTTCCGCGGCGAAAAGCGAACCGGCGACGACGAAGGGGATCAGCAGGGCTTTCATCCAGGCTCCTTGGCGCCCCGGGACGGGGCGGGTGCAACAACCCTAGCGCCTTTGCCCGGCTAACCGGAAGGGGCCCCTGCCCGTAACCCCCACAGCCGGCCGACAAACCCCAACCCATCGGAGAACCCCCATGCGTGCCCTGCCCGCCATCCTCGCCCTCTCCACCGTCCTGGCCGCGCCCCTCAAGGCCGAAGCGCCCAAGTTCATCAAGGTGGACATCACCAGCAAGACCATGATCCAGAAGGACAATCCCGACGGCCCCTCGGAAGTCCACATCCGCGTCCCCGTGTCCCTGGCCAAGGGCGTCCTCGAGATGGCCGGCGACAAGAACGTCAAGGTGAACCACAAGCACGTCCGCGACATCAAGGTCGACGAACTGCTCCGCCTCCTGGAGAACGCCAGGCCCGGCGATCTGCTCCTCGAGATCACCACGGACAAGGGCGACCTGGTGAAGATCACCGTACAATAGGCGGATGCCGATCATCCACGAGACGCCCATCCGAGTCCGCTACGCCGAAACCGACGCCATGGGGATCGTCCACCACGCGGTCTATCCCGTGTGGATGGAACTGGGACGCTCCGACCTGCTCAGGGCCATGGGCCAGAGCTACGGCGAATGGGAGGCCCAGGGCTACATGATGGGCGTCGCCTCCATCCAGCTGACGTACCGGGCCCCGGCCCGGTACGACGAGCTGGTGACGGTCCGGACCCGGGTCCGGGAGGCGAACCGGCGCAAGATCGTCTTCGCCTACGAGATCGTCCGGGACGGGGTCCGGCTGGTGGAGGGGGAGACCGTCCACATCGTCACCGGCCCCGACGGGCGGAGCCGGACCCTGCCCGACCCGATGCTGGCCCTGGTGACCTCCGCCTTATAGAATCAAGGGATGAGCCTGAAGCGCATCTCCCTCCACAACACGCTCACCCGTCGGGTCGAACCGGTGGAGCCCCTGTCCGAAGGGGTCGTCACCATGTACACCTGCGGGCCCACGGTGTACAACTTCGCCCACATCGGCAACCTGCGGACCTTCCTGTTCCAGGACCTGCTGAAGCGGACCTTCATGGCCGCCGGCTACGAGGTCCGGCACTGCATGAACATCACCGACGTGGAGGACAAGATCATCCGGGACTCCCAGAAGGGCCTCCCCGCCGACGCCTCCAACGAGGCCCGGCACGCGGCCATGAAGGCGCTGACGGACCGCTACACGGAGGCCTTCCTGGCCGACACCGCCGCGCTGGGCATCATCCAGCCCACCTACGTCCCCCGGGCCACCCAGTACATCCCCCGGATGATCGCCCTGGTCCAGGACCTGGAGGCGAAGGGCCTCGCCTACGCCCGCGAGGGCAGCGTCTACTACCGGATCTCCGGCCTCCCCCAGTACGGCTGCCTCGCCCACCTCGACCGGGAGGGCATGCGCCTGGGCACCTCCGTCGACGCGGACGAGTACGAGCGCGACGCCGTCCAGGACTTCGTCCTCTGGAAGGCCACCCGCCCCGGCGAGCCGAGCTGGGAGAGCCCCTGGGGCCCCGGACGCCCCGGCTGGCACATCGAGTGCTCTGCCATGGGCATCGAGCTCCTCGGGGAGCGCATCGACATCCACAGCGGCGGCATCGACCTGGTGTTCCCCCACCACGAGAACGAGATCGCCCAGAGCGAGGGATGCCTGGGCCACCAGTGGGTCAACACCTGGGTCCACGGCGAGTTCCTGCTCGTGGACGGGGAGAAGATGTCCAAGAGCCTCGGCAACTTCTACACCCTGCGCGACCTGGTCGAGAAGGGGTACAGCCCCGCGAGCTTCCGCTTCGCCATCCAGAGCAACCACTACCGCAAGGTCCTCAACTTCTCCCTCGAGGGCCTGAAGGCGGCCGACAACGCCCTCAAGCGGATCCGGATCTTCCGCCGCCGCATGGAGGGGGCCGGCGCCCCCGGCGCCGGGACCTGGAAGGAGGCCGTGGATCCCTCCGCCCGCGTCGCCGAGGCCCGCGAGGCCTTCTGGAAGGCCATGGCCGACGACCTCAACGCCCCCGAGGCCCTCGCCGCGATCTTCACGCTGGTCACCGACATCAACGCCCACGACGACCGGATCGCCCTGACCCGGGAGGAGCGGGACGCCGTCCTGGCCTTCCTCGACGAGACCGACGCCATCTTCGCCGGCTGGCCCCACGAGGAGGACGCCCTGGACGCGCGGGTGGAGGCCCTCATCGAGCGCCGGAAGGCCGCCAAGGCCGCCAGGAACTGGGCCGAGGCGGACCAGGTCCGCGACGAGCTGAAGGCCATGGGCATCGTCCTCGAGGACCGGAAGGACGGCTCCGTGGGCTGGCGCCGCGCCTAGGCTGTGTTCGGAATCTATAGATTAGATAAATAGTCAACTTGTACTCATACGCAAAGGCTCGTACACCACGAATTTTCCTGGGGTAACGATGCCGAGACGTTTCCTGACCGATGCCATGTGGGCAAAGCTTGAACCGCTCCTTCCGCCAGAGCGTGGAGGGATGGGGCGATCCCGTCACCCCAACCGTCCCATGGTGGAGGCGATCCTGTGGAGGCACAGGACTGGGGCGCCGTGGAGGGACCTGCCGGAGGAATTTGGACCTTGGACAAGCGTGTACACGCGATTTGAGGCCTGGACCAAGCGCGGCGTGTGGCAAAGGATCCTGGAGTTCCTGCGCAAGGAAGCCGACCTGGAGTGGGTCATGCTGGATGGCACCATCCTTCGCGCTCATCAACATTCAGCAGGCAAAAGGGGGGGCTCTGGAACCAGGCGCTCGGACGATCTCGGGGTGGATGCTCGACCAAGATCCATTTGATCTGCGATGCCCACGGTAATCCTTTGGATTTCCTGGTCACTCCGGGGCAAGCCCATGAAAGCCGGTCTGCTGAAGGATTGCTGTGCGGTTGGCAGGCAGAGTACGGGTTCGGAGATCGGGCCTACGATGGGAACCCGGTAAGGAAGGCGATCGAGGCCATGGGTGCGACAGCCGTCATCCCACCTCATCCCCGGCGCAAGAATCCGGCGGCCTGGGACTCACACCTATACAAGGCCCGCCATGCCATCGAGCATGGGTTCGCCAAGCTCAAACAGTTCAGGGCGCTGGCCACCAGGTTCGACAAAACGGCGCGAAGTTTCTCAGCCCAGGTGGCTTTGGCCTGCATCGTGATCTGGCTGAGGCGATGAGCGGAGGGTGACAAGCGTTCCGGATCCTCATTGATCCTCCGCGCCTCCGCGTTCCAATAGGATGCTGCGAATGCGCGGCGCCATCAGGCACTGCAGCACAGACTCACTATTCCAGCTCCTCCATGCTCCGGCACGGATGGGTATTAGCCATTACTATCCTAGATTACGAACACACCCTAGACATCATGTATTGGCCCCGCAATGAATGAGGGGCCAATACATGATGTCTAGAAGAGGCCCGCCGCCAGGAAGGGGAGGCCCACGAGGCCCAGGGTGAGCGCCCAGGAGGCGGCGTGGGCGAAGTTCAGGCTCGCGCCCATCCCCATGGCCTTGGGCACCCAGATCCGGGCGTCGCGCGGATCCCAGAGGACCGGGCCCGTGCCCCAGGCGGAGCGGGCCGATTCGGGCGCCGTGCGCCGGGCCAGGACCTGGCCGCCCCCGCTCACGAGGAGCATGGCCGCGAGGCCGCCGAAGATCGCCGCCAGGGGGGGATGCCCCGGCGTTCCCGGCAGGAGCAGGGCCAGGACCAGGGCGGAGGCCACCGCGGCCGTCACGAAGCCCCGCATGAACACGCGTGCCCGGTGGAGCTCCCCGCCCTGCCGGAGCTCGGCCTCCACGAAGAGGATCCCCCAGAGGAGGGGCGGCAGGCCCGCGGCGGCCAGGGCGTGGCCTGTCCCCGGAACGCAGGCCAGCACGGTGGCCTCGCCGAGGAGGGCCAGGGCGTCGGGCGCGCCGAGGGCGGGCCCCGCGGGCCCCGCGTCCAGGGGCCGGGGCTCCGCGGCCCGGAGGCGGTCGAGGCCCCGCTGGACCCGCACGTAGGGGTACAGGCCCGCGGCCAGGGTCAGACCCGCCATGAGGGCGAAGTAGGGGACCGGGGGAAGCCAGGCGCAGGCCAGGAGCACCAGGGCCGCGCCCACCATCAGCCGCCCGCCTCGGCGGAGGGCGTCCTTCCACAGGTCCCGGCCGGGCGCGGCGGGCTCCGCGCGCGGCATCAGGTTGCCCAGGAAGAGCAGCAGCAGGGCCACCAGGAGCCGGATCGCCAGTCCCACGTGGCCCCAGCCGGCCCCCAGCGCCGGGGGCAGGTAGATGGCGCCCAGGACGCCCAGCATGAAGAGCATCATCAGGACGCGCGCCTGCCGCAGCATGGGGAGGTTCCGTTCGGTGCCCCAGCCCAGGGCGGCGATGGCCCAGAGGGCCCCGTAGACGCCGGTGGCCAGGCCCGGCAGGAGGAAGCCCGGCACCGTCGAGGGGCCCCAGCCGTCGATGTGGCCTCCGGGGCCCCAGTGGACGGGGACCACCGGCGGCAGGACCCTCCAGAGGCCGAAGCCCAGCGCCCATTGGAGCGCCACCAGGACGAGGCCGGGCCCTTCCCGGCGGAGGCCGCCGCGCGGCCCTAGGGTTTCAGGAATCCCACCATCCATTGGAGCGCCTCCTGGAAGACCGTGGTGTCGAGGGTGTAGACGAGGTTCTGCCCCTGCCGGCGCACCCGCACGAGCCCGGCCTGCTTGAGCAGGGCCAGGTGGTGGGAGACGCTGGCCCGGGTCATGGGAAGCCCCTCCGCCAGTTCCCCGGCGTTGAGGTCGCCGCTCCGGAGCCGTTCCAGCATCCGGCGCCGGGTCGGGTCGGCGAGGGCCTTGAAGGTGAGGGCGGGGGAGGTCATGGGGGGTCCGGTCCCCATCTTAAGACATTTATACAAATTTCTAAATCTTTCGCTGCCGGGCCCGGATATGAAGGGATCCTCCCCCGGGCGGAGGCGGGCAAAACCGTCGAAACGCGTGGGTTGACAGGCCCGGGGCCGAGGCCTACCTTCCGTCCGGGCCGGGCCTCCCACGGAAATCCGGCCCGTCCGCCGCGCCCTCGAGGCCCGGACCCTGTGCGCGTTGGACCGGGGCTGGGCGAATGGAGGGCATCACACGAGGTTCCCGCGCCCGCCGGCATGGGCCGGGAGGGTGCGGTCCCGGTTCCGCAACCCTTCCCCCTGGAGCCCGCCATGATCCATCGCTTCACCCGGCTCGCCACCCTCCTCCTCGCCCTGCCCGCCCTCGCGGCCGGGCCCGGTCCCCGCCGCTACGAATCCCGCCTCTACACCCAGGCCGACGCCCTCCGGCGCCAGGTGGAGGCCCACGGGTGGCACTTCACCGTCGGGGTGAACCCGGCCATGGTCCACGGCATCGAGCGGCTCTGCGGCTTCCGGCCGGAGCTGGCCCAGCCCGAATTCCAGGCCCACGCCACGGGCAGCCCGGAGGGGGAGCCCGAGCTGGATCCCACCGCCCTGCCGAGCCGCTACGTGGGCTGGTTCAGCAACGTCAAGGACCAGGGCAGCTGCGGCAGCTGCTGGGCCTTCTCCACCATCGGCGGGCTGGAGTCCGCCTACCTGATGGCCCACGGGGCGCCCCAGGGCGCCGTGGGCAGCGACGGGCGCATCCGGCCCAGCGCCACCACCCCGGCCCTGTCCGAGCAGCAGGTGCTCTCCTGCAACCCCTGGGGCTACGACTGCAACGGCGGCAACTACGCCTTCAGCATGCTCCAGCCCTCCCGGAGCGGCCGGGGCTCCGGCTACTACCCCGGGGCCGTGTCCGCCTCCGCCTACCCCTACATCGCCCAGGCCGTGGCCTGCGCGGTGCCGACCCAGGCCACCTGGACGCCGGTGCGCACCTGGGGCTACGTGGGCACCGGCTGGAGCATGCCCTCCACCGCCGCGATCAAGGCCGCCATCTACGCCCATGGCGCCGTATCGGCGACCGTGTACGCGGACAACTACTTCATGGCCTACACCGGCGGGGTCTTCGACGGCACGGACAACCGCAGCCAGGTGAACCACGCCATCCAGCTCGTGGGCTGGGACGACGCCAAGGGGGCCTGGCTCCTCAAGAACTCCTGGAGTCCCGCCTGGGGCATCAACGGGTT
The DNA here is from genome assembly GCF_030295425.1 of Mesoterricola sediminis. NCBI lineage: Bacteria > Pseudomonadati > Acidobacteriota > Holophagae > Holophagales > Holophagaceae > Mesoterricola > Mesoterricola sediminis. The sequence goes on along the minus strand of NZ_AP027081.1, from coordinate 1,492,889 downwards.
CATGTGGATCAGGTACGGGGCCAACAGCGTCGGCTTCGCCACGGCCTGGGTCAGCCAATAGGCGCCAGGAGGGCCGCCGCGACGGTCTCCGGGGCCAGGTCCTCCAGGCACTGCCGCCGCTGGCATTGGCGCTCGCGGCAGGGACTGCATTCGATGCCCGTCCGGAGGATCCGGCCGGCCCCCGCCGGCAACCCGGCCACGAGGGGATCGCTGCCCCCGTAGACGCCCACCACGGGCACGCCCAGCACGACGGCCAGGTGGAGGAGGCCCGTGTCCGGGGCCACCACCTGGTCCGCCTGGCGCAGGGCCGCGGCCAGGCGCCACAGGTCCAGGGCCGGCAGGGCCGGGATGCCCGTGGCCCCCGGGAGCCAGGCCCTCAGGTCCGCCTCCTCCGGGCCCAGGGACCAGCGGAGCTGGTAGCGCTCCCGGAGCAGGGCGGCCAGGGTGAGCCAGTGGCGCAGGGGCCAGCGCTTGATGGCCCCCCGGCGGGAGGCCCCGGGCACGAGCACCGCGCGGGGGCGGCCATCCTCCTGCCAGACCGGGCCCGGATCGCCCAGATCCGCGTCCCGGAGGGCGGGCCGGAACCGGTCCAGCCCGGCGATGCCCCGGTCCCGGCCGAAGGCCCCGGCCAGGGCCAGGGCCTGGTCGTACCGGGTGCAGGGCTGGAAGGCCATCGGACGGGTCTGGAGCCGGTGGGCGCCCTCCCGGGTGTGGCCGTCCCCCCACCGTTCCGGGACCTTGGCCAGCCACGGCGGCAGCGCCGACTTGAGGATGCCGTGGAAATCCAGGGTGACGTCGGCCCCCCGCAGGGCGCCGGCGATCCGCGCCAGCTCCGCCGGCGCCGCCCAGGGACGGCCCAGGGCCGAACGGCGGACCACGATGGGCTCCAGGCCCGGGGCCTTCTCCAGGAGGAAGGCGTGCCGGTCCTCGATGACGGCCTGGAGGTGGGCTTCCGGGAAGGCCGCCCGCAGGTTGGCCCACGCGGGGAGCACCCGCAGGACGTCCCCCAGGGCGGAAAGGCGGAGCAAGGCGATGCGCATGGGTCGAGTCTACTATGGCGGCGGCCCCGCCCACCGGCCCTGGCCGGGCACTCGCCGGTGCCGGCCCCCCGGCGGCCGATTGGGCCCGGGCGGCGCGCCCCCCGGCGTTACCCTGGAGGCGTCCACCCTGGAGTCCCCGTGTCCGAGATCCATCCGTACCTCCATGCCCTCCGCCAGGCCATGGCGGGCTGCGATCCCGCCCTCGTGCAGGACGCCCTCGCCGAGACGGAGGCCCGCTTCCGGGCGGAACGCGACCGCCTGGCCTGGGCCGAACCCCTCCTCTCCCCGGCGGACGCCGCCCGGCGCATCCTGGAGGGCCTGGGCGATCCCGCGGACCGGGCGGCCCAGTTCCGGACCCGGGACCAGCTCGTGGCCCAGGCCCTGGCCCGGCCCAGCGCCCTCTCGGAGGATCCCCTCCCGGACGGGCCCGAGCCGGCCCCCCGGCCCTGGCCGGGCTTCTTCGGGGTGCTGGTGGACGGCCGGGCCTACACCGCCCTGGCCTACCTCCTGCTCGCCTTCTTCACCGGGCTCTTCTACTTCATCTGGACGGTCACGGGCCTGTCCCTGTCCCTGGGCTTCCTGGTCCTGATCATCGGCCTCCCCATGGCCGCCTTCTTCCTGGGCTCCCTGCGGGCCCTGGGCCTCGGAGAGGGCCGGCTGGTGGACGCCCTCCTGGACGTGCGCATGCCCCGGCGCCCCCCCCTCCTGCCCGAGGGCAAGCGCTTGGTTGATAGGTTGGCTGGCCTTTTCAGGGATAGCTACACCTGGAAATGCTTGGTTTACTTCCTGATCCACCTCCCCCTCAGCCTGATGACCTCCACCTTCATGCTGATCGGCCTGGTCGTCTCCTTTTCCCTCCTGGCCATCCCGGTCCTCCACTGGGGCTTCCACCTGCCCCTCGTGGTCGTCGGGTGCGAGACCTTCTCGGCGCCCGTCTGGGTGGTGCTCCTCCTCCCCCTGGGCGGCCTCCTGGGGCTGATCGGCACCCTGCACCTGGGCCTGGCCTTCGGCCGGCTCCATGGGGCCCTGGCCCGGGCCCTGCTCGTGGCCCGTTGAGCTTTTGAGGCATTGGTCACCAATTACGCACTTTTCAAATTGGCCCCCCCGACCCGACAATCGAGGGGAACCATGGAAAGGCGAACCAACATGCCTAAGCACACCGCATTGGCCATCACCCTGCTGGGCGTGCCCGCCCTCATCGCCCAGGCGCCAGCCAAGACCACGGGCCAGCAGATCGCCGCGGCCCGCCCGGCCATCAAGGCCGCCAACGACGCCTTCGATTTCGAGAAGGCCCAGCAGATCGCCCTCGGCCTCCTGCCCACCACCAAACCCACCTTCGACGCCACCTCCGTGCGCGCCGCGGACCAGTCCACCAAGGCCTACGCCGACTACACCATGGCCTACTACATGGCCTACCAGGCCTGCGACAACATGGGCCAGTGGGAGAAGGGCCGGGAGTACCTCAAGACCGCCTGCGACCTGGCCAAGGAGAGCGTGGAGTCCGGCAAGGCCAAGCTGACCGAGGCCCGGGACGACTACAAGAAACTGGCCGGCCAGTTCCAGGCCCTCCTGGACCGCAACGCCGAGGCCGTGGCCGCCCTCAAGGCCAAGTCCAAGCTGGAGGACTACGAAGAGGCCTCCATGACCATGGTCAAGGACTGGGAGGCCCGCAAGGCCGAGAACGACAAGTGGGCCGCCTTCTTCCAGTACGACCTGGACTGGGCCCAGCGCCAGTACGACGACTTCAAGAAGTTCCTGGACGCCCAGGACAGCCGCATCAAGGGCCAGAACGAGGAGATCGCCAAGTTCATCCTGCAGCGGGACAAGAAGATCAAGGACATGGACGCCGAGGTGGCGAAGTTCACCGTCGAGCAGCACCACAAGTCCCAGTGGGCCGAGGGCGTGGTCACCACCCCCGCCTACATGAACGCCTTCCCCGAGAAGGCCGACAAGGTCGCCTTCGTCCGCCGCCTCATCGTGCTGGACCCCGAGAGCCCCGCCCTCCGGCAGGCCCTGAAGGACGTCCTCGACGGCAAGAGCGGCGTGCAGCCCAAGGCCGCCGCCAAGGCCCGCAAGAAGTAGGCCGCCGTGACCCCGGGGGGACCGCCGGCGCGGTCCCCCCTCGTGCGTACGGGCGCCGGGCGCGCCGGGGGGGCCGGTGCTAAGCTGGCTCCATGGGCCACCGCAAGCAACCGCCACCCCGCCACGCCAACGCTCCCCGACCGGAAAGGGGTCCCGTCCGGGGCCTGCCCCGGGAGGGCGAGACCTTCGAAGCCCTGTTCCTGGGTCACCCGGAGGGCACCGGGGGCTTCCTGCGCCCCCTCAACGCCCGCCGGAGCGACGGGCTGGACCTCCTGGTCGACTGGCGTGAGGGGCACGACGCCATCCACGGGGACCGGGTCCAGGCCGAGCTCACGGGCCTGACCCTGGACGGCCGGCCCCGGGCCAAGGTCCTCCGCATCCTCTCCCGCACCCCCGACCCCATCCCCGCCCTGCTCCAGAAGCAGGCCTGGGGCTGGCGGGCCATCCCCCTGGAGCCCCGGCTCTCCCAGATCGTCTCCGTGCCGCCCACCGACCTGGCCGGGGATGGCGACCTGGTGAGCGTCCTCCTGGATCCCGACGTGGCCGCGCGCCAGGTGAAGGGCGTCGTGAAGGCCCGGCTGGGCCGGCCCACCGACCTGCACATCGAGAACCGCCTCACCGCCGCCCTCTTCAACCTGCGCACGGACTTCCCCGACGCGGTGATGCAGGAGCTGGCCCCCTTCCCCACCGAGCTCCCCGAGGCCTGGACCCGGGACCGGGAGGACCTGCGCCAGCAGCTCACGGTGACCGTGGACCCGCCCAGCGCCAAGGACTTCGACGACGCCATCAGCCTCGAGGCCCTCCCCGAGGAGGAGGGCGGCGGCTGGATCCTGGGCGTCCACATCGCCGACGTGAGCCACTACGTGGCCGAGGAGGGCCCCCTCGACCGCGAGGCCCTGGCCCGGGGCACCTCCGTTTACTTCCCCGACCAGTGCATCCCCATGCTCCCCGAGCGCCTCTCGGGCGAACTCTGCAGCCTCCGGGAGGGCGTGGACCGCCTCACCCTGACCGCGTGGATGACCCTCTCCCCCGCCCTGGAGGTGGTGGAGACCCGCTTCTCCGAATCCGTGATCCGCTCCCGGAAGCGCCTCACCTACGACCAGGTGAAGGCCGCGTGCATGGACGGGGACCGGGCCGTGCGCGCCTGGATGGGCGAGGACGTCGCCGCCATGCTGGAGGAGGCCCTCCGGGTGAGCCGGAGCCTCACCGCCATCCGCCTGGGCCGCGGCGCCCTCAACCTGGATTCCGAGGAGACGGAGTTCGTCTTCGACGAGGAGGGCCGCGTCAAGGACGCCCGCCGCTACGCCCACCACGACGCCCACCGCATGATCGAGGAGTTCATGCTGCTGGCGAACGAGGCCGTGGCGCGGTTCTTCACCCGCCGCAAGCTGGCCACCATCTACCGGGTCCACGACGTGCCCGATCCCCTCAAGCTGGAGGCCTTCAAGGAGGTCGCCTCGGCCTTCGGCCTGATCCGGCCCTACGACCCCGCCACCCCCGAAGTCCTGAACGCCATGCTGGACAAGATCCGCGGGGGGCCGCTGGAGGCCATGCTGAACAACCTCCTGGTGCGCAGCCTCAAGAAGGCCGCCTACAGCGCCGACAACATCGGCCACTCCGGCCTGGCCCTCCAGGACTACCTGCACTTCACCAGCCCCATCCGCCGCTACCCGGACCTCATCGTCCACCGCCTCCTGCGCAAGGCCCTGCGGGGCGCGGGCTTCCCGGAAGGCCTCCACAGCCGCCTCGCCATCGTGGCCAAGCAGAGCAGCGACACCGAACAGGTGGCCACCGAGGCCGAGCGCGAGAACGACCGCTGGAAGACCTGCCTCCTCATGAAGACCCGGATCGGCAACCGCTATGAGGGCCGGATCCAGGGCTTCTCCCTGCGGGCGGCCTTCGTGCGCCTGGACAGCCCCTTCGTGGAGGTGGGCGTGCCCCTGGGCGCCCTGGGCGCGGCCTTCGAGGTGGACGCCAACCGCACCCACGCCGCCGCGGCGGGCAGCGGGGTGGTGCTCTCCATCGGCGACCCCGTGAAGGTGGAGATCACGGGGGTGGACGAGGATCTGCGCCGCGTCTCCGCCTGGGTCGTCGAGGCCCAGGGCCGGGACGGCAAGGGCAAGCCCCTCACCTTCGTGCCCAGCCTCGCGGCCCCCGCGGCCGTGCGCGAGGAGCGCTTCGTGGAGGAGCCCCCCCGGGGCCGCCCCCCCAAGGGGGTGCGCCAGGCCCGCGGCGACCGGGATTCCGACAGGCCCGGACGACCCGGCGGTCCCCGGCCCGGACCCCGGACCGGCAGCGCCCCGCGCCCCGGCCGGCCGAGCCGTCCCGGTGCGCCCGGCCGGGACAGCGGGCGTCCCAAGCCGCCCAAGGGCTCCGTCCGGGGCGGCGGCAAGCGCAGGAAGGGCTGAGGTGCCCGCCCCCGCGGCGCCCGTCCGCTGCCTGGGCGTGGACCCCGGTTCCCTGGCCTGCGGCTTCGCCGTGGTCTCGCGCTGGGGCTCCCGCCTGGAACTCGTCGAGGCGGGCGTCATCCGCTCCCCCCGGGGCGCCGACTTCGACCAGCGCATCCTGGGCATCCACCAGAAGCTCAGCGAGGTCATCGCGCGCACCGCGCCCGACTTCATGGCCGTGGAGAGTCCCTTCGTGGAGAAGAACGCCCAGTCCGCCCTCAAGCTCGGGCAGATCCGGGGCGGGATCCTCCTCACCGCCGGCCTCCACGGGCTCGCGGTCGGGGACTACAACCCCATGCAGGTGAAGAAGGCCGTCAGCGGCTACGGCTGGGCCGACAAGGGCCAGGTGGGCCGCATGGTCATGACCCTCCTCAGCCTCAAGGAGCCCCTCCCCGCCGACGCGGCCGACGCCGCCGCGGTGGCCATCGGCCACCTGATGGCGGCGCGCCCGCGCCCCGCCTACTCGTAGCGGAGCGCCTCGATCGGATCCAGCTTCGCGGCCCGGGCCGCGGGATAGAGGCCGAAGCCCAGGCCCACCGCCGCCGGCACGATCAGGGCCGACAGGAAGGCCCACACCGGCACGCCCCCCACGTGCTTCATGAGCACCTGGCTCAGCACGGAGCCGAAGGCCAGCCCCAGGAGGGTCCCGATGATCCCCCCGGAGACGCACAGCACCGTCGCCTCGATGAGGAACTGGAAGAGGATGTGGCGCCGGCGGGCGCCCAGGGCCTTGCGGACCCCGATCTCCCGGGTGCGCTCGGTGACGCTTACCAGCATGATGTTCATCACCCCGATGCCGCCCACGAGCAGGCTGATGCCCACCATCGCGCCGCTGGCGGTCATGAGGGTCTTGCCGATCTTCTCGACCTGGGCCACGGCCTTCTCGTTGCTCTCGAGCATGAAGTTGTCGGCGTCGTCCCCCTTGAGGCCGCGGATGCGCCTCAGGTTGCGGCGCAGGGATTCCTCCGCCTCCTTCACCGGCATGCGGCTGTCCACCTGGAGGCGCCAGAAGGGGCTGTCGAAGGCCCCGGGCCGGGCCAGCTCCCGCAGGCTCCCGTACGGCACGAAGAACATGCCGTCGGGCCCCCACATGGCCGAGTCCTCATCCCCCTCCTGCGTGGGCATGAAGGGGATCTCGCCATGCTTCTTGAGGATGCCTACCAGCTCCAGGGTCTGGCCGTTCACCGTCAGGTGCCGCCCCAGGGAGGCTTCCGTGACCCCGAGGTCCTCGGCGATCTGGGCGCCCAGGATGGCCAGGGGGGCGCGGGTCGCGCGGTCCGTGGCCGTGAAGTTGCGGCCGCAGGCCAGCTCCCGGTTGGAGAGGTCCAGCCCGTTCTCGTCCACGGCCGTGAGGTACGAGATCCGGCGCGTGATGCCCCCGGCCTTCACCAGCATCTGGGGCACCCAGATCGTGACCTGGGGGCTGGCCAGGGTCACCTGGGGCATGACCTCGCGGATCTCGCGGATGGTCTGCACGTCCATGGGCATGCGGCGGACCCTGGCGGTCTTGAACCGGGAGTAGGGCACCCAGGAGCTGACGAAGAAGGTGTGGGTGCCCTCCTGGCGGACGTCGGCCATGATCCGGCCCTCGAGTCCCTTCGTGAGGTTGACCACGGCGATGACGGATCCGACGCCGATGATGATGCCCAGGGTCGTGAGCGCGCTGCGCATGCGGTGCGCCCAGATGCTGGCCAGGGCCGTGCGCAGGGTCTCGGTGAAGTGGCCCCAGCCGTTCACGGCTGGCCCTTCTGCAGCTTCACGGCGGCCCCGTCCGTGAGGCCCGTGAGGAGCTTGGTCGGCCCGGTGACGACGAGTTCGCCGGCCTTGACGCCGGAAAGAACCTCCGCCGCCCGGCGGGTGGACAGGCCCGTCTGGATCTCCCGCTCCTGGACCTTGCCGTCCTTCGCGACGTAGACGACGCTGCGGGAGCCGGCGAGGAGGCCAAGGCCCCGGCCCTTCACCTCGCGGTCCTGGATGGCGGCCAGGGGCACCGTGAGCACCCCCTTGTGCTCGGAGGTGAGCACGGCGATGCGCGCGCTCATGCCCGGCTTGAGGGCCCCCAGCGCCTCGGGGGTCCCCTCGATGAGGACGCGCACCTTGTAGGTCTGGGTCTCCTGCGACGTGGAACTGGCGTTCGCGGGCCGGTCCGTGCCGGTGGCCACCGTCATGACCTTCCCCCGGAAGAGGCTGCCCGGCAGGGCGTCCACGGTGATCTCGGCGGGCTGCCCTTCCTTGACCTTCACCACCTCCAGCTCGCCCACCCGCACCTCGCCCATCATCTCGGACAGGTCGGAGATGACCATCAGGACGGCGCCCGCGAGGTTCGTCGTGCCCGCGATGGCGGTCTCCCCCTTCTCGGCCTTGAGGCCCGTGACCTGGCCCGACATGGAGGCCCGGATGACGGTCTTGCTGAGATCGTCCTGGGCGATCGCCACCTGGGCCTCGGACTGCTGCACCGCCACCCGCGCCCGCTCCAGCGAGGTCGCGGCCGTGTCCCGGGCCAGCTTCACCTGCTGGAACTCCTCGGCGGAGACCAGGCCCTGGCCATGGAGGGTCTCGTTGCGGCGGAAGGTCTGCTCCTGCTTGGTCCAGGTCGCCTGGGCGATCTCCAGGTCCTTGCGGGACATGCGCAGGCCCATCTCCGCCTGGTTCAGGGCCTGGCGGTAGCGCTCCTGGTCCAGCGTCACGAGCAGGTCGCCGGCCTTCACCCACTGGCCGTCCTTCACGTGGATCTCGCGGATGGCCGCCGTCACCTGCACGCCCACGTTCACCTTGGTGCGGGCCTGCACCTCGCCGTTCGCGGCCACGCTGTCCCGGAGATCCTGGACCCTGGCCGCCTCCACCGAATATTCGGGCGTCGCGGATGACGACCGCAGCCCCATCCATCCCAGGGAGCCCGCGAGCCCCACGGCTCCGGCGCCGGTGATGATCCATGTGCGCAGCCTTGCCATGCCGTCACTCCCGCTGTAAAAACCCGATTGTTCAGGATGCCAAGATCGTAGCACGGCCGCGCCGCGCCCACCGCCCTCGCCGCGCGGGTTGGCCCGGGGGGCCCTTTCCCGGTATCCTTACCCCCAGCCGCCGGCGTGGCGAAATGGCAGACGCGACAGACTCAAAATCTGTTTTCTGAAAGGGAGTGTCGGTTCGAGTCCGACCGCCGGCACCAAGGGTTCCAGGCTAGGCAACAGAATTTGGGCAAATTGCTGTGGGCAGTCTGTGGGCATACAAGGGGCCCACATCAATCCTGGTCCCGGGCATCTTCTTCGCCCTTCGCATCCCGCTTCTCGACCCATTCCGCGATCGCCTCACGGATGGCCTGATGCCGGCTGATCCCCCTCTCCGCCGCGATCGCTTCCAGACGTTCGAGGAGATCCAGGGGCACGCGCACGTCGATCCTCCGGCTGGGGGCTGGCGGGTCCTCGGTCCTGGGGCGTCCAGGTTCGCGGCGGAAGGGCATCCCCCAAGGGGAACGTACGCCCCGCCCAGGAAATAGCCCGACAATTATTCCGTCGAGGTCTCAAGGCCCAGAACATCCCCGAGATCTTCTGCGGCATCACGGGCCTCCAGGTGGGCAACCCAGGCCACGTCGGCAATGGATTCGTGACCACGCTCAGAGGCCATTCGATGAACCGCCAGTGCCAGGGCCGACGCTCTCTCCGCGTGGCTGAGTGCAATCACGAGCTGGTCCTGCCCTGCCATGACAACCCCCTGGTTCGCTTTTGTTTCGCCTCAAGCTTGCCCGACCGAATGCGACAGAGGGTGTTCAATCGTGGGTCCAGCCTGCCTGATCGTGTCCCCAAAGGCTAGACCCATTGAGGGGGACATTCAAGAAATTATTGCCCGTCTAATCCGAAGGTTTCTTGCACTTGTGTATGGTTGCCTAACACTTTTTCTGGTCGCTGGTAAAACCCATCTAATTGCACCTACAGCTATCTCATACCTATGGCTGGTAACTATCTATAGGCAAGGTCACATTGAAGCTTTTTGGATGGTAATTGACGCTTACCAAACAATTCTAACCTGCCGGAATCGTGTTTTTTGCCGTTATCGTCACGGCGTCTGGGGGTCGAGGCTCCATTCACCACCGGCCCTCTGCCGGGGGTCCAGGGTGGCCAGCCATTCCTGGCGCTCGCGCTCGTGCTCCGCCTGCGCCTCCCGGGTCCTGCGGTCAGCCGGACACTCGGGGCGCTCGATGGTTCGCTCCTTCTTGGGCATCAGAACCTCATAAATTGGCAGGCCGTTCCGAGACCATGGGTTCGGTAGTCCTCGGGGTCGATCCTGCGGGCATCGCGGGGGTTGATCTTCCAGCCGATCCAGAGCCCCCAGTGGGTGTTCTGCCACAGGAACCCGACGTAGGGCCCGGCCCAGGCCAGGAACCAGCCGGGATCTCCGTTCGCGGGCACGTCCTGGAGGGTGCCGACGTACTGCGTGGACGGGCTCGGGAGCGTCGAAATGATCGGCCAGAACCGCATGTTGCAGACGGGGTTGCGGAGGAACCAACCCCAGGCCGTGCCGCCTTTCTGCTCCCACCACCACGGCAGAAGGCCGTCCTCCTTGTTGCCCCAGAGAGCATCAGCCCAGTCCCAGGCGAAGGCCTCCACGAGCCCGCCGGGGTGCATGTACTCGTTGGGGATCCGCGTAGGGCGCACCGTGCGCGGAGCCCAGCGCAGGAGGATGGGCATCAGGACCAGTCCCAGGAGGTAGAGGGGCAGGAAGACCACCATCTCCACCAGGAGCCAGGCCACGAGCCCCCAGAGGGCGATCAGGGCCGTCTTCACAGGAGCCCCCTGCGGGTGAGGTCCTGCTGGATCAGGCTGTCCGCCGCATCGGCGATGGTGTCCAGCATGGTCGAGGCGGGGGTCACGGAGGCCTCCATGGCGGCCAGGGCGGGCCCGTCCAGGTAGATCCAGCCGGTGTAGGGGTCGGGCGTCACGGGCGGCACGGCGGCGCGGGAGACCTGCCCGACCTTGTTGCCGTCCGCGTCCACGAGGTAGTCCGTGCGGGCGTAGGCGATGCTGGCCGTGAAGACCGGCACGAGGTGGCCGTCCGTGTTCGGCTGCATGCCGCGGTTGAACTTGATCTCGATGGCCGCGTATTCCGGGACCACCGTGGTGTTGGATGAGGGGAGTTTGATCGACATGCTGTCTCCTGGATGGGCACGACGGCCCGGTTCACCACTTGGCGCGTCCGAACCCAGGGCCACCCGCGCCACCGGTAGCCCCGCCACCTCCGCCGGAACCCAGGGTCCCAGCCGTTCCATTCGCTCCGGTAAGCGCCCCTGCCCCGCCCGGAGCCATCGCAGAAGCGCCTCCACCTCCGCCGGAATTGGTCTTGACCGCCGTCGCGGTGGGGCCAGCCCCGCCCGCCTGGAGCCCGCAGGCCCCGCCGTTCCCGGCTTTGGCCACGCCGCTGTAGACGCCGCTGTCGCCGCCGGTCCCACCGGTCACCACCCAGCCGTATTCGGGTTGCTGGACGCAGTTGGGAGAGTCCGTGCCGTTTACGCCAGAGCTGGACCCTGCCCCGTTCGCGCCGCACGTCGCGGTGATCGTCGCGAAACCAGAGTCCGTGGTGAACCCGCTCGTGCTGTCGAACGAGAGCCACGAGAACGTGCTGTTGGACCCCACCGCGCCCACCGTGATCCGGTAGGTGTTGTGGGGCTTCACGGTGATGGTCTTGCGGATGTACTGGCCCCCGTTCCCGCCAGCCCCGTAGGAGCTGCCACCGTTGCCGCCAGCCGCCTGGAGGGTCAGTTCGACGCTCGTGATGCCCTCGGGGATCGGCACGTCGAGGGTGCCCGTCCCGCTCTGGGTGTAGGTGTTGCCCCGGATCCGGTTCGCCACCACCGCCGCTTTCATGCCGGCGATCGAGACGTTGCCCCCGAAATCCGCGATGACGCTATCCGTGGTCCCGTCCAGGTAGGTGACCGTGAACGCAGACCCGCTCAGCTTGAACCCACTGGGAGGGACGCTGGAGGTCCCCGCCGTGTAGCCTGTGGATCGGATGACCTGCCCGATGAGGGCGATGTCCGCCGCGAGGGCCTGGGCGCCTACGGCTCCAGCCGAGATGATGCCGGCGGTGATGCGCCCGATGACGGCGTTGGGATTGCCCTGGTCAACCCAGGTCGAGCCGTTCCACTGGTACAGCCTGCCCAGGAGCCCGTCCGGAGCGGTCGCGTCCGTGGCATACCAGAAGGGCGTGGTGCCTGCCGGCACGCTGTAGGCGATCATCTGGGCGTAGGTCCCCACCTTGGGCGCCATTGCAGAGGCCACAGCAGCCTGGAGGGTGGCGGAGTTGGACCCCACGTTGCCGAGGGTGAGGATCAGGGAGCCGTTGAGGTAGCCCACCCCAGCGGCTGTGATGTCGAAGACTCTCCGGTATCCGCTGAGGTCGGAGGTGTACTGGTCGATGCCCCAGCCATTGAAGGTAGACGAGTTCGGACCGACGGTCGCGATCCGCCCTCCTCCTGCGGCATCAAACCAGCAGGCGTTGGCCCCAGCAGTGACAACGGCTCCGGCGGCACAGAATCCAGGGCTTGAAACGATTCCCCCGAAGGAACCGCCCCCATTGGCAGTGACCGCCCCGTTGTTGTTAACCCCGAACCGAAAGGATCCGCCGGAATTGACGGAGAACAGGGTCCCGGTAACCGTGGCATCGGCATTGACCCACAGGACATACGGGCTCGGGGAGGTGAGGGAGAGCGATACGCCGTTGATGGCCCCCGTGAAATTGGAGGCCCCAGCCCACCCTCCGCTCGGAGCCGCCTGCGCCGCCCCGCCGCTGATGCTCCCCCACGTCGCCGTAGCCCCGCTGGCCGTGGCCGTGGTGTTCACTTTGGCGGTGATGGCGGTCATGAGCGCCGTGCGGGCCGAGACGATGTTCTGCCACCAGCCCTGGAGGCTGGTCATGATTCCGGTCTTGGCCCAGGTCGTGCCATCGGGCCAGAGGGTGGCCCAGTTGCTCGGGGCCCCGGCGGAGATGAGCCCGGACGAGAGCGCGGCGACCGCGGCATCGTAGGCCGTGGCCGAAACGCCCAGGGTGGAGGCCTGTGAGTCTAGCTGGGTCTGGGTCTGGAGCTCCGCTTTCCAGTCCTGGACCAGCGTGATCTTGTCGAGGTTCACGAGGTAGTTGACGCTGTTGATCTGGTCCACGCCGCCCTGGGCGATTTCGGCGGGGCTGCCTCCGGCGTTGCTGATCGTGTGCCCTGCCCCGACCACCCAGTCGGAAACGCCGTCCTGATACTGGGCGGCGACCCGGACGTCGTAGACCCCGACCAGGAGGTCCTGCGCGGAGGCCCCGCAGCCTGCGACGGTCATGTCGATCCAGGCCCCGGTGTCCTTGCGGTACTGGGCGATGTAGCCGTTGGGCGTTCCGGTCGGAGCGGTCCAGGAGGCCGACAGGGAGTAGGCCAGACGGTCGGATTGGGTCTGTGTGGTGTGGGTCAGGACGAGGCCGGACGGAGCCCCCAGGTTGGAGGTTGCGACAGGCGCGGCGACCAGGGAATCCGTGATGTCCGCAAGGGCGTACTTGGCCTGATAGTTGGCAAGGGCCGTGATTTCGATGGTCTGGTCCTGCACCTCCCGGACGGAGATGACGCGCCAGCGCGAGGCGGGCTGAGCGGTGGAGGACAGGAGCCACTGGGCCTTGGCGCTCGGGATCGTGGCGAATGTCCCGCTGATCGTGAGGGCGGAGACGGTCCCAGCCGCCGTGGTGACGGTCTTGGAGACCAGGGAGCCATCGGGTAGCTGCACCCAGAGCGTGTAGGTCTGGCCGCTCTGGAGGGTGACCTGCCCGTCCAGGGTGACGGTGCTGGACGTCGCGGAGTCGATGCGCCCGCCCATGCGGAACCTCAACCGGGCAGGGTCCTGGATCAGAATGATCTTTCCGGGTTTGACGTAGGTCCCCTCAATGCCCGTGGAGAACGTCACGGCCTCGGTCTCGTTGAGTTCGCTGAGTAGGGTGTAGCGCCCCGACCTTCTGGCCTGGCCCTTGGAGGTGCAGCCCACGGCGGTGTAGCTCGTGACCTGGACCCCATACCGGGAGATGTAGCTGGAATCGGCCTGGACCTGCTCCGGAACGGCTTTCCAGAGCTGCGCGGGGTCGTTCCAGGTGACCTGGGCGACGGTGTGCCGCGCCTTCCGGGCGGTGCCGCTGTAGGAGAATTTCCCGCCCACCACGTTCGAGGGCGTGAACAGGTGGACCGGCGTATCGTCCACATCCTGGACGGGCATGACCTTGCCCTTGCCGTAGTAGAGCTGGGCACGAGCGCACGAGATGATGTGCGCGAGCATGTGGAATGCTTCTTCCTGGGACTGGATGTAGCCGTTGAAGGCGAACCGCGGCTCGGTCCCTCCGAACCCATCGGAGACCATGCCGTCGCAGTACATCGCCAGCGTGTACAGGCCCCACTTGTCCACCCCGCTCTGGGACAGGTAGGTCCCCGCGCCGTAGACCTTGCTCGTGGCCATGTCCATGAAAATCCAGGCGGGATTCGAGGTCCACGCCTCCTTGAACGTGCCGTCCCAGGACCCTCCGGAGGTGCCGGTGCCCGTCGTGGCGTAGACCGCAGGGGTCCAGACCCCGGTGTCCGGATTGCGCGTGGCCGGCGTGTAGTTCGCGGGAACCAAGACCTTCCGGCCATAGGACCGGACGCTCACCTTGGGCATGCTGGAGAAGCGCTTGGCGTCCACTGTGATCGCCAGGAGCGCGGTCCCTGGGTAGCGGAGCTGCTGTTCCGTGATGGCGCTGTAGCTCTGGAGGTAGGTCCGGTTTTCCCGGTAGGTCGTGTTGTTGTCGGCGGTGACGCGCGAGACGCGCACGCTCCAGGGGCCGGAGCCGAACTGGGTCAGGTTGAGCCGGATCGAGCGCACGACAGCGCCCGTGGTCGGGCCCCCGGTGATTTTGAGCACGTCCGCCCCGATCTTGGCAGAGGCGTCCACGTACGATGCCCCGTTGTTGCTCACCTCCACCTTGAGGTTGACGGTATCCCCGCTCATGGAGCCGTCGTAGGAGGACTGCTGGTAGAGCGCGGGGAGACTGATGTTGAGCCGGACAGCGGTAGCCGCAACATTGGGAATATACACAGGCTGGGGTGTGGAGTTGAGGATCTGCGCCCCAGAAACGGTGACGGATTCCGTGTCCGAGAACCCGTTGATCGGGGTCTGGGTCAGCGTCCCCTTCGTCATCGAGACGTTGATGCCGGAGAAGTTAAAGGTTCCGTCGCTGTTCTGGATCGGGACGTCGTTGAGGTAGATGTCCCGGAGCCCGGAGGGTCCGATGTGGCGATTCGAGCCGCTGCCCTCGGTCACGAGGGTGGCCCCGGAGCACGTCAGGACGGTGGCCGATACCGAGGTGATGGTGAAGAACCCGTTGTTTGCCGCGTTGGAGAAGCCCCAACTCTGGAAGCTCTGGCCCACCGCGAAGCCGTCCGTAAGGAACGATCCGGCGTCCCGCGTGAACGTCTTGGCGGTCCCGTCCACGGCGACGTTGGGCGTGCCGGTCATGAGCCCGCATTGGCCATGGACGGGCCCCAGGATGGCCCCGCAGGACAGCGCGAACAGGAGTTTGGCCTGCTGCACCGTCTGGATGCCGAGGGATGTTGGCCGTTTGGGGTCGGTATCTCCGCCGCCGTCCACCCAGTTGATGTTCCGCGTCATGATCCCCCCTACTTGGCCGTCAGGCTCGCGCCCCAGGGCGTGGTGTCACCGTCTCCCAGCCAGGTGCCGTTGCCGTCGTAGCTTCCGTTGAACACCGTGGCGCTGTATGCCTCGGTGTCGATGGCCTCGGACACGAGAGGGGGCGTGCAGTAGAACTCCCCGCAGAGCACCGGAAGAGAAACCCCTTGGGCGACCGTGTTCTGTCCGGAACTGAATAGGCTGGAATTGCTCCCCTCCGAGCCATAGGTCTTGTTGGGAGAGCCCGTCAGCATCTGGGCGATCCCGCCAATGGCCATCGACAAGCCCATCGCCCCGACGAAGGAGTTGAACGCGGCTGCGCCAGAAGCGGACGCGCCGAAGCTGGAGGCGAGCTGGCCACCGTACCCATAGGCGGCGAGGACGATCATGGCGACACCGGAAACGAACTTCCAGAATCCGTTCTTGCTGCCCTTCACCCGAGGTACGATGCGGATCTCGCCCGTGCCCGTGGGCAGACCCATCTCCGTCTCGGGGTCGATGGGCTGTTGCCGCACGAGAATGGCGTATTCCAGGCCCGAGGTCCGCAGGTAGTCCTCGAACCCCGGGACAGTGGCGATGAGCGCCCTGATGGCCTCGGAGGGCCGGCGGACGGCCAGCATTCGCCGCGCCCCGAACTTCGCCGCCAGGGGGCCGCGCAGGATGACGGGAGTCAGGGGCTCGTTCATCGATCCCTCCGGAGAACATGGGTCGTGGCGCTCATCCAGGGTCCCCACAGCTCGCGGCAGGACATCCGCCCCCAGAGGTGATGGAGGATCCAGCCGGCGCCCAGGTAGATGGCGGCATGGTTGGGCACGACGGGGGACAGGACCCGCATGAGCAGGACGTCACCCGGAAGCGCCTCGGTGGGGTCCAGCCGGCGGAATCCCAGCCCCTCGAACTGCTCCTCGTAGGGGGAATGGCCCGCCCTCCAGAACTCGGGCTCACGCGGGAAATCAGGTAGGTCCCCGAGGTAGTCCCGCACGATGGAGTAGCAGTCGCTCCAGCCGTAGTCGAAGACCCGCCCGACCAAGGGGATGGGCTCCGGGTCGATCCGCTGGAGCCCATCGTCCCCGAGGATGAACCAGGGGATCCCCAGGGCCTTGCAGCCCTTCAGGTCCGCCTCGGTCTCGCGGCGAGACCTCCCGGGGTGAGAATGGCAGACGGCCCGGATGGTGCCGCGGTCCTCGGCGGCGTCCCAGTCCTCGGCGTGGATTTCGAAATCATCCATGTCGGGCGCGACGTTGCGGCATGGGATGTATTCCTCGCCCACGATGAGCCCGCAGGCCTCGCGCTGGCCCTCGGAATGGGCATGCGCCTTGAACGCCTCGAACGTGGAGAGCAGCATCAGGACTCCATCACCTGGATAGCTCCGGGGAACCCCCCGAACGGGAGGGGACCGGTGGGGAAATGGGCGCGGCAGCCGCCTCCTTCCGCAGGGATCTCATGGCTGCATGTCGCCAGCGCACCCGTGTAGGGGCAGAGGCCGGACCCGTCTGTGTTCTTGTAGACCGCCGTGCAGGTCGTGAGGATCTGCCGCGAGGGGAGCATGAGCCCCTGGGCGTCGGATGCGGCCACGAGGTCGAAAACGATGCTCTCCAGGGTCTCGGCCTTCTTCTGCTCCACGACCCAGACCTCATCATCGAACCCGCCGGTCGGGTCCGGGGTTGCCCCGGGGATCCCGTTCGCGGCGTCGAGGTACTTGATCAGGCACCGCTTCCGGGTCACGACAGCCCCGACGAGATCCTGGAAACTGTCCACGATGCCGGAGATGAACCCGTCCAGGTTGGCGACCGTCAGCGTGGGGTGGGGTAGCGCCCCGTTGGTGCTGGCCTCCCAACCGTCACCCTCGATCGGGATGGGCTGGTAGGTGTTGCCCTGCCACACCACCGAGGCCCCCAGCGGGTTGAGCGCGGAGGTCAGGTAGTAGACCGAGCCCCCCAGGAGCGAGGCGTCAACGACGTATCCCTCCCAGATCGCGCCGGGGTTGAGGGTCTGGACGTCAGCACGCGCCGTCATGCCACCACCTTCTTGAACTTGGCCGTGATCGTGTGCGTCGTGATCCCGTTGGTGTAGGGCGTCTCATCCCACTCCGTGCACTTGTAGAGGCCGGCGGAGCCCCGGGGCGGCGTCCAGGTGAACCGCTCGCCGTAGGCCAGGCCGCCCAGGAACGCCTTGATGGCGTCGAACTCGGCGGTGGAGCGGTTGGTGAACGCGACAGACCACTCGGGAAGGTCGATGTTGAGCCCATCCCCGGTGTCCTGCACGTAGCCGTCGCCAAAACTGACGCTGAAACCCCGGGGCCTGTGCGGAGCCTGCGGGCCCTGGTCGGGGGTCCACGTAAACGTGCCAGCCATCACCTACCTCCCTGGTTGAGCAGGCCGCGCGGGCGCATTTCCTCCTGGATGGTCGCGATCACGGCGGACTTGATGAGCCGCCCCAGGTCGGGTCCGGTCCCAGAGGTCTGCGTCTGCGCGTTGGCGTTGCCGTTTGAGTCGATGTTCACGATCACGGTGCTGTTGATGGTCTGCCCGCCCAAGGCGCTGTTGGGGGTGATGGTGCCGGACCGGCCAGGGCTGAACAGCTCCGGGCCCTGCTCGCCAACCAGGTAGTACTTCCCGGCTTCGGTCGCACCGCCACCGGCCAGAGCGCCGCCCCACCCGACGCCCAGATCGTTCGAGAAGGGGACGGAATGGTCGTAGGACATCCCGCCGCCACCGAAAATCCAATTGGATAACCCACCGGCAATGAACCCAAACAAACTCTTGAACCCTTGCTGGGCATAGAGGCGGGCTAGGTCGGCGCCCATGGACTTCACCATGTCCTTGAACCGGAGCGAAGCATTGTCCATGCCCGCTGCCCAGTTCCCAAGCGAGGTCGCGGCGCTGTCGAAGCTGTTGGCAAGCCCCTCAAGGGCGGGTCCCGTGATCGGGTTTAGGTCCGCCATCTTGCGGTTGTAGGCATCCACACTGAGCCCTCCGGCTCCAAGCAAGAGGTTAAGGTGCTCGATGTCCTTGGCCCGGCGGGCTTCAGGAGTGAGGTACTGATCCGAGACCCGCATCCCTTCTTCCATGAGCGCCTTGTCGCGCCGCTCCTGCTCCTTCGCGGCGGCCTCACGCGCGGCCTTCAGGTCCTTTTCCAGTTGGATCTGATCCTTGAGCGCCTTGTTCGCATCCCACTGGATCATCAGGGACTGGATCTGCTCCTCCGAATACCGCTCCCCATTACTGAATGTCTGGCTCCGGATGCTGTTGAAATACTGGGCCCGCTCGCCCATGGTGAGCAGAACCCACTGGTCGTAGATGGTCTTGTTCTCGGAGGCCAGCGCCTCGCGCATCTCCTTGGCCGCATCCGCAGCCTTCCTGTCGGCATCCGCCTTGTCTTGCATGGATTTCTGATATTTCTTCAGGGCCTCCGAGGCGTCGATGTATTTCTCGGCATAGAGCCTCGCGCTGGCCATGTCTTCCGCGCTGCCGCCATCGGGGAGGGCCTTCTTGACGAGGGCCTGGATGGAGTTCTCGCGGGTGGCAGGGCCTTCCTTGCCCCCGTCCGACCTCAGAGCCGCAAGCTGTTTCTCGACGCGGAGGGCATCTTCCCGGAGGGACAGCCAGCCCTTCTGGCGCTGGTTATGCTCCTCCATCCGCTTCGATTGCGCCTCGACGTCAGCCATGGAGCCATGGACGATGGTGTCGTAGAGCAGGAACGCCCCGGTGAGGGCCGTCACGCCAGCGATGATGGCGGTGATGGGGTTGGACAGGAACGCCAGCGTTCCGCCCCACGCAGCGCTCGCCGTGGACGCCAGGGTCGCGGAGGCGGTGAAATTCTGGACCGCTGAGACCACCCCAACCAGGTTGGACAGGAGCGGACCTGCGATGTTGCTGAGCATCGCCAGGCCCCTGGGCCCCCACGCGTAGGCCGATGCGATGGCGACGGCGATGAGGGCTTTTTCGAGCAATTCGAGGTTGTTGACGATGAACGACAGGGTGCCGCCGATGGCGCCGATGCCGCTCCCCGCGAGCGCTCCCAGGGTGTCGGCCAGCTTGCCGAGGCTCCCGTCCTGGCTCGCCCTGGAGATGGCCGCGGAGAGGCGCTGGATGCCCGTTGTGGACGAAGATACAAGCCCCGTCAGGGCTGGACCAAAGACCTCCCCTGCCTTGACCTTCAGGTCTTCGAGGTAGCGTTCCATGGACTT
This sequence comes from Mesoterricola sediminis, assembly GCF_030295425.1. Lineage (NCBI taxonomy): Bacteria > Pseudomonadati > Acidobacteriota > Holophagae > Holophagales > Holophagaceae > Mesoterricola > Mesoterricola sediminis. The sequence continues at coordinate 1,473,460 of NZ_AP027081.1, read as the reverse complement.
GAGCTGTTTCCCAGCCGTGGTCATGGAGGCCTCGTAGATCCCCTGGTAGGCCGCAGCTTGTTTCAGAACGACGTTGACCCGGGCCTGGGTCTTCTCCTGGTCTGTGAGGTCCTTCACGTTCTTGCCGAGGCTCTGGGCCAACTTCTTGTAGCTGTCCTCGAACTGGACGTTGAGGCCGATGGTCCGCAGGACTTCCGTTTCCCCGCTCTTGATGCCCTGCACCACGCGGGCCATGGCTTCGGAGCTGTTGATCCCGCCCACGACGGCGAGGTCCTGGGCGGCTCGCGCGAGCTGGGCGGCCTTGCCGAGATCGATGTGGGCCGTGGCCAGGGAGGTGAGGGCGTTCCGAGATTCCAGCATGGAGATGCCGGTCTTCTGGAGGGTCGATTCGAGGGCTTGCATCTGGACGGCGCTGTAGCCGGCGTTGAGGCCGGCCACCCTCATGACCACGCCCATCGTTTCGAACCGAGCCGCCAGGAGGGCGGTTTCCTTCGTGACCTCGATCACCTTGAGGGCGGCGAACCCGGCGCCGAGGGTGGCGATGGCCTTGGACGCGAACTCACCAGCCGTGCTCAGGCTGTCCAGTTCACGGGACGCGCGCGGAACGTCGCTGCTGTCCACCTTGATCGAGAGGGTCGCAAGATCCGTCATTTGTTCTCCTGCGAGGGCTTGAAGACCGAGAGCCAGAGGCGGTCAAGAGATCGGATCAGCCGGACTTCCCATGGGCGGATGGTTGTTCCGGTGAGCTGCGACCACGCCTGGATGTCGCCCCACTGGATGGGCAGGGCCCCGAATCCAGTCCCCCCCCGGGCTTCGGAGAGGTCCTGGAACCAGGAGAGGACGTGGACGGCGCTGACCGGGGGGTCGGGAATCTCAAGCTCGGGCGGGCGCTTCCCAGTGGCTTTCTCGACGTGCTGGAGCTTCTGGAGCAGAGAAACGCCGTCCTTGTCGGTGCGGGCCAGGCGGAACAGGGGCTCCGCATGGGCCAGCACATCGGCTTCTACTTCCCGAAAAAACTGTCGTTATCCCCCAGGGCGCGGGAAATCTGGTCCGCGATGAACGCCAAGTTCTTGCTGCCCAGGATCTTGATGGCGTTCTCCTGGTTGCATTCGAGGGGCTTGCCTTCCCACTCCAGGCCCTTCCAGGAGAGGATCCGGGCCGCCAGGGCTTCATTGCCGATCGCGGTCAGCTCGTCGGCATCCAGGCGCTTCCGCCGGCCCTTGGCCAGACGGTCCTGGAAATCGCGCTGGGCCTGGAGGGTGCGCGGGTGGGAGGGGCCGGCCAGCTCGAACGAGAGGTCGCCGTCCAGTTCTGGGTGGATGATGTCCACCCAGAGCGAGTCCTTGACCTTGAAGAGAGAGAGGTCCATGCGTGCTCCTATCAGGGGATGCGGGTGATCATGCAGGCCGTGTTGGTCCCGGAATCGGGGGCGTAGGACTCGTAGTCCACGGAGACGAGGCCCATCCCTTCCCTGGGATCGCCCTTCCAGTTCTTCAACTTGCACTTCGTCAGGTCGACCTGGTAGGACTTGGCCGTCCCGGAGCCGAGAATGAACTGGAGCGCCGCGTCGTTGTCGGCCCGCATGTCGGTGTAGAGCCCGTAGGCGTTCTGGTCGAAGTAGAGCTCCAGGCTCCCGGTGACCTTGGCGGCCCGGGGGGAGATGTCGTAGAGGGCGCTGGAGCCGCAGACCTTCCCGCTGTCGGAATTCCGGGCGACCTTCATGCTCCAGGAGGTCAGGCTGATCGAGTTTCCGCCCTTCTTGGCCCCGCCTTCCCAGGTCGTGAGGAGCGGGTTGGTGTTGACCGCGGTGAGGGCGGAGAACAGGCTGGCGCGGGCTTCGTCCAGGGCGGCCTTGGCCAGCAGGTCGATGCCGTATTCCACGGCGGAGTCCACCGCGCCCTTGAGTTCGAACCCGTCCACCACACAGCCCGTGTAGCCGAAGTAGAGGCCGTTGTTGCGGTGGCCCTTCTCGAACGTGAACGAGGGCCGGGTGTTGGTCACGCAGGAGCGCCCCGTCGCAGTCCCCTCATCGACCAGACCGGCGGCGTTGGAGCAGGTCATGACGGTGGCGGTCAGGGTTGTGATCTGGACGGTGATGTTGTTGGCGGAGTTGGTGAACCCCGACCAGGTGACGTAGTCGCCCACCGCGAAACCGTCCGTGAGGAAGGACCCCGCGAGGCGCGTGAAAGTCTTGCCGGAGGCGGCGACGGCAACGCTGGCCGCGCTCATGACCGACGTGCCCTTGATCTTGATGACGTTGGAGGACCAGCCGAAATTGCCGAGCGCGGCGGCGAGGAAATCATCGAGGGTGCCGTAGGAGACTTTCCCCCCGAAACTGCCCTTGCCCCGGATGGCCCCGCCCCTCCCGGCGGCGGTCTGGCCATCCGTGCGGTACTCGGGGTTGTCGATGTAGTCCCGGTCGGGCCCGAGGCTCAGGTCCGTCCAGCGGATGAGCTGGCCGGTGGGGGTGGAGGGCGTCACGCCGAACTGGCCCTCCTGGATGTAAGCGAGCTGCGTGCTGTTGGCATTCTCGACAGCCATGGGTCACCTCAGAGGCAGAGAAACGGGATGGAAACGGGGGTGTGGAGCCGGTCGGGCTGCGACATGGGCGTCCCGATCGTGGGGCGCCCGCACTGGACATCTCCCAGACGGGCCAGCCGGAAATGCTGGGCCAGGGCCTCGCAGTCCTTGAGGGCCTGCGCGATGCCTGAATCCGGGGGGCTCATCCTGGAGACCTGGTAGATCCCCTGGACGTGATCGTTTTCGGAACCCTGCTCAGGGTTGATGCCCACGAGCAGGAGAGAGACCTTCCAGTAGGCGGTGACCTTCGCGGGGTCGAACACCCGGTTGGGCCAGGCGATGGTGGACGGGTCATCGACAAAGGCGGCGAGGTGCTGGTCCAGGGCGGCGCGTGCGGTCTCGCTCATGCCTCACCCCGGTAGATAGTCATGCGCGAGGACTGGGATCCGGCCTTGACCGCCCCGTCCACGACCTGCTGCCAACGGGCCACGGTGATCCGGGCCATGCCTCCGGGCGCCTGATTCGAGGACCCGTATTCCAGGACCATGATGTAAGGCACGTTGTTGGTGATGTAGAAGACCCCGCCGGCCTTGAGGGTGGAGATGAACGTGGCCGCCCTCTGGAGAGACGGCGCCCCGCTCTTGACCTTGTCGATGCCCGTGGAGGGGTTGCGCTGGTAGTCGATGAACCAGTTGGACCGGGCGAGGCCGGTATCGACCGGAGTGAGCTTGACCAGATCGCTCGTGAGGTCGAAGGCGACCTTGCGGACAACCTGGTCCATGCGGATCCCGGTGCCCTTGGCAAAATCGCGGAGGGATGCACCAAAGCCGGTCATCGGCGCACCAGCAGGGAATACTCCGTGGGCGTCCCCCCGGGGGCGTAGCTGGGGCGGACATCCACGATGGCCCTGGACGCACCGTCAGCGTAGGAGAACCGGTCACCGGCCTCGGGCCGGAACGCCAGCTTGTAGGCAGGAATGCTGATCTGGACATCGCCTCCAAGGACCAAGTCCTCCCCGAATTTCGACCCGAGGGTCTTGAGGCTGGTCGAATCCTCGCGGTACAGGGGCGCTGCCGTGAGCGTGGTCACGCTAACGGGCTCCCCCTGGCCGGGGTCGATCTCCCCTTTGACCTTCCGGGTGATGGCCCCCTTCGGGGCTCCGGTGAGGACGTAGGCCTTGTGGACCTGGGAGACGAGGAGCGGGTCCAGGTTCATCCGCGCACCAGCTTGACGGAGATCCCGTCCGTGGTGAGCCAGAACCTGACCTTGTCCAGCGCGGAGGGCGGGATGGGCCGGCGGCGGAGGTTCGTGATCGTCGTGGTGCCGCTCTTGAGGTCATCGGGGACGAGGGCGCCCGCGTCAGCCTCCCGGTCCTCGGAGAGGAGCCGGAAGGCGTATTCGATGCAGGCCTCCTTCACGCAGGTGGGGATCTCGTCGGCGGCGACGTAGTAGCCGTCCTCGTCGCAGAGCAGGATGGACGGGGGGTTGTCCAGGTTGTAGCGAGGGACGCCATCCACCCGGGGCCAGCACATCGCCTGCGCCTTGGTGACTCTGATGCCCTTCCAGGCCCACTGGCCCATGAGCCTGGACGCCTGACGCAGCGCGGCTTCCTTGGTGGCCTCCGTGGCTGCGGTCCAGTCATCCTTGAAAATCACGGACCCCATGTAGGCCTCGGCCTCCGCGAGGGAGGCGAGGCTGTTGGCGGTGGGATCGCCGGGGGTCGTGATCAGGGTCATGATCAGGCCACCAACTGGGAGGAGGCCTTGTAGGCGGCGGCTCTCTTCCGGAACTCGGTCTCGTAGGTGTGGTCCTGGGCGAGACGTTCGAGCATGAGCAGGACGCAGGTGCCCACGAACTCGTTGACGCTGAGGGTGCCGTACTGCTTCCGGTGATCCCCGGCGGTGAGGGTGTAGTTTCCGCGGGCCGTGGTCACGGCGGTCAGGGCGGTGGAAGAAATCTCGACGTTGACGGCCATGGCTTACGCCTCCTTCTTGGCGATGGCTTCCTTGACGGCGGCGAGGATGCGGACCTGCCCCGCCTGGGGGACGAGCCCGCCGATGTCCAGGTCGTTCTTGGCGGCGTAGTCGATCAGCTCGCTGGCCTTCATGGAGTCGAGGTCCACGGGCTTCCCGGCCAGGGCGGCCTCAAGCTCCGCGATCCGGGCGTCCTTGGCGGCCAGGGCCTCCTCCAGGGACTTGATGAGGGCGGAGGCCTCCTCCAGGGCGGCCTTGACCTCGGGGGTCTCGACGGTGACCTGGATGGTCAGGCCCTCGGGCTCGGGCGGAGCCTCCAGGACGCGAACCTCGGCCTGGAGGGCTTCGAAGGCAGCCTTGATGTCGGCGGCGAAGATTGCCTCCGCGCCGACAACGACGAGGTCCGCCTTCTCGACCTCGTTGACCTTGAAGAAGGCGGGATTCCGGAAGACGGGCCGGAGGCCCTGGGCCTCCAGCTCCGCCTTGACGGCCTGGAACCTCGCGTCCTCGGGGGACCCGAAGATCAGGGGCCGCATCTTACTGCACCTTCAGGTAGATGCCCGCGTAGTCCTTGTAGGACGTCACGACGGGATCCCAGTTGGTGCCGGTGCCGAGGGCGGTGTCGTTGGGGTTCGCGCCGCCGTTGGTCACGTCCCACTGGAACCCCATGATGTTGAGGTTGTAGGCGAACTCGCCCTGGATCCGGTGGACCAGGTTCTCGAGGCCGGTGACGAGCTGGGTGGCGATCTCCTGCTGCTCGCTCTCGGTCACGACGATGCCGCCCTCGACCAGGCCCAGGATGGGGTAGGTGTTGGGGGAGCCGCTGACCAGGAGGGGGGCCGCGTCGGTGACGATGGTCGGGCGGTTGAACGTGGCCACGTTGCCGCTGTAGATCGTGACGCCGGCCACTTCCACGATCTTGTCGCCGATCGCCTGCTTGACGAGGTCGAAGTAGGGCTTGGAGTGCATGACCCAGGCCTTGATGCGGGCGCTCTGGTCGCCGAACTTGGCCATGCCGCTGACCATGGCGGTGTGGTTCAGGGTCTTGGTCGTGTCCGCGGTGGCATCGTAGAGGACGCTGGACTGGGCGCCCAGGGCGGCGGTGGCGCCGATGAGGGCCCCGTTGAGCATGTCCACGGCCTTGCGCTCGCCGACCATGCGGCCGATGCCGAAGCTGATCTCCTCGCTGCTGGACCCGATCTTGCGGAGGGAGTCCAGGGTGAGGGCGATGGGGCCGATCTTGCGGTTGAGCTTCACGCCGATGTTCTCGCCCTGCGCGAGGGCGGTATCGGCCACCGTAGCGGTGGAGGTCGTGTCCCGGCGGGAGACGAGGCCCGCGATGGTCTTGAAGAAGGTGTCCTTGTTGAAGTCGCCCTTCAGGTCCTTCGCGACCAACTTGATCGCGCCGGCGGAGGCACCGTTGAAGACGTTGACGTTCTGGGTGATAGCTTCCCAGACGCCCGCCTGGAACTGGTCCTGGTAGATGACGAAGTCGGAGGCTTTGCCGATGGCCATGGTGATGGCTCCTTATGCGGTGGCCGGAAGCGCCTTGTAGGCGTCCACGCCGTGGTCGGTGATGAACTTCGCTTTCTCCGCGTCGTTCTTGAGATCGGCGCGGCTGCGGACATTCCCGGCCACAGGCTGGCGTCCGCCTTCCCCGGGCTTGGCACCGCCGCCCTGGGAGGGGTTGAACAGGTGGGGGGCCTCGGTCGTGAGGCGACCCATCCATTCGGAAACCGGCATCGGATTGACGCCGTCCTTGCCGTAGATCACCTTCTCCCCGTCCATGGGGACGGGCTTGCCCTCCACGACCTTGAAGAGCCGCTGGCCCCGCAGGAGCACGTCCTGCATGGCGGTGGGGGCGATGCCGGCCTTGGTGGCCTCGGCGGTGATCGCGTTGTCGATCAGGAGGACCTGGAGCTGCGCCTGGGCAGCGTTGTTCTGATCGGTGAGCGCCTTGACCTGCTTCTCAGACTCGGCCTTGAAGGCGGCGACGCGCTCCGTGACGATCTTCTCCACTTCCTCCTTGCCGGCGGAGGCCTTGCCCTTGAGGGCGTTGGGCAGCTCGGCCAGGTCGGTGATCCCGAGGGCGGTCTTGACCTGATCGACAGCGGAACGGGCTTCCTCCCGCTCGGCCTTGACCTTCTTCACCTCGCCCAGGAGTTCGTCCTTCTTCTCGCGCACGGCGATGAAGGAGGGGTGCTCTCCAACTTCGGTGTCAGCCACCCACGCGCCGTCCTTCTCGACAAAGTGGGGCTGAAGCTCCGCAGGAACTTCCGCCTTGGTGGCGTATTTCATCTTGAAGGCCATGGAATCTCCACAACGCCCACACCGTGGGCATATGCAGAGGTTGGCTCCCGGACTGTCGCATGTTGGGCCATCGCATGCGCAATCGTGTCGTGGCGCGGGTTTACGCGGACTTCGCCCGGAGCTGTTCGAGGGTCAGGGGGTTCCCGGACTGGTCCACCATGTCCTGAAATTTGAGATTCCCAGATACCCAGGAATCGTACCGCTTGGGCCCCAGGATCTCCTTTTGTTTGGCCTCCGGGAGCCCGTCGAACCAGCCCTGGAACGTGAGGTCTCCGGAGACTGGGCCGCCCATGGAGGCGCGTTGCCCCGGGCCCATCTTGTCCAGCTCCTTGGCCATCCGGGAATTGCCGTGGGCCTCGCGGGCCAGTTCCTCCCAGGATTTCGTCACGGGGAGGGTAAACGACCGGCAGCCCCAATGCGCCGTAGGGCCAGGGTAGGGGAAATCGTGGCCGATGGGATTCCAGTCCATGTCCCAGCGCAATCCATCGAGCGCCCGGCAAATCGGCGTGGTCCTGGCGTCGAGGGTGGAGCACCACTGATACCCGGCCATGATGTCCGCGTTGGCCTCGTAGGCAGCCAGGTGTGCCTCGCCCGCAATGGAAATGGCCGAGGTGCGGACCAGGGCCTCCGCGTTGCGCCGGGCCTCCCAGATCACGCCCCTGCCCTGGGCGGGGACTTGCCGGAGGTCCACCTTGCCCACGGCGTCCACCCCGGGGAGGTCCATGCCGATCACGCGGTCGCGGAGCTGGTCGATCGTCTCGCCACGGAGGAGCCCCTGCCGGAGCGTGTCCGAGAACGCATTGGTGAGGATCTGGGCCTGCCGGTCCCACCAGTCGGCGGACGGCGCCCCCTCGATCAGGGTATTCCCGACGAGTTTGGCCAGTTGCTCGCTCGTCCACTTGGGCTTGATGAGCAGGTCCGCGCCCAGCGCCTCATTGATGGCCGTCACCACCCCAGCGCTGCTGACCTCGACCAGACCCTCCATTTCGCCCAGGTGCGCCTCGGAGATGGTCCCGTAGGTCTCCTTGATCTTGGCCTCCGCCTCGTCCGCGAGCGCCCGCATCCTGGCGCGTTGCCAGTCCGTGCGGGGGGTGTCCAGGCCGGCTCCGACAAGGGCGGTATTCAGGTCCCTCCCGAGCTGGACCAGCATGTCGCGGATGTCCTTGCGCAGCCCCGCCTCATAGCGGAGCAGGTCCACCTGATGGGAGATGAGGTTGGAACGGATCTTGTCCGGGACTTTCATGAATCCGCCTTGACGCTCTGCCGGACGCTGTAGGGTATCGTTTGCCCGCCCGTGGTCGTGACCGTGCAGGTGTGCTCATAGACGCATCCCGCGGTTCCGCCGGAGACCTTCTGCCAGACCTGGCCCGTCTTGGAGAGGTCCACCGCGCCCTGGAGCATGGCGGTTGTGACCTCGCTCGGGTCCGTCGTGTTGGTGATCGCCCAGGTCGCGGACTGGATCGTGTCCCCGAGCTCCGCGAGCGCTTTGGTCCAGTCAACGCCCAGCTTGATCACGGCCATGGGAGTCTTGGGGCTGAAAAACTGGCTCATACGGCCTCCACGAGGTAGTCGAGATGCGCGGTGACGAGGTGGACGAACTGGGGGACCTCGGCCAGGGTGTCCAGGACCGGCGCCTCCACCATGGAGGTCATGTACGCCGTGACCATGGAGTCGGGGACCTCGTAGGGCGAGGAGATCGTGATGGACGGGAACCCGCCGGAGATGACCAGGGACGCGGAGGTGAACGTGACCGACTGGGTGAGGGTCGGAGTCTGCCCGCCCAGGGCGAGCGCCGCCGAGCCTGGGGTGATACCCCTGGTCAACCTGGGAGCCTGACCGGCGAGAACCAGGGCGCCAGGCGCAGGGGTCAACCCACGGGTGAGGGTCGGTGCCTGGCCGGAGATGGCGAGCGCCCCAGAGGACGGCAGAAGGCCCCGCGTGAGGGCTGGGGCCTGCCCAGAGAGCGCGAGAGCCCCTGGGGTGGGGGTGACACCCCGGGTCAGAGCCGGGGCCTGCCCTGAGAGCCCCAGGGAGCCCGTCTGGGGGGTGATCCCGATGGTGATGGAGGGCGCGTTGCCGGTCAGGGTCAGGGAGCCCGTCTGCGGGGTCAGGCCGGTGGCCGCGCTGAGGGTTGGCTGCTGGCCCGTCAGGACCAGGGCGGCAGGGGTGGGCGTGACCCCGCTGGTCAGGGAGGGGGTCTGGCCGGACAGGGAAAGCGCCCCCGGGGTGGGGGTCATGCTCTGGGTGAGGGAGGGCGCCTGCCCCGTGAGGGAGACGCTGCCCGTTCCAGGAGTGATGCCCCGGGTGAGGCTGGGGGCGTTGCCCGTGATCGTGATGGCGCCCGTCCCTGGCGTCACGCCCTGGGAGATGGTCGGCTGCTGCCCTGCGATCGCAAGAGACCCGCCCTGGGGGGTGAGCCCCTTGGTCAGGCTCGGGACCATCCCCGTCAAGAGGAGCGAGGCGGCGATGGGGAGGAGGGCCTGGGTCAGGCTGGGGGTCTGTCCGTTGAGGGTGAGGGCACCCGTGGTGGGGGTCAAACCCGAGGCGGCTGGGGTGTAGAAGGCCGAATTGTCGAACGCACCGCCGTCGAATGCGGGGCCAGTGGAGAGCGCGGGCTTGAACGCGAACAAGGCCTTGCCCGTGCTGATGCTGGCGCTCGTCGTGGCGCTGCCGGTGTAGCTCCCCGCTGAGGCCGTGCCCCCGGCCAGGGCGGCGAACGGGTTGGACGAGATCTGTTGGAGGATCCCGGGGGTGCCTGCGCTGTAGGTGTTGGTGAGGGTCGCATACTGGCTCCACCACGCCACGACGTAATCTGCGCCGGTCAGAGTGATGGGTCCTACGCTGTGGGAGGTCCCCGCGCTGGTCTCGTCCGCCCCGAACACGTAGGCGTCCACCACGTTCGAGGCGTCCTGGAGCGCCCCGGAGATGACCAGGACGCCGATGACCGCCTGGCTAGCCCCGCTGGAGTCGCTGACGCTGACGGTGATGGTTCCCGAAGCTGCGGAGATGGCCTTGAACGCCTGCTGGTAGACGCTGGCGTTCGAGAATGTGGTGACGGCGCCGATCTGGGAGTAGGTGTTGCCCGCCGTGTCGCTGGCGGCCCACTGGTAGGGTCCCAGGTTGGCCGAGTAGAGCACGACGATGAGGTCCCCGGCCTGCACAGCAACGCCGGACTGCGAGAGCCCGGCGCTGATGTAGGATCCCCGCAGGCCGATGGCCATGGGCTACTCCACGATGTCGGGCTGGTTCCCCGCCTCTACCCACGCGATGTAGGCCATGAAATCCGGGTCCTCCGGGCTCTGGCAGGGCGCCACGATCTTCCCGTCCTCGTTGCGAGTGACGGTGCCTAGGCTGAGGCTGACGGTGTAGGGGCTCATCAATCGTCCGTCTGGATGTAGAAACTCACGAGGTCCAGGCCCACCGCCAGGGCCGTGGCGTTGTTGCACCTCCAGGCCCGCATGCACAAGGCCGTGGCATTGGCCGGAAGCTGCGTTCCGGGGGTCGCCGCGGTCAGGGTTCCCTCCGCGACGTGTCCGGTGTTCAGCCTCGTCACCTTGTAGCCCACCGTGTTGTTGGCGCCGGGGTTGGCGTAGAGGGCCAGTTCGTAGAGGTCAGCGCTCAGGCTGTTGGCCGGGAAATTGGATCCCAGGTCGATGGCGGTCTGGGCGGCGCTGCCCCCGTAGACGATCTGGAGGTTGCTGGACGTGCTGATCGCCGCCACGCCGACGCTGTTGGTCAGGGTGCTGGGCTCCACGTTGGTCGCGGCGGAGGTGCTGGAACTCATGCCCACGAACATCCGGGCTCCGCTCACCGCTGCGGCGTCGCTCACGGCGAAACGGATGACACACAGGAACCCGCCCACGTTGGGTGTCCCCGGGACGCCGAGCGAGAACTGGGCGACCGTCCAGTAGGCTCCAGCCAGGCTCCCCGCCGTCGAGCTGGACACATAGGCGATCCTGCGGGTGCGCGTGACCAGATTGGTCGAGGCCCAGTTCCGGGCGGTGGCGGTACCCAGATAGGTCGGGGCCACGATGCCGGTCCAGGCGATCACCGTCGTGGCGTTGCCGATGGCCGTTCCCCACGCGACCTTGTCCTGCCCGAGGTGGGTCTGGGCGAGCTTGTCCACGCCGTTGGAACCGACCCACTTGAGCCCGGTGTAGCCCCCGATCGCCTTGGTGTAGACATTGGCGAATCCGGCGCTGGGCGCGGGGTCCGTGCTGGCCACCGCCATCTGGACGCCGCCGGCATCCGCGACGTGCTCCGCATTCCAGTCGCTCGGCTGGACCTGGGTGGAGTCCGCACCGTCGCTCTTGGCGCTGGTCTTGGTGTGTTTGAGGGCCATATCAGGTCAGGGTGAAGAACCCGCTGACCGGGGTGTTGACCTGGAGCGTGTTGCCGCTGGCCGTCACCACGTCGGCGGGGGCGCTATCGAGCAGGAAATAGCCCAGGAGGGGGTTCAGGTGGCCGTTGAGGGTGCCCACGGCGTAGATGGCGCAGTAGCGGGCCGTGAGACCCGCACTCCCGGCGGTCCAGGTGGGGATCGTCCCGGTGAATTTGCCCACGCCTCCAGTCTGGGACACGGAGACACTGGTCAGGGTGTTGCCCCCGGCGGTGTAGCCGGTGTTGGTCGTGCCCACCTCGTTGGCGGAGATGTCCGCAAAGAGGCTCTGCGAGGCCATGTTGGGCGTCCAGGCGCTCGTCAGGAGGGCGGCCTTGAACGTGTTGAGGTCGAGGTCGAACGTGCCGTCCATGAGCCACTGGCGGGCGGCCTGGGTGAGAATGAACGAGCCGGGAGCAGCCATGGGGTCTCCTTATTTGGCGGGGGCCTTGCGCGCGGCGGCGCGGGCCTTGAGGTTGGCGGCGGGGTCGGAGGCCGAGGCGGCCATGGGGGGAGCCTGCGTGTCGAGCAGGTCCCGGATCTGCTCGGGGGTGCGCCCATCGGGCAGCACTTCCCCGCCCTGGAGGATGAGCAGGAACGTTTCCAGGTCGATCGTTCCGGCGGTGTAGAGGGAGAGGTAGGCGGCGATGTCCTGGGCGCTGAGGCGGGCGTCCACGAAATCGCGGTTGATCTCGACTCGGATGGACTCGACATCGGAATCACTGAGGCCGTCCCAGCGGGCCATGATCCGGGCGGCCTTGGTGAGCGTGGTTTCGATGGTGTCCACGGTCATCGAGAGCGTAGCGCCCTCCCCTCCCGCGTTGATCCGCGCCGTGGCCTCGGTCTCGGCGGTCTTTTTCTGGGCCACCAGGAGCCGCGCCCCGAGGGCGGCCATCAGGTCCTCTTTGGCCTTCTTGTTGGTCTCCAGGGCGGAGAGCGCTGCCCCGGTGACCTCCAGCATGCCCACCGTGGATCCTTGGGGGAGGATCCAGGCGTTGCTGTCCCCGATCTTGAGGGTTGTCTTGTCGCCGTCGAGGTTCGCCGCGACCCAGGGCGTGAAAATGCCGCCCCAGTGCAGGCCGTTCTCCAGGTCCGCCGAGGTCCGGTAGTGGCTCAGGTTGGCGTTGGCCAGGGGGAGCAGGGGCAGGCTGGGGAGCTGCGCCAGCACGAACGGAGGCTCCTGGATCACGGAGGTGTCGCCGCGACGGTCCAGGACAGTTTCCAGGGTGATCGTGAGCTTGCCGGAGGTATCGGGCTTCCAGAGGTTGACCTGGACACCTCCAGGGATGGGGACCAGCTCCCGGTAGTTGGTCTGCTGCGTGAGGGTGTACTTGTCCTCCGGGCTGGGTACCCACTCGGTTTCGGAGAGCACGATCGTGCCGTCCGGGAGGGAGTTGATGACGTTCTCGGCCACGTAGGAGCTGATGTAGGGGCGCTTCCCGTTGTGATCCACCAGGATGCCCACCATGCTCGTGGTCAGGGTCTCGCGGACCATTTCCCCGACCATGGAGTTGAGGCTGACCCCGGTTCCCGTCACGTCCTCGGCGTACTTCTTCACCCAGGTCTCAGGCCCGTGCAGGGTCGCGGCCTTGCGGCAGACGGCTCCGGACAGGGCCTCCAGGGTGCGCCCCGTGGCGCCGTAGAACATGGCCCGGTTGCGGTAGGCGTCGTATTCGTCCTCGCTCTGGCCGCCGATTTTGGGGAGGTATTTGGTCTTCTTGGCCTTGACGGCATCCTCGCCCTCGACCACATCGCGGACCACGCCGGCCTTGGCCACGATGGCCTGGAACGTGGGGTGTCGCGTGGAGATGCCCATCAGCGCCTCCGCTCGATCAGGCGGTCGAGCTTGGCCTGGATCTCCTTGAGGTCAGCGCGGACCTGATCCTGCGAGCGGTCCTTCTCGGCGTCCTGGCGCTTGTCGATTTCCTTCTGGGCCGCCACCGTGGACTCGACCACGGAGATGCGGGATTCGATCCGCATCCCCCACGCGACGAGGCCCCCGGCGATGGCCATGGCCGTGAGGAAATTCTGGAGGTTGAAGGACATATCCAGTTTGGGGAGGGTCATGGGAAGCCTCAGAACTGGCGGGATTCCGCCCAGTTGGTGGGGCCTCCCTCCGGGAGGCACGTTGCGATACGACCGCCACGGGCGGTCAATGGATCCTCATGCCGGCGTAGACCCCGGCGGTGCCACCCGTGAGCCCCCCGGCAAGTAGGCCGGTGCGGAACCCCCGCCAGTATTCGGCCTTGGCGAGGCCCTGGGCGGCGGCGAGGGACGCGCGAAGCTGGATGGACTCCTGGGCCCTGGCCTGCGCGGACATGCGCCAGGAGTCGCGGGACAGGGTCACAGTGTTCAGCTGGGCCTTGAGCCCCTGGATCTGCACGTCCTGGGCCTGGACTAGCTCACGTAGTACGGCCTTTTCAGGGTCTCCGGCTGGCTGAATTCCAGGTTCCCCTCCGGCGTTGTCACCCCCGGCCACCACGGGAGGCACAGTTCCCACGGGAGGAACAGGCGCCAGTGGAGCCGCCTGTAGACGGGAGAGCTGAGCCTTGAGCCGAGCGACACGGGCCTCCGCGTCCTGCAATTTGGCCTCGCGGGCCTGGGCCTCTGCGTCATGTGCGGCTCCCTGCGCGGCGGCGATCACCGCGGTCTCGTGGCTCTGGTCGGCCTGCTGGGCTGCGTTGTCCATGGAGCGCCTGGCGGTGCAGGAGCGCACGTCCAGGGCGATCCAGAGGCAGGCCAGGGCCAGGAGGACGGGTCCGATCCAGCGGTAGCGGGTGAGGGCGGTCTTCAGGCGGTCAAGCATTGGTGCCCCCCTTGGTGTCCGGCTTGCGGTAGGCCACCCCAGCCAGGGCGGCGGCGATCCCTGCGACGAGGGTTAGGACGGTCACGGCGCCAGACCCCAGGTCCCCGGTCGAGGCGATGCGGTAGGCGCAGGCGGCCCCGATGATGGCGGTAACCATGAGCAGGACGAGCGCGGCGGCCACCATGACCAGCCGTTTGGAACTCTGCGGGATCCCGGCGGTGAGGTAGGGGGTCAGCCACTCAGGCACGTCGCACCCCCACAGCGTAGGCGATGGTCAGGACGGCACCGATGGCCCCCAGGAGGCCAAGCCACCAGAGGATGCGGGCAGTCCGGTTGACGTAGGGCTGGCGCGGGAACCAGACGCGGAAACTGAGCATCGCCGCGAACGACAGGAAGGCAGCCAGAGCCAGGGCGAAATCACGCACCGCGCACCTCCTGGTATTCCCATGCGCCGGGGCCTCCGGTGGCGAGGTAGGCCTGCCGGCGGGGCTGGGCTCCCTTGGGGGCGATCTGGACATGGATCCAGGAGCCGCATTCCAGGAGCACCTTGTCGTAGGGCAGGGCCGAACGTCGGATGGCGTCGAACGCGAGCCGGATGTCCATGCCCACCGGGACGAAATCACAGGCACGCCCGTCCAGGTGCGCGGAGTTCGACGCCCCGCCCACCAGCAGGTTGACCACGTGCGACCGGAAGCCGGAGTTCACGTGCAGGGGGCAGCCCAGCATGTTCCGGATCGGCTCCAGGAGGGTCATGCAGAGGTATTCCAGGTTCTCCGCCTGGTCCTGGTTGGGGGTGTTGATGATCCCGCGACGGGACGCCACCTCACTCCGGGTCATCTCCTCCAGGGTGAAATGGGCGGTCAGGCTCGTCACGGGTCCTCCGATGGGGGGCGGTGGAGGCTCGGGACGAATGGGCGCAGGCCCTTGCACTAGGTGGGTGTGTCCTCCCCGCCGATCCAGAATCAGGCGGGGGGTGTCGCATGTTGGGCCCTACGATGCGCATTCGTGCAAATGCCAGTAGCCACAAGGTTTTTTGGGCGTCCCTAGCCCGTTCACCCCCGCCTAGCCCTCAGAATCCGGTCGATCTGGGACCGGCTGAGCCGGAACGCGCGACCGACTGCCGCCTTGGCGACACCCTGCCTGGCCATGCTCTTGATGGCCTCGTTCCTGGCCGCCCTGGCGTCAGGGGTGTAGTCGATCCCCCTGGGGAGGTAGACCTTCCCCCCGCCGATCCGCCGGAGGATCTGGTCCACGTGGTGCCTGGCCAGCGCCCTGGCACCTGCCGGGGACGCACCCAGGCTGATCAGGATGTCGGCCACGGCGTCGATCAGGATTTCGACGGTTCCGGGTAGAGATTCGTCTTGCAGCTCGCGGCAGGCGCCCATGCTATACCCCAATGACCTTGACGGTTTTGGCGATGGGCTTGACCACGGGGAACCGGTAGACGATGTAGTAGCCGCCGGCATCCACGGGATGGTCATGGCCCGTTGTCTTGTCGGGTTCGCCGTTCGTGCCCCATGCCTGCTGTTCTAGGCAATCGACGTAGGTGGGGCAGCGTTCAGGATTCACCAGGTAACGACGCTCGCCAGCGGAATTGCAAAACATGGCGTTCATGGCGTTGACCCGATCCTTGACGGCGGGGTTGGCGGCATTGGCGTAGACCTGGAACCCTGCCTGCCGGAGTAGGTCCAGATCGCTGGTTGAGGCGTTGACGCTCTTGCGGGAGGCCCCGGAGGCGTCGGGGTAGATGGAAATGGTGCGGGTCTTGAGGACCTGGCCGCCCTGGACGCGCCAGAAACGCTCCTTGATCTGCCGGATCATGTCCGGGGTGTCATCGGCCCCAATGATCTCGTCCACGGCCCGAGGGAGGTCCTGCCTGACCACGTGGGCGATGGAGGCCATCTTCCCGACGTTGAAGTCCATGCCGATGTGCACCGGCTCCCCGTCCATGGGGGCGTCATCGCACCGGTTCAGGTGTCGGTTGAACGCCTTGTAGACGTTCCCGGTCTGAAGGTTGACGAACAGGCCCTTGATGTAGGCGTCGATCAGGTTCTCAGGGTAGGAGGCCAGGAGGGACGGGATGTAATCGTCCGGCAGGTAGATCTCGTTGTCGTAGGTGGAGGCCTGGACCATGCCGTAGATCTTCCCCAGCTCGGGCCTCTTTTGAACCTGCTGGTGGAATTGCTGGTAGACGAATTTGAACCCCTCGGGCGTCGTGGTGAGGTCGATTCCATTTTTCAGCCCGTCCCTCCGATAGCGCATGCGGGCGATAATCTTGCGCCAGGCCTGCTGGGCCTTGACCATGGGCATCACGTCCATCTCATCCACGAGGGCGTGCCCGATCTTGAACCCGATGATGCTGGCTGGGTCATCCATCGAACGGCACATGATCATCCCGAGGAAGGACCGCCCTCGCCAGACTTCTACCTCGTGGTCGCCCACTTTGACGCGCGTCCGGAGGCCCCAATCAAACAGGGCTTCCTCCACCGTGGGATAGAAAATATCCCTGATCTGGGGGTATGAGGGGGCGAAGTACCCCGAATGGACTCCAGGGTGCTCGTAGTGGTGCTGGGCGGATCCTCCACACCCGACCCAGGTCTTCCCCGACCCGAACCCCGCGACGAAGGCCCGGTACTTGTGGGGCATGGCGAGGAATTGGGCCTGTGGGATATTGAGGGTAGGCGCCGGCTGATCCGGCATGTCTTGGAGGGCGAGGGACCCGACCGTCCTCATGCGGGCTTTCTCCCGTCCACGACCTGGACAACCACCGTGGCCGGCATCGGGAGGTCCCGTGTCTCGTCCTCGGGGGCGAAGATGCCCAGGTGCTCCCCGAGGTCGTGCAGGGCCGCCCGTTTGTCGTGAAACTTCACGGCCAGGGTGCCCCCGTGCTGGGTCTTGGTCTGCCGAATCTCAGAAATTGCGGCCCTGGTCCCCTCGTCCAGATCGTCCGTGTCGGTCACCTCGACCTTGCCGCGCCTGATCCTGACGGCCTTTGTGGTGTCGGCAAATCCGATCTTTGCCAACTCGCTTATTACCCTATCTGCTGTAATGCCTGTTCTTTTGGCTTGCTCTTTGCGGAGGTCATCAATTTTCGCCCGAACGTCAACATCCGCAAGCAACCGAGAGGCGGTTGTCTTGGCGGAAGTCGGCGAGTATCCGGCCCTAATCGCTGCCTGTGTTCCGTTTAGGTCCACAAGGTATTCCTCGCAGAACCGGTCTCGCTTTGGGTTGGGCTTATCAGTCACCGCTAACCTCGTGCTCTTGGACGATCACCTCCACATCACCTCCTAGGTAGGCTTCGATGAACCTCCCGATAACCGGAGCTAGGGTCTTTGCTATCCCTCCCCATCGTTTTGATGACCCGTAGGTCACGACCTGGAACCCGTCCTTGCCGTCGCAGGTGAACGTGATGACCAGGGGGACATGGTAGGCCTGTGAGATCCGCTTGCATTCGGCAATGGGGATCTTCCCGGGTTTGACCAGGAGCCGTTCTTCCAGCTTCCGGAGCCTACGTTCGATGGACCTCATGCCACGTCCTCCTGGATTTCCACGTCGTAGGCATCCACGCCGAACCCGCAGGAGGGGCAGAGTTGGGAGGCGATCTCTACTGCCTTGCGGGCGTCGGCTCCCATGGCCATGGCACCCATTGCGAACTCAGAACCGGATCCCCAGGCGTGGAATGGAGACTCTACCGGCTGGAGGACGGGAAGCTGCTCCATGGTGTAGACCTGCCCGCCCATGAGGATGACCAGCCGAGTCCAGTCCTCGCCCTTTTGGGCTTCGGGCCAGGTCTTCGGGTCGCGTCCGGCCTCCCACCAGTCCGCGAGCGTGATCCCCACCTCAAGGGTTCCTGACCATGCAATTATATCACCGTTCTGGGTCTTACGGCATTTTTTGGCGGGGAATTTTTTATCCCCGTTCGTCCCCATCCGGTCAACGGCCAGAGTCTTTCCGTCCCATGCGATCACGGTCATGCGATTCTCTCCTCAATGAAAACGACGCCCAGGTGCTGGGCCGCGAACCTTTCCACCTCGCAGGTGAAGGCGTGGAACTCCTCGACGCTCATGTCGTGGGTCCCCAGGGCGAAGGATCCGCCGAAGGGCTTGTCCATGCGGGGGGCGAAGGTGTCTTTGAAATACTCATGCCAGACCTCGGGGGTGAACTGGCGGTTCTCGACCCAGGCTTGCTCTGAGATCTGCTTGAGGGTGACACCCCAGTAGTAGGCGTTGGCCTGGATGCTGCGCTTGCTCCTGTAGGGGGCGACCGTGCAGGTCAGGGGTTTCCCTTCCAGGGCCATTGCCTTGGCGTTGGCCTTGAGGAATTGCCAGAGGGACGCGGTTGCTTTTTCGCCGTCGAGGACCCAGGTCCGGGGCTTCATGGCTTGGCTCATGGCCGCCCCCCGATGGCAGCGAACACGAGGAGGGCGTGGGAGGCAACGTACAGGATGGCCGCAAAGACCCACCATCCCCGGTGTAGAGGTTGAAACATGATCTCAGCGATCCTGGCCCTTAACGGGGTGCGGGGGGTGCAGGGATGGGGGGCCGGGGTGAACGGCGCCACCTGGGACCGGCTGGAGCCCGGCGTGCCGGGTTGGTAGAGCATCTCGAAGGGGGTCTGGGGGAACGCGTGGGCCTCGATCTGGCCTCCGGTGATTTTCTGGGGAGCCGGGGGGGTCATCCTGGAGGCCTTCCAGACGTCGGCGATGCCCCTGGCCGCGGTGTAGGCCTCGGGGGTCCAGGGGGCGTCGGGGGCGATGACGGGGATGAACTCGATCGTCCCAGAGATGGGGCCCTCGTCCTTCAGGATCAGGACGTCCGTTCCGTGGAGGTTGACGGTGGCGAGGGTCAGCATGCCGGCTCCTCGGTCACGTCCCGGATCGCCCAGGCGAGGAAATCGTCCACGGAGGTGGTGTAGAGCCGCTGCCGGGTGGCCCGGATGTCGCCCTGATCGAACGAGACGCAGCGGTATTTGATTCGGTTCCCGGCCAGGGTGACGATCCGCCGCACGCCGCAGGTCCCGGTCCTGGGGTTCCGGCCCCGGATTTCCATTCCGGGCTCCAGGTCTTCCCGGCTCAGGGGGCTATCCGTTGTTCCTACCATCGTACAGGTTCCTCATGGATGGGTTCTTTAACGTTTCGGTGATGACGTACAGTTCTGTTTCTGTTTCTGCTTCTGTATGTGCTGACTACGCTTGACCACGTTTGACTGTTATGTTTGACATTCGGGGGCGTTTTTCTTCTTCTCCCGGTGCTCGCGCTGCTTCCTCGCGTTGTAGGCCCTGCGCTCCTCCTCGTCCCGCATGGACCTGTAGATGGCGTGGCTGACCACGAAATACTGGAAGCGGCCTTCCTGGACCAGCCGGCGGCCTTCGCGCTCGGTATTCCGGCTTTCAGGGTCGGGACGGCAGAGGAATTCGATGGCCTTCTCGATCTCCTCGGGGGTAGTCCCGATGATCCCGGCCAAGGGCCGCGGGTTCAGCTCCACCCTGGAGTCCACAGTGTTAGCGATCACGTAGCCCCAGACGGCGAAGACCACAGGCCCAGAGCCATACATGGACCCTCCGTACATGGAGGAAAAGTGCTTCCCGTACATCACTCCCCCGTCTCGTAGAAACGCCGGCAGCGGCGGCATTGGATCCGCTTGGGCACCGCATGAGGCCCGATGTCGAAGACGAGTCCCTGATGGATCTGGGCGATTGCCAGGCCCACCACGGGCAGCTCGGCCTCAGCGCCGCACCCGAGGCAGGTCAGCATGGCGAATTCCAGAGTGGGGTCTGGGACGTCTCCCCGGTCCAGGATCTTCCAGGTTGGCTTACGACCTTTCCGGGTCATCCCACCCTCCCGAGCGCCTGTTGCGCCCACACGTCGTTCCAATCCGTCGCAGCATCGGGGGGGATCCTCACCTCCACGTCCAGGTGCAGCTGGAGGCAGAGCCTCCTCGCCAGGGCGTAGGCCGCGCTCTGCCCCGTGTAGTTGGGGTCGTTGTCCCCGTAGACCACGATGGACCGTGCGCCTTCAGGGGGGACCCACGAGGCCAATCCGTTGGCGCTGATACCAGCCCAGACGGTCAACCCGTCCATGTGGCCGGCGCTGATCGCGGTCTCGATGCCCTCGGCAATGCCCATCCTCTCGGCCACGGGTCCCAGCCGAACGGAGCTCCCCTCCAGTGGGAACCCCGGCATGATCTTGCGGACGGGTTCAACCGGGGCCTTTTTGCCGCCTTCGGTGAGGTAGGTCCGGTGGATCGAGGCCGTCTTGCCGTTGGGGTAGCGCATCAGCGCCAGGAGGGCCGGGTAGACGGTCCTGTCCTCCGCGCTGTGCTGGATCCCTGGGTGGGCCCGCAGGTCTTCCGTGAGCCCCGCCAGGTCCCCGCAGCGGGAGGCGAGGTAGATCCCGGCAGGTGTATCCGGCGTGACGTATTTCCCGCCCCTCCAGACCCTCCGGAGGGCGTCCCGCTTCTGTTCGTCGGTGCGTTCCTGCCGGACAACGTCCTGGCGCAGCGGCCCCCAGCCGATAAGCTTTTCGACCTCGGCCAGAGCACGGGAGATGTCCCACTGGCGGTATGCGGCCAGAAGGGCGAACCCATCCCCTGAACCACAGGATGAGCAGAAGTAGGACCCGCTCCCATCCTTGTTGTCCCAGCGGTACCGGTCCTTCCCACCGCACATCGGGCATGGCCCATGTTTGTCCACAAGGAATCGATCGGACACCCCGAAATGCGTCAGGATGTGCATCCAGTGGCCCTGGGCTGCCTCACGGGTTTTGGGGAGGGCGCTCATGACGCGGCCTGCAACTTCTCGCCCTTGGCCTTGGCCTTGGCGTAGGCAATCCGCATGCTGTGAAGCTTGGACATGGTTGTGGGCGTGGGCTGGATCAAGGGGGCCGTCTCAAAGCGGAAATTCAGGGGCGGCTTGTGCCCAACGATCCCGATGAAATGGCCAAAGGCCCACTTGTTGTCCTTCCCGTGGCTCTTGGCGTAGGTGCAGAGCTGCGCCCACATGTGAGCCTCGTCGGGGGCCAGGACCGCCCCATTTTTGCCCTGGAGCCGGATTTCCTTCATCTCCCCAGGGAGGTGTTCGTGGAGCACCGGCTTGGGGATCTCATACCCGCATCCGACACACTTCTTCCCGCCCATGGGGGTATAGCCGCACTTGGGGCAGGTAGCGGGTTCCTTGCCCTTGTCCTCCCGGACCTCGCGATCCAGCCGCTCGCCGTCATCGAGCTTGTCCAGGCCCTCGTAGTAGATCCGGCTGAAATCGTCCGCGAACCGGATGATGTTGCCCGAGAAGTCGAGGAGGCGGCATTCGGTCTTCCCTGTCTCTATGGATGCCCGCAGGCCGCGTCCCCACATCTGGATAGCCGTGGACAGGGATTTCCGGAGAGGCCGGCAGTCGCAGACCACTTCCACGTCCCGCTGGTCGAACCCTTTGGCCAGGGCATCCACGCTGATGAGGACTGTGAGCCTACCCCAGTGGAAGTCATCGAACCGCTTCTGTCGAAGATCGTCGGGGGTGTCGGCGCAGACCACGCCGGCAGGGATCCCGGCCTCGTTGAATTTCTTGGCCAACTCCTCGCAGTAGAGGATGGTTGGTCCGAAGGCGATGGTCTTCTTGCCCTGGGCGAGCCTAGCCCATTCGGTGATGACGTCTCCCACCAGGACCATTTCGGCCTTCTCCTGGGCCCGTTCGGTCCACTCCCCGTCGCTCCCGACCTCCGCCCCTTCCATGTTCGGACGGCGGCAGGAGAAGATCCGGAGCGGGACAAGAATGCCCTTCTGGACGAGATGGTCCATGGTCGCCGCGTTGATGAGCTTGGTGAAGACCGTCCCGAGCCCCTTGGTGAACGGCGTTGCGCTCAGGCCAATGACGATCGGCATTTTCCAGCGGCAACCCGTGCGGTCCTCGCAGCGCGGGAAATTGGGCCGCCCTGGGTCCGTCACAACCGACCTCCCGCAGCGCGGACATGCCTTCGGTGGCACCGAAAGCTCGTCAACCCACGTGGCATAAAGGGTGTGGGCCTCGTCCACGATCACCACGTCCAGGTCCGTGGGCCAGCCGCGCCTCCGGAGGGTCTGGCAGGACATGATCTGGAAGGGCCTGGAAAGGTCCAGGAGCGGATTGTTGGCCTGGATGATGCCGTGGTTCCCCAGCCCGACGTCCCTGGCGGCGTTGGAGGTCTGAGAGATGAGCACGCGGCGGTCGCAGACGAAACCGGCCCGGTTGCCCTTGCCGTTGGTCTCCCGGACCACGTTGAACCCCAGGATGGTCTTGCCCGACCCTGTGGGGGCCATCAGGAGAATCATCCGGTGGCCATCGCGCACGGCCTGCCGGATCTCCTCGTGGGCGGAAACCTGGAATTCCCGCAACTCTGGGAACGTGCCTTGGAAGAGGCTCACGAGGCCTCCCCGAAGAGCAGGTTGTATTCCTCTTCCTCAGTCGTGGCTTTCTTCTTGGCCTCGATCTTCCGGGCGTCACGGGATAGCGCGTCCTGGATCGCGGCACGCAGGTCATCGCCCTCCTTGGTCTCAAGGGCCTTCCGGACCCGGGCCATGAGGCTGTCGAAGTTGCGGCGCCAGAACTTCACGAAGCCGATCACCTGGGCGTTCTCGACCATCAGCCCGTTGTTGCGGACCTGGATCACCCGGGCCAGCTCGGAGTTCGTCCTTGTGCTGGCCTCGCATGCTGCCATCCGATCGTCGGCATTGAGGATCCCGTGGCACCGCTCGATTTCCTTCTGGGCCTCGGCCAGCATGTCGGCGGTCTCGCCCAGGTGCTCCCGGAGGTCCTTGATCTCAGCGTCCCTCTCCTGGAGCAGCCGTTCGAGCTGGGCCACGCGGGGGCGTTCGTCGGCGGGGGGCGGAGCCGGCGCGGGCCGAGCGGTCATGTCCACCGGGGGGCAGTCTTCTTCATCGGGCGGCTCAGGGGCGGGGGCAGGTTGAGCGGGTTCCTGAGCCTGGCCAGGGGCAGGCGCGGGGGTCGGCTCGGGCGCCGGAACAGGGGGGTGCTCGGGGGCATCAGGGGGCTGGGAACCGAACGACTGTGTGGCAACGGTTGCCACCCTCTCGTTTCTCATGTTGTTGACGAAATGATGACTTACCCCAGTGATCTCCGAGATCTGCCGGTTGCTCCACTTCGACCACTCGGGGTCATCCAGGAGCATGGAAACGGCCAGCCGCTTGTCCGCGTTGGTGCGCCTGACGCCGTGGGCGGTATTCGCGCCGATGGCGTAGAGCCGGGCATCCCGCAGGGTCCCCACCCTGACCTCGGCGGGGATCTTCTTCAGCCCCGCCTTGTCGGCGGCGGCGTGGCGGTGGAACCCATCGGCCAGCCAGTAGATGTCCTGGTCCTGGAAGACCACGATGGGCGGGAAACGAGCCCCGTCTTTCCAGAGGGCGGCGTATTCCTCGATCGCAGCCCTGTCCACGGCGGCGCGGGCCTGGGTGCCACCGTCCAGGCGGATGTGCTTGAGGAGGATCTGGCAGACGCTCATGCCGACCTCCGCATGGACTTGGGCTCGGCATCGCGCCAGGCCTGACGATCCTCCGGGGACCGGCGGGGGTCATCCCAGGGCTTGACGCGCAGGATTCCTAGGTTGAGCAGGAGGCGCCGGGATACCCTGGAAATAGCTTGGGCTGTTCTCCTGATTTGACTACCATGTCGGTCAAACCAGCAAAGGAGTTTCCCAATGGGAGAGGCGCAGCTAGAAGCCTTGGTAAAGGTTCTCGTGGGTTCCATGGTAAAAATCCTCATCCTTGAACATCAGGTTTCGGAGATGAGGAAGTGCCTTGATCCGGCCTCGCAGGAGAGGGTTGCGAAGGCACAAATGGATAATTTTGAAGGGCAGATTGAATCGCTTCTGCAACCGCTCCAAGAAACATTTTCCGAAATCTGTCCTGTTTCTGATTGGGACGAAATACGAAATCAATTTCGAGTCTGAAAAGAGAACATTCGATCTTCATTGGCAATCCTCCAGAATCAGGACGGTGTAGGGTTTCTCGCCCCGCTTGAGGGCGACATTAAGGCCGGTGATTTCGAGCAATTCGGGGGTATCGTCCACGAGCAAGCGGAGCTGGACGAGGTTGTCCACGATGCCCTTGGCGCCCCCGATGAGGTTGGGGATGTCCAGGGCCTTGTGGCCGTGGCGTTCGACGGTGAGGCGTCGTTTCCCGGAGGCGCGGGGGATGGACAGGAAGCCCTTGGCGCCCCGGATGAGGCCCGCCCAGAGTTTCTTGGAGCGGTGCCCTTCCCGCCAGTGCGAGAACGCGAACTCGTTCTGGCTGGGCGTGGCCCGCTGGATGGTGAGGGTCCAGGTCATTCCAGCCCCTCCAGAAGTAGCGGCGCCCCTTTCGCGGCTTCCTTGGCCTGGGCCATCTGCCGCTTGCGCTCGGCCTCTTCCATGGCCTTGCGTTCCTGGGGCGTGAGGAGACCCAGGCTGACGCGGATTTGCTCCGAGGTGGCCCGTCCACGGCAGGCCTTGGCATCGTGCCTCATGACGCAGCCTCCACGGGCGCCTCGAACTGCGCCTCAAGCGCCGCCTTGATCCAGGCATCGCGGGACATGCCCCTGTCGCGGGCATCGCGGTTGATCTGGATGAGGAGGGAGATGGGGATCCAGATTGAGACGGTGATCAGGGGGGCCCTCACGAGGCCTCCCGCTGATGCTGAGGCCTGATCATGAACGCGCCGCGCTCCTGGGCCAGCTTCTTGTGGAGCGCGATCAGGCCCTTGCCGGTGATGAGGATCTTGGGGTAGATCCTGTCCCGGCCATGCTGGTCCTCGTAGTGGATCACCCGGACGGTGACGTTCCCCCGGTCGATCTGGACCTGGTAGGGCGTAGGGTCGCCGCTGCCCGGGATGATCCACCCCCAGGCCCGCATCTTGTCGAAGAGGCGCTGCCGCCCGATCCCCAAGGTCTTGGCGGCCTCGGACATGGAGAGGCTGTCATCCGCGCGGGTGATGGCATCAGCCGCCGCAGCTTTCGGCTCCAAAACCTGGATTTCTTCGGCTTGGGACTCGACCTTGCACGCCAGCGCGTAGCGCTTCTCCTCCAGGTCCGCCGCCAGCCGCAGGGCCTCCGGGAGCGTCTGGGGGACCTGGAAGCCGCCCTGGATGGAATAGGCCCCGGTGCGCCTGATGGTGGGGAGAACGTCCGAGGTGACCCACTTCTTGAAGGTCCTGGCTTCGGGCTTCCGGCTGGTCAGCACCAGGGAGTAGAGGCCCGATTCGCTGATGATGGCCATCTGCTGACGACCGCCAAGGGTGTCCATAATGTGGACACCCTTTTCATCCTCGTCCAGGCGGGAGATGACCTGCCTCGGGTTGCCGTGATCCAGCACCGCACACACGTCGGAGGCCACGAACCAGGGGTCACCTTCCCGCACGATCACACGGATGGGGTTGACGCCGAAACTGAAGGTATTGATACTCTGGATGTCCATGCAATTCCTTTCAGTGACCGCCCCATTCCAGTGGGGCGTTGTTGTTCTTGGAGAGGGGATTCCTGGTAGCCTTGGCCCAACCAACCAAACAGGAGGCGGCCATGCCCATGAGCCAGGAGAAAATCCAGCGCATCCAGGAGCACGTCGTAGCCCACGCAGGGCCCTGCCCTGGGTGTGCGAACACGCACTGGGACGTGGTCGATGAACCAGCGTCCATACCCCTTGTGGAGCAAGGCAATAGCGGGCTAATCCCCACCATGTCGGTCCCTGTCGCCGTCGCTGTGTGCTCCAGGTGTGGGCGGGTCATTACGTTCCTCCAGACGAGAATCAAAGGGCTTCTCCCTTGACCTACAGGCGGATTTCCCCGGTCAGGACGTAGCGGAACGGGAATGAGAAGATGAGCCACAACCGGGCCCAGAAACCCGGTCTTCTGAGGGCGGCGCCGGCAACGGTGGCGCTGATTACGCTGGCTTTCATACAAACCTCCATGGTGTTTGGCCCACGGTCTGATCCGTGGGCTAGGGATTGTTCTTAGCGGGGGATCCGCTTGGAGAGACGCCACGCGCGGCGCTGGCGACGGTGACGGATGTAGCCGGCCATCTGGTCTCCGTAGACGGCCAGGGCGATGAGAGCCACCCATGCCAGGGCGAGCACGGCCATGAGGATGCGGGCGGCGTAGGGGGTCATGGCAGCACCGAGTAGGCCAGGGCAGCGCCAGACGCGAGGCTCAGGAGGCAGGCGATCAGGAGGGTCTTCATACGGCGTGCTCCTTCAGGCTGTCCTGGATCCCGTTCACGATCCCGTCCACGATGGACTGGACCTGGAGCCACGTGCGAAGGTCGGCGCGGCGCTCCTCGGGGTCCCAGGTCCCGCCGCTCGCGATATCCTCAATGGTCTGGCCCACCGCAGCTCCCGCCTTGCGCGAGAAGATGGCCACCAGGGACGAAGGATCCGGGACGTTCCCGTTGGGCGCTAGCTCCACCAACTCGAACCCGCACTTGCGGGCGATCCATCGCAGGAGACCGGGCCCCATGACCTTGGTCCAGCGCACGAGGCGATGGAGGGGCATGCACACCGGCTTGCTCCTGGAAGTCCAGTGGGACAGGAGGCTCACGTCCACGCACAGCTCAAGCGCGGACACCTCCCATTTCCACGGAGCATCGTCTAACTCCTGACGGATCTTGATTTTGATGCCCTCAAGCAGCGCGCTTTCATGTGAATCGCGCTGCGGAGTGGGGGTCCCGGGATCGATAATTTCGCCCATGAGGCATTCCTTTTTGGGTGAGAATTCAGACGCGACCCGCACCTACCGGCGGGTCGGGGAGGGGGAGACGGTCAAACGGGGCGGGACACTCACCCAGCCAGGGACGCCCTTCATTCCGGAGCTCATCCGGCTGGGATCCGCCGCACTCATGGCCCCAACCCCGCAGTGGCAGGACGAGGCTCAGCGGATCTACGGGCATCTCCAGGCCATCCGGCGTTTCGGACGCCCGACCATGGGACAGGTGATCGATTTCGACCGCTTCCCCGGGGAGGGCAGGTGAGAGAATGGGGGGAACCAATCCGAGGTGCAGAATGGACTTCCCCGCAATGCCTCCCATGCGGAACTTTGGCCACGAGATGGTCGAGCTGCTGTCCGCAATCGAAAAGAACGGATCGGATTCGCTCGCCCAAGGCCGGATGCTCATCGAGCAGAATTTCGTCATCATTTGCTCGATTCAGAATCCTGGTCTGGCGATGGATTCAGACGAATTCCGCACACGTCTGCGAGCGATTCGGACTTCCGTTCACGCAGTTCTCCGGTCGGAATAGGGAAATACCAGATCAAGCCAGGGACCCTCTCAACCTGCTCCTGGACGATCTGTCGGATGGCCTCGATGTCTCCCGGCGTCAGGGTCATTTCTTCTCCTTTGTGGTTGTGGAAAGGCCCGGGCTCTGCCGGGCAGACGAGGCTCATGCCGAAGCCTTTTCAGTGGAACCATGATCGAAACGGTCAGGGATCGGGGGAATCTGGCCGGGCCTCCAAAGTTTCGGCTTCAGCACCCAGCAGGGCACCGCACCCCCGGAGGCGTAATGGATCAGGACGGCCAAGTCAGCCGAGCAGGGGCCTCCGGCAAGCGCCCGGTGAATGGTGGCAACGTGGACACCACAGGAATCAGCGAGGGACCAAGCAGACGCCCCATTCGGGAGGTTGAATCTCATGCCTCCAATTATCGCACAGACTGCGATATTCGCAAGAGTGAATCTCGCACTTGTTGCGAAATTGCAATGGATGCAACAAGGCATCACCATTTGGGGATGAGCAGACCTCGGAAACAAAGGCCCGATGATATTTGGCCGCAACGGCTTTTTGTCCTAGGCCTCATCGATGCAGAGGTCTCCAGCGGAGTAGTCACCTACGAGGACCTCGCAAAAGAATTTGGCCTCGGGACGACTTACAGCCTTCTTACCGGGTGGCGCTATAATCTTGACCGCAAGCCAGAAAGGGCAGTGGTGGAAAAAATCGCCAAGCGATACCACATCAACCCTTGGGATGTATATAACCCAGCCCCTGCCCAGCCAGTAGTGAAGGACGAACTGGCGCTCGCATGTGAGGCATTGGAAGGCGCCATGGGGCAAGATGTCGTAGGACAGTTGACTGACGAGCAAAAGCTCCATGCCTATCGAGTTGCGATGGCGGCGGCGAGGGCAGTGCTGTCACAATAGGCGGATGCAAAACCCGGATTGGTTTGGCAACTCTTACCCAGATTTTCATACCATGCTTGGCCTAGCAGAAGAAAATCGGATTGGGGTCGGTTTTGCCGACGTGCCCTTTGGGCTGTACTACCCAAATATCATGGGGGTGAGGGTAATCGTCATCCCCAATGGTGTATCCCCGCTTATGAGGATTTGGGCCCTCGCCCATGAGCTCGGCCATGCCTTTCAGCACTCTGGTGCCAAAGGGTCTCTTTCATACCGGAAGGAAGAGGTTCAGGCTAGCCGATGGGCAGCGCAGGCCTTAATCCCTATTCAAAGAATCTGTATGTACCAGAACGCATCTATTGATGCATTTATTGGTGCGCTATCAGCTCATTATGAGGATATACCTTTTGAAGATTGCCCAGCACGCGACCTAGCGGCCAGTATAGCCAAATATCGACTATCTGCACTCGCCCAGGAGGTGGCATGAAAAGGATTATAGCTTCATCTACTCTTTTGCTGATTCTGATGCTGGCGTGTTTTTGGCATTTTTATTGTGTCCATGACCTTGCAAGATCTGTGAGTCTTGTTCCGTTTGAAATGTCACATTCTCAAACAGAAATCGCGAGCGGGTTAAAATATTGGCCACCAGGATGCAGGTCTTACCTGAGTGGGCTATGCATTGAAGTCCAACAAAGACTCCGCCACCAGAAGGCTTGGGGGATCGGAGACTCAGACGTATTCACCAAATACCGGCATGCCGAACTTGCGATCAGAATGAACCCCAAAGGCGTTCAGGAGGAGGCCGATGTTTATCTCATGGCCATGAGAGAAACTGTTGAAGAGATGGAGAAAAGGAATGGACACCACTAAAGGGAGAGACAAAATGCCCAAGTACGAGCACCAAGCTGTGGCTCTAAAAATCAAAGATAAAGTTCTTGCCTTCACCAGGAAGGACATCTTGAGCGGGATCTCCGAAGAGAGTTCAGAAGTCCTGGACGGGTTGGGCAACGATGGCTGGGAGATGGTGGCTGCGATACCGTTCTCCAGCGGCTCAGGCGGGCTCTTGAGCGGGCCGATGAGGACAGACTGCGTCCTGGCATTTTTCAAACGCCAGGTCTAAACGAAACCTTTCTCAATCCACAAAGCCCTGCAAACGCAGGGCTTTCTTTTTGCCTGAGAGATTTTCGCATCTTTTGCGATATTCGCCCTTGACGAGTATCGCATCTTGTGCGACATTAGGGTATCGCACCACCGATCCATCACGGATCAACCCCAACCCGGAGGCCTCATGAAGTAGCCGACAAGATCCCCCGCGCACCAAGGGCCTGGGGGATCGCGGCTGGGGGCCAGCTTCAGATCTTCGACAACACGGGCGTGAATGGTTTCGACAGGTTGATGGAACACATGAGCGCAGGCGCGGGTTGATCGGTTGGCCCGCTCATCAAGCCGATCAAAAGAAAACTGCCAAGAACGTCTTCACCTTCGTCCGCAGCTTCTTCACCCCCCATTCCGAACAGGAGTGGGCCCCCGTCGCCCTCCCGGCGGCGGCCTGATACCCAACATGCTCTGGGGATGACCCAGGCAGACCGGACCCGGCCCCGGAGAACACCAGGCCGGGTGGTGGAGGTGGCGAAAGTCACCCTTGCATGAAAAGCCTGTGAATCGCGATTGTTTCTCTCTTCTTGGACGCGGGTTCGACTCCCGCCACGTCCACCAGACGCAGGCGCACCGGACGTGCAGCAGGGTCTCATAAGCCCAGCTCGCAGGGTTCAACTCCCTGGCCTGCTACCAGTCCCCGCACTGCCGTTGATTCGGCATCGGGCTTGAGTCTCCCTTGACTGGGAGCCCTGCTTGGAAAGCTGGCAGCCGGGAAAGACCGGCACCTTCATTCCCCAATCCCAATCCCATCTTCGACCCCTGGCCGGGGTCCTTAACCAGCGCCCAACGGCGCCATGGAGGACGTGTGTCTCATGTCCACGATCATCCCGTTCCGCAGGATCCCTCCTCCCCCTCCTCCGTCCCCGCGCAGCCCCAGCCCGATCCAGGTGAGGCCCGCAGCGTGAAGTCCGTCGAGATCGGGTTCTTGGTCCTGGACAGCTACCACTTCCAGAGTCGCCCCAGGTCCTTCAAGCTCCAGGTCTCCGCGAGGCGCGGGGTCTTCTACGGGTTCTGCAAGGTCCCCCTCTATGAGGTCCCCGGCGAGGTCTGGACCATGGAGGAGGCCGAGGCCCTGGAGCACCCGTTCATCATGGGCATGGTCGAGAACGCGAAGCGCGACCTGGCCGAGAAGGTGAGGCAGGCGCTTGAGGACGTGGCCTGATGTGCGCCCCGGTCCCCACCCCCGAGATCCAGGCCCACATGGCGGCGTATTTCCTGGAGAAGAGCAAGGCCAACCCTGATCCGCTGCTCCTGGACGAATACCTCCACCGCGCCCGCGTGGCGCAGCTCCGGCAGACCACCCGCGACCGGATCATCAACGCCGCCCCGCGCGGCCAGATGGATCCCGCCCTCGCAGCCATCCTCCGACCCCAGTCCACCCACCTGAAAGGAGTCATCCAGTGATCCCCGAAACCGAGGGTACGTCTGCCCTCCAGACCCTCCCGTCCAGGGTGCCGAACACCGTCTCCATGGAGCCGACGCCCATGGGCCTACTCCAACTGGCCATGAGCCAGGGCGCCGACCTTGACCGCCTGGAACGCCTCATGCAGATGAAGCGCGACTGGGAAGCCGACGAGGCCCGCAAGGCCTTCAACAAGGCCTTGGCCGCGTTCAAGGCCAACCCGCCCACCCTCCGCAAGAACAAGGAGGTGGACTTCACCGGCAAGACCGGGATCCGCACCCACTACCGCCACGCGACCCTGGATGAGGTCGCGGCCCAGATCGGCCAGGCGCTCTCCCCCCACGGGCTCTCCTTCCGCTGGAACGTCGAGCAGAAGGGGCCGCGCGTCCACGTCACCTGCTACCTCCAGCACGAGATGGGGCACAGCGAGACCGTGACCATGGACGGGCCCGCTGATGACAGCGGCAACAAGAACGTCATCCAGCAGGTGGGCTCCACCGTGACCTACCTGGAGCGCTACACCCTCCTGGCCATCACCGGCATGGCCGTCAAGGACCAGGACAACGATGGTCGGCCCCCCACGCCGCGCCCCGAGGCCAGCGAGAAGGAACTGGACCTGGATGCCGAGGTCGCCAAGATCAAGGCCGCTCCCGACACCAAGGCCCTGGCCGCCATCGTCAACGCCGCCTATGCCACCGCCCAGAAGCACGGCGACCGTGCCGCCATGGACGCCATCAACGCCGCCAAGGATGCCCGACTCAAGGAGCTGCGGCCCCAGCCCACCCAGAAGGGAGGCCAGAAGTGAAGCCCTTCATCGAGCGCATCATCAACGTGGAGCAGGGCTCCGACGAGTGGAAGAAGGCCCGCGCCGGGCGCGTCACCGCCAGCCGGATCAGCGACATCCTCGCCAAGGGGAAGAACGGAGCCGAGCCGGCCTGTCGCAGGGACTACAAGATGCAGTTGGCCTGCGAGATCCTCACCGGGGTCCCCCAGGAGGACACGTTCTACTCCAAGGACATGCAGTGGGGCAACGAGCAGGAGCCTTATGCCCGCGCCGCCTACGCGGCTGCCGAGGGCGTCCTGGTGGACGTGGTGGGCATGACCATTCATCCCAAGTCCGACCGCTGCGCCGCCTCCCCTGATGGCTTGGTGGATTGGGATGGGAAATCCTCCCCCAAGCGCATTGTGCAGTTCAAGTGCCCCAAGACCGCCACCCACATCGGCTACATCGAGGCCGGTGTGGTTCCCAGCGACTACAGGCCCCAGATGTATTGGGAGCTTGCCTGCACCGGGGCCGAGGTCAACGACTTCGCCAGTTTCGACCCCCGCCTTCCGGAGAACATCCAGCTTTTCATCGTCCCTCTTCCCCGCGACGAGCAGGAGATCCAGAGGATCGAACGGGAAGTTGACGTGTTCCTTGACGAGGTTGACATCCTCGTCGCCAAGCTCCGCAAGCTGGGCCAGGAAGAGCCCCAGGAAGGGAGCGCCGCCTGATGGTCATCCGTGCCACCCCCAAGCCTGTCGTGCCCCTCGTGCCCGCCCAGGCGCGGCCCCTCGCGCTGGACGAGGCCGACACCCTGCGCCGCGGTATCCCCCTGGACGGTGCCGCCGCCCCTGCCCTGCCCGAGTCCGAGCCCCTGGAAGGCACCATCGAGCCCATGGACCTCGTGAAGATCGAGGAGGAGAAGGTCCAGGAGATCTTCACCACCGAAGGGGCGTTGACGCCCATGCTCAACACCCTGGCCGAGCACGTCCGCAAGGCTGCCGCCATGCTGGACGCCAGCACCCCCAAGGGGCGGGAGGCCATCAAGTCCCTGGCCTTCAAGGTGGGCAAGGTCAAGAACCACGTCGAGGAAACCGGCGTGGCCCTGAACCGCAAGCTCAAGGCCCTTCCGACCGCCGTGGACAAGAACAAGGCCGGCTACAAGGCATTCCTCCAGAACCTCCAGGACGAGACCCGCAGCCCTGTCACGCGCTGGGAGACCGACCAGGAGCGCCAGCGCACGTTCATCTCCAACATCCAGGTCACCCCCATGCAGGTCCAGGGTGCCCCCCAGGAACTGCTCAGGGAGACCCTGGCCGGGCTCAAGGCCCTGGACCTCACCCAAGCGCCGGACTTCGCCCAGGAAGCCACCCAGGCCCAGGAAACGGCCATCCAGGAGGTGGAGTCGATGCTGGCCGCCAGGGTCCAGGCCGATGCCGACGCTGCCGAGCTGGCCCGTCTGCGCCAGGAGAAGGAGGAGCGGGACCGCAAGGAGGCCGAGGAGCACCGGGTCCGCGAGGCCGCTGAACAGGCCCGCCGTGAAGCCGAGGCCAAGGCCCAGCGCGAGAAGGACGAAGCCGAGCGCAAGGCCCGCGAGGCCCAGGAGGCCGCCGCCCGCGCCGAGCAGGCCCGGAAGGATGCCGAAGCCGCCGCCGAGAAGGCCAAGGCCGAGGCTGAGGCCAAGGCTCAGGCCGCCGTGGAGGCCGAGCGCCAGCGCCAGGCTGAGGCCGAGCGCAAGGCCAAGGCGGACCAGGAGGCCCGCGAGCGGGACCAGGAGCACCGCCGGAAGTTCAACCAGGAGGCCCTGGCCGAGATCGTGACCGCCATCCGTGGCGCCGATCCCAACGCCCACGGCCTGGAAGGGATGGCCAAAGCCGTCCTCACCGCCATCGCCAAGGGGTTGATCCCCCACGTCCAGATTCACTACTGATGCTCATCCTTCTCTCCATCACCCTCCTAATCCTGGTCATGCTGTGGTCTCAGATCTCGGGACACGCCGGCCAGCCCTGGCACAACGATGTGCGGGCGCACCAGGAGGGCATCCCCGGCGGGGGCGCTGATCCCACCAGCGAGCCGGGGTTCACACAGAGGGTCGCTTCTACGTCCCTCGGGGTCTTCGATCCGCGCTTCAAGGTGGATGAACCGGTGAGGGCGCCGTCCTGACCTCCGGCACCGATCCTCTGAGGCCAAGCGCGTCCCCCCGCGCGCTTGGGTTGAGTGGATCCACCTCACCCCCAACCAACCACAAGGAGCACCATGCAGACCACGATGTACGAAGGCCAGATCGCCCAGCGGATCTTCCAGGGCAAGAGCCAGGCCGAGATCGATCAGATGATGGACGCGGCCCTGCGCCCCGGCGAGGAGGTGATCTCCCGCGTCGAGCTGGACAAGCCCACCGTCCACGCGCTGAACCGCCACGAGCGCAGGAAGGCCGCGAAGCTGGCCAGGAAGGGGCGGTAGGCATGGACCATCTCTTCGATCCCGAGGACTACACCCAAGCTATCCCCAAGAAGGAGGACCCGTTTCCTCCCGGCTACTTCAAGGGCAAGCCTCGCCCCGACCGCGACAACGAGGACATCAAGCGCCTCGTGGTGGAGGAGTGCATGGAGGACGTCCTGGAGTGGTTCAACGAGGAGAAGGACGAGGAGGAGCAGGAGGAGATCCGCGAGCAGCTCCTGGACGTCCTTGATGACTTCTCGGATGGCTACGAGATGGCCAAGACGCTGGAGGATCGCCACTTCTGGGACGCCAATTCCAGCCTGGTCGAACTCCTGGACGGGGTCTCCTCCCACGAAGTCCACGGCAAGGCCGTCCTCGCCTGGATCCGCGACAACGACGTGAAGCCCAAGCTGGCCGTGGGAGCCCAGGTCAAGGTGAAGAAGTGGAGCCACGACAAGGACACCCTGGACGGAGAAATCATCAAGATCTCCGAGGACGGGCGCTACACGGTCTTCATCCCCAGCCAGGGGCACGTTCGCTCCGGTTGCGGAACCCACGGCCAGATCTTCGACTGGGAAGAAGTCGAAGCCCTGAATCCGGCGGCCTGACCATGGCCGGCCTCCCCTACCCCAAGAGGGTCACGTACAGGAACCCCCGGATCCTCGACGCGGCCAGGGAGTGCGATACGTGCCAGAACCCTGAGTGCGGCGCCTACATGCCCAACCAGATCGTCGCCTGCCACTCCAACAACCTGGAGGACGGGAAAGGCGCAGGGCACAAGGCCCATGACGTTCCGGCGTTCCTGTGCCCGATGTGCCACCACCGCGTGGACGGGAGGCCCGAAGGCGGGCCCCTGCTCCCGAGGGCAGAGCGGGACCGGATTTTCTATCTCTCCGCTTACCACACCACGCTCTGGCTCCTCCAGAGCGGAACCATGAAGAGGGTTGCATGATCTGGACTGATTACCCCGGCGGCAGCGTCCGCAGCGACGGCGCCAAGGTGGGCGAGTTTTTCATGGCCCAGGGCGGACCTCCCGAATGGTGGGGCTACCCCGCCGGCTGGAGGCCCAGGGGCGGCATGGACGCCACCGGACCCTACCGCACGCGCCAGGAGGCTAAGGACGCGCTCTCTTCTGCGCTGCCCTTCCAGGATGACGAGGGGATCCCCGCATGAGAGACCCGCACCGGCATGACCTTTTCTGGGCGGGCGCCCTCCTCGTTGTGATGTGCGCCCTGATCCTCGCCGCCAACATCTACAGCGACGCCAAGCTCAACTCTGCCCAGGCCGAATGGAACGCCAGGAAGGCCCAGCGATGAGCACCCGCAAAACAGGATTCCTGCGCCGCGTCTGGTGCCCCGCCGATTTCGAGGCCGCCATGGTCCGGGATATTTTCTCCGCCACCCGCGACCAGCTCATTCGCCTGGTCCTGCTCCAAAAAGCCGTCCTGATCGCTGAGGAGGACCGCGTCTCCAAGTCGATCAGCCAGACCGGCGGGACCCCGCTGGAACGCACGGCCTGCCTGCACATGTCCAGGGCAATCGAAGCCTCCCCCCAGCACATCCGAGAAAGGAGCGTGGTCAATGGCTGACCGCATCGAATCGGAACCCCATGCTACTCGCGTCATCGCGGACTTCATCAACGCCCTGGCGACCGAGATCCGGCGCACCGCCAAGCCCGATCCGGTCATCACCCCCGAAACGGTAATCCCCTGGCTTGAGGGCCACGTCACCATCGATCACCTCGTCATGGGCGAGCGCAAGGCGGAAGCCTGCGCCGAACAATACGAAGCGAGAGCGGACAATTTGGCCAAGGACTTGATCGAGGCCAACAAGTGGATCGTGAAGGCCCAGGCCCGCGCCGAGAAGACCGAGGCCGAGCGCGACGCCGCCTTCCAGGAGGGGCGCACAGGGGCCGAGGGCGCCGCCGTGGAAGCCATGAACCGCATCCAGGAAGTGTTCGACGCCCATTGCCGCGCCATCAACCGGTCAGAGGGGAGGGACGCCGATGCCGTGGGGCGGATCCCCGCATCCTGGCAGCCCATCGGGGTGATCCTCTACAAGTGGCGCTCCGGGAAGCTCCTCCAGGAGCCCAACCGGGACTTCATGTCCGAATACGCCCGCCTGACGGAGCAGCTTCAGGACCGCAAGGGGACCATCGTGGCCGAGAATCGGCAGCTCCGCGCCGAGCGCGACGCCGCCCAGGCCCGGGTGCGGGAACTGACTGAGCGCCTAGCGCTCATCGAGGCCGAACTTGGGATCAGCCGTGGATAAGGTCGTCCGATTCCAGGCCAAAGTGATGGTGAATCCAGACACGGGATGCTGGGAGTGGCAAGGCTCAAAAGTAAGAGGCTATGGCCAGTTTTGGGATGAGGGGAAGCTGGTCCTGTCCCATCGATTCGCCTACGTGAACTGGGTCGGGCCTGTGCCAGAGGGGAAGGAACTCGACCACCTGTGCAGAAACCGGGCATGCTGCAACCCCTCTCATCTTGAACCCGTGACCCGCAAGGAGAACATGCAGCGGGCTCCGGTCAACCTTCCCAAGCCGTTCTGCCTCCATGGGCATCCACAGACACCCGAGAACGTGAGGTATTGCTTCCGCCGTGGCGATTACCGGCGCGTGTGCAAGGTATGCGCCTCGATTCAGGACAAGGAATACCGGAAGCACTACGTCAGGAAATCCAGGGCAAAGAACAGGAGTTCCGAATGAGCGACCCCATCATCAACGCCATCAAGGAAATGAAAGAGCGCCTGAGCCGAATCGACGCCGCCCGCGAGGGGGAGCCGCCGATGCCGGACAGGATCATCGGACCGGATGGCTCCAGGTGGGCGCACCTGCCGGATGTGGAAGCCTGGGGCCGCCAGGGCTGGGACGCCGCCGCCGCGCTGCGGGTGGAACTGGCCGAGGTGACCGAAGCCGCGCAGACCTACATCGAGCAAATCCACGAACTGGAAGCCCGCCACGAGGCCCATGAGGGCGTGGTGGAGGAGGTGCCGAAGGACGTCCCCGCCGAAGGCGATGACGTGAATTACGACATCCTCCGCAACTACGCCACCCGCCTCCGCGCCCGCCTCATCGGGACCATGGACCGCGAGAATCGCCTAAACAAGGCGTTGCTGCTCGGACAGAAGAACCTCCAGGCCGAAACTCTGCGCACCTCCAATTTGGCACGATTGCTGGTTGATGTGCGGCAGTTCGTCAGTCACAAGGACGCCTGCGCCGTCAATACAGACGGTTCCTCGGCTTGTAATTGTGGGCTGAGCGCTTGGCTGGATGAGGACAGACGGGTTCGCTGCTCCCCACTGAACGACGATTGGAAGAATGCCCTGGACAAGGCCCGCGAGGAAGGCCGCGCCGACGCCGTGCGGGTGATTCGGATGCTGGAGCCGTTCGTGGGACACGTCCAGCCGTGCGAATACGAAGCGGATGATCCCGAGCACACCTCCTGCACCTGCGGGGCGTTCCTGGCCATGGAAGCCGCCGCGCCCTTCATGCCGAAGGAGAACTGACATGAACCCCATCGAGAAGCTGAAAGCCCTGGAGGCCAACGCCAGGCCGGGACCGTGGCATCCCAGCAAATCGCCATACACCGAGAGCACAAGCTGGCTGGTCTACCGGCCCGATCCCGCCGGGGGCACGACCGCCCACACCCGGAAGGCGGACGCCGACCTGACCGCCGCCCTCCGCAACCTCGCCCCGGAGATCCTGGCCGTGCTGGAGGTGGGGAGCCTGTGGAACCACAGTCGGGCCACTGGCAATGAACTGGTCCGGGCCATTGATGCCTTCGAGGCCAAGGCCGCCGCGCTCCTGGAGGCCCAGCCATGAGCACCAACCAGAACTCCCCCGGGTGCTTCGGCTGCATCGCCTCCGTCGCCCTCTGCGCCATGCTGTTCGTGGTTCTGGGGCTGGTCCTCAAGTTGGTCGTGATCGCCTTCATGGCTGGGTGGGGGGCCCTGTGAAGGCCATCGATCTCTTCGCAGGGGCCGGGGGCTTCTCAGAGGGTGCCCGTCAGGCAGGCCTGGATGTGGTATGGGCCGCCAACCACTGGAAGTTGGCCTGCGACGTCCACGAGGCCAACCACGGGATCAAGCCCAAGTGCCAGGATCTCCACCAGGCCGACTGGACCCAGGTCCCCGCCCACGACATCATGCTCGCCTCCCCGAGCTGCAAGGGCCACTCCAAGGCCAGGGGGAAGGACCGTCCCCACCACGACGCCCAGAGGGCCACCGCCTGGGCTGTGGTGAGCGCCGCGGAGTGCCACCGCCCCCGCGCAATCGTGGTGGAGAACGTCCCCGAGATGGCGGAATGGGTGTTGTTCCCGGCTTGGTGCTCCGCCCTGGAGGCCCTGGGCTACACCCTGAGCGCGGAGATCCTGTGCGCTTCCAGGTTCCAGGTCCCCCAATTCCGGGAGCGCCTGTTCATCGTGGCCGCGCGAAAGCGGTTCGTCTTCCCCCCGGTGCCCACGACCGACGCTGTCCCCATCCGGACGGTGCTGGACCTTGATGGGGGAGAATGGCTCCCCTGGGAGGCTTCCAAGCGGATTGCGATGGGGGTTGCTCCGTTCGAGCCCAAGCCCATGGCCCGTATCCTGGCTGGGCGGAAGCGCCACGGTGACCGCCCGTTCTGGGTTCCCTACTTCGGGCCAACGTCAATGGGTGGAGCGTTGACCAGCCTATCTGGACCATCACCACGCACGACCGCTACCGGCTCGTGAAGGGTGGCCTGACCCGCATGATGAACGTCCAGGAAACCCTGGGGGCCATGGGGTTCCCGTCCGACTACCGCCTTTCCGGGAAGCACAAGGAAGACATCAATCTCCTGGGGAATGCCGTCTGCCCGCCCAAGGTGCGATGGCTCCTCCGGCACGTCATGGAGCAGGTCGCATGAACCCCATCCGCTACCCCCACCCCGCCGAGAGGGAGGATGTGATCCGCCCAGTTCCGGCCTCGCACCTCGCGAACGAGATCTCCCGCCTTGAGGCCAGGCTGCGCGACCACATGGCCATGCGCCCCGACTGGCGGCACCTCCAGGCCAGGACGGTATGGGCCCAGGACAAGGCGCTGATCGAACAGGACCTCCTGATCCTTCGGCGCCAGGAGATGAGCCGGTGGCATCCCGTGGACGGGAGGACGGCATGAAGCACCGTCACCTCCAGAAGGAAAGGGCCTACGCGAGGAGTCGCTACCGCCGTCTCGTGGAAGCGGGCCTATGCTGCCAGTGCGCCAAGGTCCCGCCCATGGAAGGGTCCAAGCGGTGTGGGACCTGCCGCTCCAAGAACCTGGAAGCCTCCAGGAACCGCGCCCGGAAGATGCGTAAGGCCTGGGCCCTCCTCAAGATCTGCGTGTGCTGCGGTCAGCGTGAAGCCATGCCCAACCGTTCCCAGTGCGGCGCCTGTGCCGATGCCAGGGATGAACTGCACGAGAAACACCGCCTCCAGAAGAAGGCCGCCTGATGCCCATCTGCATGAGGTGCCACCGCTCCCTCAAGGACCCCCAGTCCATTGACAGGGGCTTTGGCCCTCATTGCTGGGCTCTCATCCAGCAGGAAACCACGGAGCTATTCCAGGGCTGGGATGAATACCAAACGTCTGACGCGCTGTCAGAGAAAGGGATCGCATGAGCGAGGAATTCAAGATCGGGGATCGGGTGTTCCACCTTAGTGACAGCCACAACCCAGACCCCGGGGTCATCACCCACGTCCATGGAAGGTGGGCCAAGGTGGACTTCGACCGTGATGGGCCGGAGGAATGCCATCTTGAGAACCTGCGCCACTACCGCTACCCCGAAGCCACTGAGGTGGATGACACCCCTGCCACCGAGCCCACCCATGAGGAATCCCTGCGCATCGCCCTCAACGCCCCCGCCCACCTCAACTGGGCCGGCCTGATCGCGGAGGTCCAGCGGATCCGCTCCGAGGTCCCGGCGCTCCACCGCGAACTCGCCGCCGCTCACCGCAGGGTAGAGGAATTTCGGCAGTCCCTCATGGAGAGCGAACGCCAGATAGCCCAGCTCGCCAACCAGCGCGACACGGCCAAGGACGAGGCCGACCGGCTCCGGTGCGAGCTGGACGTGGAGCGGGGCAAGGTGGCCAACCTCCTGGAAGGGCAGCAGAACCTGGCCCAGCTCATCCAGGACATGGAATCCCAACTGGAGGACATCCGAGCCCTCCGAAGGGCCCAGAGGATCACCCAGACCTACCCCGATATGGCGCATGAAGACCTGATCGACGCCCGTCTCGGGTTGACCGCCTAGCTTCGCCGGCTCCCCGGGAGCGGAGCCATCAACCCCAACCAGGACGCGGCCCGGCGCTCCTGTCCAGGAGCCACGATGCCCGACTGGGTTTTGATCGCTACCTACATGGTCGCTACGACCATCTGGATCATCCGGCTTGAGAACCGGATTTTCACCCTCGAAACCAACAAGCGCAGCCGTTGAGGCTGTCCAGGCGCATCCCGCGCCAGAAAG
The DNA here is from genome assembly GCF_030295425.1 of Mesoterricola sediminis. Lineage (NCBI taxonomy): Bacteria > Pseudomonadati > Acidobacteriota > Holophagae > Holophagales > Holophagaceae > Mesoterricola > Mesoterricola sediminis. The sequence continues at coordinate 1,433,134 of NZ_AP027081.1, read as the reverse complement.
GAGGAACCCATGGCACGCAACCCGAAGCCAATTCGAAAGCCGAGCCGGAAGCAACCCTGGCACAAATGCTTCGACTGCAAGGGCACAGGGGAAGATCCAGACTTCGGAGAGGGATGCGCCTGCTGGACCTGCGGCGGATCCGGGCTCCTGTCCCGCGAACCCAACACCACCATCACCATCCGGTAACGGATGCCCACTCGCACTACCCAAGGAGGCCGCATGGCCAAGCCCCTTCACATCGCCGTTTCCCCTTTGACCAATCGCATCTTCCCCGGGCATTGGGGGCAGGACGCGCCCCGGCGCATGCGGGTGGACGCCGCCTCCCGGGAGGCCATGCGTTACGAGCGCCAGGCCGTGGCCATGGGCACCCGGTTCCGCGTCTTCACGAACTCCATGGCCGACTTCTTCGAGGACCGCAGAGACCTGGATGCCGACCGGGCTAAGGCCCTGGAGGTGATGTTCCGGACCCCCCACTTGGACTGGTTGATCCTCACCAAACGGCCCGAGGCCATCCTGGGCCTGCTCAAACGGGCCGAGCGCGAAACCGATTCCACTGGATGCTCCGACTGGATCCGGCGCTGGCTTGGGTGGGGCCAGAATCGTCCCATCCCCCCGACCAACGTCTGGCTTGGCACAACCGTGGAGGACCAGGAACGGGCCAACCAGCGGATCCCATACCTGCTCCGGGTTCCATCCGCCGTGCGGTTCCTGTCCTGCGAACCCCTTCTGGGTCCGGTGGACCTGACGCGCCTGGGCTCTGGGCTCGACGCGCTGAAACCCCGGCTCATTACCAGCAACGGGGCTTTCCTCCAGCACCCCGATCCCAGAGTCCCCAGCTCGGGCGGAACCTGGGCCTATGGCTTGGACTGGGTGATCTGTGGTGGCGAGTCCGGACCCCACGCCCGTCCCATGCACCCAGGCTGGGCCAGGGGACTGCGCGACCAGTGCGCTGCCGCCAGAATCCCCTTCCTGTTCAAGCAGTGGGGGGAATGGGTGCCGGAGGACCAGGAACCATGGAGCGGGAAGCGATGTGAGCGTTGCTGCCCATGGCCCGAGGATAGGACCAGTGCGGCGAAGGTCGGCAAGCACCTTGCTGGTCGCGTCCTGGACGGCATCGAGCACAACGGATACCCCACCGCCCAGGCCACGGCCTGAGCCTGTCCATCTGGAGGAACCATGCCCTTCGATCCTGAAGACGCCATGCCATGCGGCGAGTGCTGCGTTTGTGGCGAATATCTGGACCACCGCGACCTTGGGGTCTGCGGCGAGTGCGGCCAAGGATTCCACTTCAACCGGTGCGGCGGCTGGGGTGCGTCCGAACACCAGTGCAACAACTGCAAGCCCGATGAGACCCGCGAATTCGGCGAGCCCTATTAACCCTCATGTCTAGGCGCAGCCGCGTCAGAAAGGATTCCATCGTGGACCCCATCACCATCGCCCTGTTCGCTGCTGATTCCCGCGAGAACCCGGGCCCTGAATACACCCGAGTTCCGGTTCCCGAAGGCCCCCACCGCCAGGCCCACATCATCTGGGTTCGAGCCGAGATCGCCGGGGACCTGGACGAGGCCGAGAACAAGACCCGGGACGGCGAAACCATGCTCAACACCATCGACATCGGCTGATGTCCACCTGGAGGAACCATGGTTGAAAAATTCTGCGCCGTCTGCCGGAGGACGCACGAATCGACCGTGCATTGCCTCGTTCCCGAGAATGACCGCCTTCGCGCCCGTGTTGTGGAACTGGAGGGAGAGATTCGCCTGCGATGCGCGGACCTGGACGATGCCGAGAAGCTGCGCAACCACTACCGCGAGGCGCTGGAGGCCATCACCCGCGAGCACGCAGGAGAACCCCAGTCCGCGGGGCGCATGAACCAGATCGACAACGTCGCGCTCAACCCGTGAGGATCCCTATGCTCCCAACCCTCGCCGTGGTCTTCCGCTGCCGCCTCTGCGGGCGCAACAAGTTCGAGCGCCCCAGCCCGCACATGTGCGCGGTGGGCTACCTGAAGCACTACGGCCGCCGAAAATATAAGGAACGCTACCCCGGAGGCATTTTCGAGGTCATCTCGCGCCCCTATTGGGGGGCGTGAGACCCCAGCGATTCTCTTCGCATGCGCTAGCCCGCGTTAGTCCCTTCAAATAGTGGCAAGCCATTAATTTTGTTCATACCATTCTGAATAAACGTCTTACAGCCCTCAAGGAGACCGAGGATTGGTTCTCTTGCGTCTGTATTATCTAATTTATCAATTCTATTAATTTCTTGAATAATGTATTTCATTTGAATTTCCAAGCTCTTCATTTTGTGTCGTTCTGCCAATAAACCCATAAGTTATTACCTCCTGAATTTATTATACCGAAGAACAACCAACCATGAAAATTGCTCCATATTGTCAACGCAACGTCAACGGCTCCTGCCCTAAGTTGCTACCCATCAAGGCCCATCCCCAGATCTTTTACCCCCGCCAGGAACCCCAGGTGCCAGGCCGTCCATAAAAGAGTCCCCTCTGGATGGGGGCAGTCAGGTGCACCTCCAGCCATCCCAACCGCGTGACCATCAGCCCATGCCTCGGCTTCAGGGGATACGAGCGATTCCATGGCAGCTCCAGAGTCACCCCGAAATCCTACTCCACAACCCAGCGGCCCAGAGCCCCGATAACCGCATCCGATACCCAGCCCCATCCAGGATCAACCATGAACCCCACCTCACAAGTCCTCAACCCCAAAGCAGCCGCTGTTTACCTTGGGGTATCGATCGACATGCTCTATGAATGGCGCCGATTCGGAAATGGGCCTCGGTACTTGATTTGGGGCCGGAGAACTATCAGATATCGCGTTTCCGATCTGGACGCATGGCTGGCCAGCCAGCCCACAGCCGGTAACATCGCAGAGGCTAACCGATTGCTTTCGGTCTCTTGATCGCAGCCGCCACCTTTTCGGCATTCGTCTTTCCCGCAGCCGCCGCAAGGTGGCTGTATTTTTGTGTCGTGGTTGGTGACGAATGCCCCAGGTTGGCCCCAACCTGCGAAAGCGTTAGGCCCTCAACCAGCCCAAGGGACGCCCATGTATGGCGCAGGCTGTGCAGAGGCACATCCGGAAGCCCAGCATCCTCCCTAATCTTCCTCCATGCATGATCAAGGCTGGACCCAATGGTTCCGTCTTTCCCTTCCCCGGCGAACACGAATTCAGACAGATGGTTTTGTGGCAATGACTTGATGATGTCCACCGCCTCCTGGGGGAGATAGAGCGTGCGATCACCCCTTGAAATGGTCTTGTGGTCGGGGAGATCGGCTACCCCCATCGTCTCGTCCACATCCTTCCAACGGATCATCCGGATTTCAGACCTCCGGGCGCCTGTCAAGAGGAGAAGACGGATGGCCGCGATGGGATAGAGTGGCCCTTTCCATTTATCCATGGCATCCAGGATCTTCCCGATTTCAGAGGGGTCCAGGAAGCGATGCCGGACAGTCACGGGGAAACGCTTGACCGCCTTGGCCGGGTTCGACCCTGGGGGGCGCAGCCCTTGTTCCTCTGCCCACCCAAGCATCACAGATACTACGGCCATGCATAGATTCGCCGTCCGGTGTTTGCCCTTGAACGACCGTTTGAAATCCTGGAGATGGACCAGCCCGATGAGCCTTACCAGAAATGTTCCAAGGCGAGGCGTGATCCACTTCTTGATGTAATACCTGTACTGGGCCTGAGTCCTAGGTTTCAGGGTCTCGATATGCTCCTCGAAACGCTCGGCCAGCTTCTCCATGGTGAGGTCAAGGGATGCTCGGGTCTTCTCCTCGCCGCGGGGGTCCTTGCCATCCCGGACGTCGATGCGGAGAGCGTCAGCCTTGGACATCGCGCCGTCACATGTCAGCTCTGGCCAGAGCCCCAGGGAAACGCGACGCGATTTCCCGAGAATCGAATATCGGTAGGACCAACTTTTCTCCCCCGATGGCATGACCCTGAGATAGAGGCCGTGGCATCCAGGGGTCGGCAATTCGTACTGCTTCTCCTTGGGGGGGAACGCCTCGACATCGTCCACCGTGAACCCGACTTTCTTCCGCTTAACCATGCGGCATCATAGGTCCGAGGTCATGGGGATTCAACCCGCGACCATGTTCCTGTGGGCAGGCTGTGGGCAGTCCAGCCCCCGCAAATCAGGCATGGGCACGGGCACCGGCATTGAAACCAGGATGGTTACCGATACCTGCAACCTTCTACATGGCCGTGGCGATAAACTCAAAATCTGTTTTCTGAAAGGGAGTGTCGGTTCGAGTCCGACCGCCGGCACCAAGGGTTCCAGGCCCGCGCAGCGCAGGGCGGGTGCCCGCCGTGGGCAGGGACGCCACCTTCAAGGCGGCGGATCGGGGCGGCGCCCCGCAGCCGGGCCCGGGGACCGCAGGTTGCGGATCCACGGGCCCCCCTGGTAGGGTCAGGACCATCCCCCCCAGGCTTCGAGACCCGACCCCGCGAGGAAGCGCCATGCTGGAATTCCGGACATCCACCCTTTGCGGGCTGCTCCTGGCCTGGCCAGGCTGGGCCGGCCCGTCGCCGGAACCGCCCGCGCGCCCGAAGGCGGTCTATTCGGCCCCCATCCCGGAAATCAAGGCCGTCGCCCTGCAGTCCTTCCACAACCTGGCCCACCCCGACAACAAGGTCAGGGCCCTGTCCAACTACATGGCGGTCCAGCCCCGGATCGAGGACGAAAAGCAGGTCTATTTCAAGGATTACGTGGAACTGATGTCCGAGAAGGGGGACATCTTCTTCTACGACATCCTGTTCGCCACCGACAAGGCGACGGGGGTCATCCGCTTCAGGATCGAGGAAGCGGTCGAATCCCGATGCCCGGACTTCGCCACGCCCAAGAACACCCGGACGAAATGCCCCAGCCACGGGAAGCACCCCGCAGTTGGGAATTTCTACAAGGTGTCCAATTCCAGGATCTTCCATCCCGGAAAAAACCCCGACTACCCCTTCCTGGCCAGGTATTTCACCGTGTCCAAGGAGGTCACCGTCAAGATCCACCTCGACGCCGCCGGGACACCGACCCGCTACGACATCGTCCAGGGCCACCCCCTGCTGAACCAGGCCGTCATGGACTACGCAAGGCAATGCCGGTTCTCGCCCGCCACGATCAACGACGCGCCCATCGCCTCCGCGCAGACCCTGGTGCTCCCGTTCCGGGTCAAGCCCCAGCCCGGTCCCGCAGCCCCCACGGCGGCGTCGGAACCCCGCGTCACCGGCGACACCAGGGACAGCGCCTACGGGAAGGCCGTCGACCTGTGGAGGCAGGGCGATCATGCGGCGGCCTCGGCCCTGTTCGGGCGCATCCACCGCCTGGACCCCGACTTCAGGCTGACCCGTTTCTACCTGGCCCTGGACGCCCTGGACCGGGACCAGCAGAAGACCGCCTGGGATCTGCTGAAGGCCTTCTCCGCCACCCAGGGCGCATCGGGCGCCTCCGAGGACCGGCTTGCCAGGGACGCGGCGAGGGTCATGCTCGAGGCGCTCGGCGACGGGTCGCGCCTGACGGATCGCGCCGGGACCGTCCAGGGGATCCCCCTGACCTGAGCGCCCCGTTCCGGCCTACCCCATCCGGAGCTGGCGGACGAATTTCTCGATGCCGTTGAGGAGCATCTCCACGGCGATGGCGGTGAGGACAAGGCCCATGAGGCGCTCGAAGGCGAGGGTGACCTTCTCGCCCAGGAAGGCGGCGATGCGCTCCGCCGAACCGAGGACCACCGCGGAGACGGACATGGCCACGACGGTGGCGGCGAGCCAATGGGGCAGGCGGTGCGGGTCCCCGGAGACCATCAGGAGCACGGTGGCGATGGCCGAGGGGCCGGCGATGAAGGGGATGGCCAGGGGCACCAGGAACGGCTCGCCGTGGTCGGGGGTGCCCTCCTGGCCCTCGGGGTGGGGGAAGACCATGCGCAGGGCCACCAGGAAGAGGATGACGCCGCCGGCGATGCCCAGGGAGGTGTCGGAGAGGTGCATGAGGCGCAGCACCCGCTGGCCGAAGAGGGCGAAGAACAGCAGGATCGCCGTGGCGAAGGCCACCTCGCGGATGATCACCCGGCGCCGGCGCGCGGGGTCCACGCGGCGCAGGAGGGGGATGACGATGGGGATGTTCCCCAGGGGATCGGTCACCAGGACGAGGACGAGGATGGCCGAGGCGAAGGAGGCGAGGTCCATGGCTCCAGCGTACAGCCCCGCCCCGCCGGTGGCGAGGTCAGTCCGCCGCCTTGCGGGCCACCAGGAAGAGGCGCTTGAACGGGAAGAGGGTGGTGCCGTCGGGCCGCTGAGGGTACGCGGAGGCCAGGCGCCAGGTGACCTGGGCCTCGAAGGCGGCCCGCTCCGCCCCTTCCAGGGCGTCCAGGTAGGGCCGCAGGGAGGTGCCCCGGACCCAGTTCATGACGGGGTCGGCGCCTTCCAGCACGTGGAGGTACTCCGTGCCCCAGATGTCCACCTCCGCCGCCAGGGGGGAGAGCACCTCGTAGTAGAAGAAGCGGGACGCGACCGGCCGGGGCCCGTGGAGGTGGGCGAGGCGCGGGGCCCAGGGGCCCAGGGCCGCCGCCTCGGCCACGCGCACGTGGGAGGAGGCCTCGTAGTTGTCGGGCATCTGGACCGCCAGGACGCCGCCGGGGGCCAGGTGGCCCATGAGCCGCTTGAGCAGGGTCCCGTGGTCCGGCAGCCACTGGAGGGCGGCGTTCGAGACGAGGAGGTCCACGGGCGCCGCGGGCTGCCAGGTGGCGAGGTCCGCGAGGACCCATTCGGGCCCCGGCCCGCCCTCCGCCGCCTTGCCGAGCATGGCCGCCGAACTGTCCACGCCCGTGACCCGGGCCTGGGGCCAGCGCTCCGCCAGGCGTCGCGTGAGGTGGCCCGTGCCGCAGCCCAGGTCCACGATGACGCCCGGATCCGTCAGGTCGGCGCGGGCCAGCAGGTCCAGGGCGGGGCGCAGGCGGGGTTCGGCGAACCGCAGGTAGGAGTCGGGGTTCCAGGACACGGCGGCCTCCGGGGGGATGCGCCCCCAGTCTACGGCAGGCCCCCGGCCGGGAATACCCCGGCTCAGTGCCGGGCGGCGTTGAACCAGATGTAGGCGACCGTATGCAGGATCGAGATGACCAGGGACAGGATGGCGATGGTTTCCACGGGGGCTTCCTCCAGGGGGGCAATATGGTGCTCCCGCGGGGGCCTGGCCAGCCCCAAATGTTACGAATCAATCATGTTATGAACCCACCCTGCCGCGTCCCTCAGAAGGGCAGGTCCAGGGCCTTGGCCAGGAACTTGAGGAGCGGGGCGTTCCCCCGGCAGGTCTCCGCATAGCGGTCCAGGAAATCCGGGGCGCAGACCTCCCGCTGGCTGAAGGGGGTCAGGGCGTAGAAGTCCTTCATTTTCAAGGCCTCCGCCAGGGGATGGGCGGGATCGAAGCCCGCGGGGACCCGGACGAGGCTGTCCCCGGCCACCTCGATGCCCGCCTTGGCCAGGGCCTTCCATTCCTGGGGTTTGGCGGCGATCCGCGCCCGGATGCGGGCCAGCGCCGCCGGATCGGGGTGCCAACTGCCGCCGCCCCCGAAACAGCCGCCGGGCTCCAGGTGGAGGTAGAAGGCCGGCGCGTGGGCGTCCCGCGGGCAGTCCCGGTGGCGGAACTGGGCCCCGATGTTGGTCTTGTAGGGGCTCTTGTCCCGGCTGAAGCGGGTGTCCCGGACGATCCGGAACATGGAGCCGCCCGCGGGCCTGGGGTCGGCCGCGAACCGCGGGCTGATCCCGGCGAGGGGTTCGCCGAAGGCGGCGATGAAGGCCAGCATGGGCTCCCGCACGTCCCGTTCGAAGCGGGCCTTGTTCGCCTGGAACCATTCCCGGCTGTTCTCGGCCCTCAGTTCCGCGAGGAACCCGAAGAGCGCCGGCGTGAAGAAGCCCTTGGCCATGATGTCCTCCCCCCCGAGTATCCCAGGGTCCGGGGCGCTTCCGGTAATCTTGTGGCATGGACAAGCGCACCGCCCCCCTCACCGAGTCGAAGGCCTGGAAGGCCCTCCAGGACCACTTCGCGGAAATCCGCGGCCTCCACCTGCGGGAACTCTTCGCCGGGGACCCCGCCCGGGGCGAGGCCTTCACCCTGGAGGCCGCCGGGCTGTTCCTGGACTACTCCAAGAACCGGGTCACCGCCCGGACCCTGGAGCTGCTCGCGGACCTGGCCCGGGAGCGGGGCGTGGGCGACCGCGTCGAGGCCATGTTCACGGGGCGGCGCATCAACGTCACGGAGGGCCGGGCCGTGCTCCACACCGCCCTCCGGGCCCCCCGGGGCGCCTCGGTCGAGGTGGACGGCCGGAACGTCGTCCCCGCCGTCCACGAGGTCCTGGACCGGATGGCCGCCTTCGCCGGGGCCGTGCGGAGCGGCGAATGGAAGGGGTTCACCGGGATGCCGATCCGCGCCGTGGTGAACATCGGCATCGGGGGCAGCGACCTGGGCCCCGCGATGGTCTGCGAGGCCCTGCGCGCCTACGCCACCCGGGACATCGAGTTCCGGTTCGTCTCGAACGTGGACGCCACCGACTTCTGCGAGGCCACCCGGGACCTGGACCCCCGGACCACCCTCTTCATCGTCAGCAGCAAGACCTTCACCACCCAGGAGACGATGGCCAACGCCCGCTCCGCCCGGGCCTGGTGCCTGCGGGCCCTGGAGGACGAGGCCGCCGTCGCGCGGCACTTCGTCGCCGTGAGCACCGACGCCGCCAAGGTGGCCGCCTTCGGCATCGATACGGCGAACATGTTCGGGTTCTGGGACTGGGTCGGGGGACGCTACTCCCTGGACTCCGCCATCGGCCTCTCCACCATGATCGCCGTGGGCCCGGACCGGTTCCGCGAGCTCCTCGAAGGCTTCCGGGCCATGGACGAGCATTTCCGCACCGCCCCCGTCGAGCGCAACATGCCCATGATCCTGGGCCTCCTCGGCATCTGGTACGCCGACTTCTTCGAGGCGCCCACCGTCGCCGTCCTCCCCTACGACCACTACCTGCGCCGGTTCCCGGCCTACCTCCAGCAGCTGATCATGGAGAGCAACGGCAAATCGGTGACCCTGGACGGGGAGGCCGTGGGCGCGCCCACCAGCCCCGTCTACTGGGGGGAGCCGGGCACCAACGGCCAGCATTCCTTCTACCAGCTCATCCACCAGGGCAGCCACCTGATCCCCTGCGACTTCATCGCCTTCGCGCGCTCCCTGAACCCGCTGGACGGCCACCACGCCATGCTCCTCTCCAACGTGCTGGCGCAGGCCGAGGCCCTGGCCTTCGGCAAGACCTCCGCCGAGGTCGCCGCCGAGGGCGCCTCCCCGGCGCTGGTGCCCCACCGGACGTTCCCGGGCAACCGCCCCTCCAACGTGATCCTGGCCGAGCGCCTCACCCCCGCCGTCCTCGGCGCCCTCGTGGCCCTCTACGAGCACATGGTCTTCGTCCAGGGCGCCGTCTGGGGCATCAATCCCTTCGACCAGTGGGGAGTGGAGCTCGGCAAGGAGCTCAGCCGCCGCATCCTGCCCGAACTGGAGGCGGGAACCGAGCCCGCCCTGGCCCACGACGGCTCCACCAATGCCCTCATCCGCCGCCTCCGGCGCCTCGCCGCCCATTGACGGGGGCCGCGGAAGGGCTAACCTAGGGCCATCCCGAGGAGAGATCGGCATGACCGACATGAAGCGCATCCTGGACGGCAAGGGCTATTCGTTCTTCTTCGTCCCGCCCGAGGCGAAGGTCATCGAGGCCATCCGCCTCATGGACCAGAAGAAGGTCGGCTTCCTCCTCGTCATGGACGGCGAGCGCACCGAGGGGGTCTTCTCCGAGCGCGACGTGGTCAAGCTCATGGGCCGCACCGGCCCCTCCGTCCTGGACCGCCCCGTCAGCGACGTCATGGTGACGGAGGTCTACCACGTCCACCTGAACACCAGCGTCGACGAGTGCATGGGCCTCATGAGCGAGCGCGGCATCCGCCACGTCCCCGTGATGGACGGCAGCATGGTTGTGGGCATCGTCTCCATCCGCGACATCGTCCGCGAGGTGGTGGCCGATCGCGAGATCGTCATCAAGGGCCTCGAGAACTACATCGAGAGCGTCGAGCACCGCAGCTAGTGCAAGTCGATCGAATCACCGGAACGGGACGCGATCGTTCCGGTGATTCGATCTACCTGCAAGCCAGGAGCCAGGCTAGAGCCGGAAGACCGCCACTTCCTTCTCCAGGCGCACCGCGATCTTCGCGAGGGCGTCCAGGTGGAGGACCGTCTCCTGGATGTTGGAGGCCAGCTGGGTCGCGCCCGCCGCGTTCTGCTCGCTGGTCGCGCGGATGTCATGGGTCTGGGTCGAGATGTCCTGGGTGGCGCTGGCCTGATCGGCGGCGGCCCGGCCGATCTCCTCCATGCGGCGGGCCAGCACGTCGATGCCGTCCCGGATGCGGCCCAGGGCCGCGGAGGTGGCTTCGACCTTCTCCACGCCCAGGCCCACGATGCCGCGGGTCTGGCCCGTGAGGGCCTCGATCTCCCGGGCCGCGGCGGCGCTGCGCTCGGCCAGCTTGCGCACCTCTTCCGCGACGACGGCGAATCCCTTGCCCAGGGCCCCGGCCTTGGCGGCCTCGATGGCGGCGTTGAGGGAGAGGAGGTTGGTCTGGCGGGCGATCTCCTGGATCACCTGCACCGCCGAGACGATGCGCTCCGTGGCCCCCTGGATGCCTTCCATGGCTTCGGCCGTCTCCCGCCCGAAGGCCACCCCGCCCTCCGCCTCCCTGCGGGCGGCTTCGGCCCGGAGGCCCACGTCGCGGACGACCTGGACCACCTGGTCCACGGAGGCCGACAGCTGGACCACGGCGCTGGAGGCGCGCTCGGTGGCCACCCGCTGGAGCTCGCTCCCCCGAGCCACCAGGTCCGTGGCGCGCCGGGTTTCCTCGGCCCCCGCCAGGAGCTCCCCGGAAAGGGCGTGCACCTGGTGAGCCTCCTGGTTGATGGACCGGACGGTGCCATTCAGGCGCTCCACCGTCAGGTTCATGGAGGCGCCCAGGCTGCCCAGTTCGTCCTGGGCGTCCACGGCGGCGCGCACCGTGAGATCCCCCGCCGCGAGGCCGGCCAGGACCCCCTGGAAGCCCGCCAGGGGCACCGTGATGCTCCGGGAGATGACCCAGGCCAACCAGGCCGCCGCCCCGATGGAGAAGAGGCCGAAGGTCACCACGAGCACCGTGCTGCGCCCCGCCAGGGCCTCGAACCGGGCGAGACTGGCGTCCATCGCCCCGTTGCGGAGCCGGGCCAGCTCCTCGAACCGCTGGTCCCAGACAGCGATGCTGGGGCACGACTTGGCCGAGAACAGGCGGAAGGCCTCGTTGGCCTTCCCCGCCTGGGCGAGGCCCATGACCTCGATGTTGGCCTGCCGCGCCGACGCGATGACCGCCTCCACGGCCAGGACCCGGTCCCGGGCCTCGGCCGTGTCGGCCTCCGCCTTCAGGGTCTCCAGGCGGGCCAGGTACCCGGTCCGGGCCTCCTGGACCTTGGCCACGTAGGCGGCGGCCAGCGCCGGGTCCCCGGCGGCGGCCGCCGCCCCGATGTAGGCCATGGCGTCCAGCGCGCCGGCGTGGGCCTCCTTGGCGAGGACGGCCTGGCGCCCCTCGCGGCGCACCGAGGCCATCGCGTCCCGCAGGCCGCGGAGCCCCAGGAGCGTGGCCACCACCGAGCCGAACAGCAAGGCCAGGACGATGCCGAAGCCCCAGGCGAGCCGGGACGTGATGGACACGCGCTTGAACATGGACCCTCCGGAAGCGGCGGCCCGGGGGCCGTCGATCGCCGGATTCTGCCATAGGTCCAGCAAGGGCCTAAATATTTTTTACAAGCATAAATCAGTCATTAGATTTCACTTGGCGGTCAGCGGGATCCGCCGGCCGCGGCCGAAGGCCCAGGGACTCACCTTCAGGCAGAAGGGCAGCTGGCGCCGCTTGAACTCGGAGTTGCGCAGGAGCGCGAAGACCCGCGGCAGGGCGTTCCGCGCCTGCTCCAGGTCGGCGCCCTCCAGGGCGCAGGCCAGGTCCTCGCGGATCTGGGCCTCCTCCCGGCGGGCCTCCAGGAGGATGCCGAGGACGGCGTCCAGCTGGCGGTAGGGCATGAGGCTGGTCTCGTCGGTCTGGTCCGGGCGGAGCTCGGCGGTGGGCTTGCGCTCCAGGATGCCCCGGGGGATGGCCGGCCCCAGCTCCCGGGCCAGGGCGAAGACCCGGGCCTTGAGGCAGTCGCCGAGGATGCCGAAGGCGCCGATGCCGTCGCCGTAGAGGGTGAAGTAGCCGGTGGCGGCCTCGCTCTTGTTGCCGGTGTTCAGCACCGCCACCCGGGGGGTCCCCAGCAGCCGGTGGACGCCGGGTTCGGAGGTGGCGCCCATGAGCAGCATGCCCCGGCACCGGCTCTGGAAGTTCTCGTCGGTGAGGCCGAAGGCGCGGTCGGGGAAGGCCGCCCCGAGGGCCCGCGCCGCGCCCTCGAAGGGCTGGCCCGCGTCCAGCTGCAGGAAGGGGATCCCGAGGGCGTCGGCCTGCTCCCGGGCCAGGGTGAGGCTCTCGGCGCTGGTGAAGCGGGTGGGGAGGGCGATGCCCAGCACCCGGTCCGGGCCCAGGGCCTCCGCCGCCACGGCCGCGACCACGGAGCTGTCGATGCCCCCGGACAGGCCCACCACGGCGGCCTCCAGGCCCTGCTTGGCCATGTTCTCCCGGAGGCCGATGGTCAGGGCCCGGCGCAGCCAGGCCTCCTCCCGGGGCTCGGCGGGCCAGGGACGGCCCTGGACGGCGGAGTCGGTCATGACCACGCCCTCCTCGAAGAAGTCGTCGCCCTGCCAGGTGCCGTCGGGCTGCACCAGCCCGGAGCCCCCGTCGAAGGTCAGCCAGCTCTCGGAACCCACCCGGCTCGCGTAGGCGATGGGCACCCCGTGCCGCGCCGCGTGGCCCTGGAGGAGGCGCCGCCGGAGGGCCAGCTTGGACGGGGCCTGCCAGGGCGCGGTCCGGCCGGGGGGCAGGTAACTGCCGAGGTGGCCGGGGCTCGCCGAGGCGTTGAGGATGAGGGTCGCCCCCTGCCCCGCCAAGTCCGCGATGGGGTCGAAGGGGTAGCGGATGGGACCGGGCGCCAGCTCCGCGCTGGCCCAGAGGTCCTCGCACACGGAAAGGCCCACCCGCTCCCCCCGGTAGTCCACCAGGGGCTGGAGCTCCAGGTCGGCGTCGAAGTAGCGGCTCTCGTCGAAGACGTCGTAGGCGGGGAGGATCCGCTTCCGGGCCCGGGCGCGGACGGCCCCCGATTCGCACCACCACAGCTCGTTCCACAGGCGCCCCGAAGGCGAGGGGGTGCAGGTCCCGAAGACCAACGGGACCGGGCCCGAGGCGGCCGCGAGGCGCTCGGATTCGGCGACGACGGCCCGGCGGAGGGCCTGCTCCCAGAGCCGGTCCTCGGCCAGGTAGCCGCCCACGGCCATTTCCGCGGAAAGGACCAGGTCGGCACCCCGGCCCACCGCCTCCCGGTACGCGGCCTCGAGGGCGCGGCCGTTGGCCTCGGGATCGCCCAGGCGGCTGTTGAGCTGGAGGAGTGCGATGCGCATCCCCCTAGGATAGCCCCTCCTCCTCCGGCCAGGGGGAGGGCTCCCCGACACCCCAGCGCGCCTGGTACCAGACCTCCTCCAGGCAGAGGCCGTGGGGCGGCGCGGTGATCCCGGCCCGCCGGCGGTCCCGGGCGGCGAGGATGGCGGGCATCTCCCCCGCGGGAATCCGGCCCTTGCCCACCTCCACCAGCGTTCCGGCCATGATCCGGACCATGTGCATGAGGAAGCGGTTGCCCTCGAAAACCAGGTCCAGGGAGGGTCCCTCCCCTTCCAGGCGCACGGCGTGCACCCGCTTCACGGTGGAGGACGCCGCGCATTCGTGGTGGCGGAAGGTGGAGAAGTCGTGGAGGCCGACCAGGGCCGAGGCCGCCCGCGCCATGGCTGCGCGGTCGAGGGGGGCCGCCCCGTGGACGTGCCACCGGAAGGGCCGGAGGAAGGGATCCTCCGCGGGCCCTTCCTGGATGCGGTAGACGTAGCGCTTGGCCACGGCGTGGGCGCGGGGGAAGAAGGCCTCCGGCGCGGCCTGGGCTTTCATGATCCGCACATCCCGCTCCAGGTGGGCGTTGAAGGCCGCCAGGAGGCGGTAGGGATCCCAGTCCCGGGCCAGCTGGACGAGGACGCCCTGGGCGCGGGCATGGACGCCCGCGTCGGTGCGCCCCGTGCCCTGGGGCATGGGCGCGTCGGGGTCGAAGGCCCGGAGGGCGCGCCACAGCTCGCCCTGCACGCTCCGCAGCGTGGTCTGGATCTGGAAGCCGGAGAAGCCCGAGCCGACGTAGGCGCACCGGAGGAAGTAGGGGCGGGTCATGCCGCCATTCTATCGCGGCCGCCGGGGGATCGCTGGTACAGGGCCTCCGGAGCCTCCGCGGCGCACCGGAGGCCCGCCCCGTGGGCATGTGCAGTCCATGCATGGGTTATAAAGCCCGCCGGGGGCCGATCCGTACGGGGGTGTGGAACGTAGATGTCCACCTGCCGCCAGTCTTCAAAAAAAAAATCTCGCAAAGCCTTGACACCAAACAATCGGAGGTCTACCTTGCTGGTAGTTTAGTTGAAGACCAGAATCCACAAGGGTTTCAGGGCAGTCATCCCTTGAAAATCAAGCGCCGGTGGGACCCCTCAAGTCCACGGCCCACCGTTTTCACTTCACCGGGGATACAAATCCCCATTTTGGAGGTTTCTCATGAACAAGGCTGAACTGATCAGCGCCGTCGCCGAGAAGGCCGACATCAACAAGTCCAAGGCCGCCGCCGCCCTGGACACCATCATCGCCAGCGTCTCCGCCGCCCTGCGCGCCGGCGACAAGGTCACCCTGGTGGGCTTCGGCACCTTCTCCGTCGCCACCCGCGGCCCCCGCACCGGCCGCAACCCCCGCGACGGCGCGAAGATCAAGATCGCCGCCAAGAAGGTCGCCAAGTTCAAGCCCGGCAAGAAGCTTGCTGACGACGTGAACGGCAAGGGCGGCAAGAAGAAGAAGTAGGACGAACGATCCCCCCCAAGCGGCCCGGATTCCGGGCCGCTTGTTTTATGTACTTCCGCCACATTCATGTGCAAAAGGAGACCGTTAATGTCTCCTACCCACGATCAGCCCCCGAGGCTTCCCACCGGCCTGTTCTGACGCATGGCCCGCCTGGAAATACCGCAGGCGCTCAACGAGGTCCATGGAAGCCCCGGCAATCCAGGTTTCCGCCCTCGGAGTCCGGAAAGCGGCCCGCGCTTCCGCGCGCGGACTCAGGCGCGCGGCGGGAGCTTCCGATAGAATGGCTGGTCCGCGCATGGAATCCCGCTGGACGGGAAAGGGGTCCTGAATGAAGAAGCTGATCATTTTCGGTGGCATCGGGCTCGTGGTGCTGCTCCTCCTGGGGGGCGGCGCCTTCTTCGCCTTCAAGACCCTGGGCGCCAAGAAGGCGGCCCCCGCCGCCGCCGAGGCCGGCGCCGCCACCGCCGAGGGCAAGGAGGAAGGCAAGGCCGCCGCCAAGGAGGACGACGACGAGGACGAGGCCCCGGCCAAGGGCGGCGAGGGCGAAGGGGCCTCGGGCCCCCCCGTGATGACCCTCAACCGGCTGATCGTGAACCTGGACGGGCGCAAGAACGCCTTCCTCAAGTGCGACATCCACATCCTCTTCCGCAACCACGAACTCGGGAAGCTGGCCGCCAGCGACAAGCCCTCCCCCGAGAACAGCGTCATCCGGTCCCTGGTCCTCGAGTCCATCTCCGGCAAGACGGTGGAGGCCGCCATGGACCTGGAGACCCGGGAGAGCATCCGCAACGAGATCAAGGAGAAGCTGAACGAGAAGTTCGCCAACAAGCACTCCAAGGAGGAGCTGGAGAAGGCGAAGAAGACCGGCAAGCCCGTCAAGCCTCCCATCAAGGACGTGCTGATCGTCGACTGGGCCATCCAGCAGTAGGTGGCACAGGCCTTGCGATGCCTCCCGCGGGCGTCCGTTTCTTGACGGACGCCCCCCTTCCCGGACGAACCCCCCATGGCCAAGCGCAGTGACCGGCTCGACACCGAACGCGTCGTCACGTTCGAGCACGTGATCGCCGATCTCATGCCGTTCATCGACACGCGGTTCAAGCTGGAGATCCAGCTCGGCACGGCCACCATGACCATCCGCGACCTGCTGGACCTGGACGTGGGCTCCCTGGTGGAGCTCAAGAAGAGCGCCGGCGAGCCCATGGAGGTCCTCTGCAAGGGGCGCCCCGTGATGCGCGGCGAGGTGACGGTGCTGGAGGACTCGCTGGGCCTGCGCATCGTGGAGATCATCGATCCCCAGCGGAAAGTCTGAGTATCCTTAGCAGGTGACCGCCTCCGCCGCTCCCGCCGCCCCCGCCGCGCTCTGCCTCGGCGGGTTCGATCCGTCCGGCGGCGCGGGCCTGCTGCGGGATGTCATGACCTTGGCGGCCCTGGGCGTGCACCCCATGGCGGTGAGCACGGGCGACACCCTCCAGAACGGCCTGGGCTGCGAGGCCATCCTGCCCCCCCGGGACCCCATGCCCGCCCTGGCGGCCCTGGCGCCGCACCTGGCCGGGACCTGGGGCGTCAAGCTGGGGCTCTGCGCCCTGGAGCCCTTGGCGCTGGGGGCCATCGCGGACTTCCTGGCGGAGCGCCGCCCCGTCGCGGCCATCTGGGATCCCGTCCAGGCGCCCACCTCGGGGGTCGGCCTCCACGGCCCCGCCGGCCTCCGGGCCCTGGCCGGCGCCCTCCTGGGGCGCGGCGACTGGGTCGTCTCCCCCAACCGGCCCGAGGCCGCGGCCCTGTCCGGCCTTCCCGCCACGGCGGAGCCCGGGGACCTCGCCCGGCCCCTGCTGGCCGCGGGGGCTTCCGCGGTGTGGATCAAGGGGGGCCACGGCGAGGGCGCCGAACTCGAGGACGTGTGGGTGACGCGCCGCGGGGCCGAGGGCCTCGGCCGCAGCCCCCGCCTGCCGGGGGACCGCAGGGGCACCGGCTGCACCCTCGCTTCCGCCTGGCTCGCCTTCCGGCTCCAGGGCGAGGCCCCGGAGGCCGCCGCCCGGGCCGCGGCCGCTTGGCTCCGCTCCCGCTGGCCCGAGGCCATCCGCCCGGGTGGCGCGGGCCGTCCCTGCTTCGCCCCCGCCGGAGGCCGGCCATGAGGCGGGCCGAAGGCCGCGGCTGGCTCCTGCACACCGGGGAGGACGCCCCCTACGCGGGCTGGGGCGGCGTGCGCGCCCTGGACCAGGCCTGGAACCTCGCCACCGCCCCCTGGGAGGGGCTGGGCGCCCTGGCCCGGCTCGCGGGCCTGCTGCCCGGCGGCTTCGCCCTTCTGTGGGACGCGCCCGTGGCCTGGCTCGACGACCTCGCCCCCGAGGTGCGGGCGGGGTACTGGAAGCTCCTCACCCAGACCCCCGGCCTCGCCCTCCACGTGCGGGACGCGGCCTTCGCCCCCCACCTGCGGGAGCCCGGACGGGTGCGCCTCCAGGCCCGCACCGCCCCCACGGGCGACCTGGGACAGGCCTGGCGGCGCGGCTGGATCGGCTGGGTCCCGGAGACCCGGGCGGGCCACTGGGAACTGCCCGGCCTGGGCACCGCCGCGGACGCCGAGCCCCCGGCCTGGCTCTGGGGCGAACTCATCCTGCCCCTCGGCGCCCTGGAGCACCTGGATCCGGTCGACCTGGCCCGCACCCTGGAGGAGGCCCAGGCCCGGTCGGAAAAGGCCATCAGCCTCCGCATGGAGGCGGGGGCCTGGCCCGGCGGCCTTCCGTTCCAGCGTCGGCGCACGGGCTGGCGGGTCTCCTTCCTGGGCGGCCGGGAATGGCAGCTCGCGGGCGCCGGCTGGGACCGGGCCGGCGAGGCCGTGCGCGCCCTCGTCGAGGCCCTGGAACACGCCCTCCGCTGCCCCATCCACCCCGGCGTCAGCACGGACCCCCTGGCCGCCGAGGCCCTGGGCCGCCAGGCCATGAACGAGGGGCTCCCCTGGCGGTCGGCCCTGCCCCTGCCCCCCGCCCCGCCCAGCTTCACCCCGGGCCTGGGCCTGGATCCCCGGGATCCCTCGCCCCTGGAGAGCCGCTGCGCCTTCCCCCGGCCCCTCTCCCAGCTCCTGGGCCCGCCCGAGGCGGCCCTGCGGGTGCCCGCGGTCCCCATGGAGGGCCCGGTGGGCGCCTTCGTCGCCGGCCTCCAGACGCCCCCCGCCCTCCGCTGGCTGCCCCCGGAGGCGGCCCTGCCCGGCCCCTTCATGCCCGATCACCCCTGGGCCGAGGCCGCGGCCTTCCCGCCCCCGCCCGACACCACCCAGGTGCTTCAGCCGGCGCTGTTCGAGGACCTCTGACCCGGACGCCGGCGGCGCCAGCGGGACGGCGGCGCCTGGCCCGACTCCCCCCCGCCGTGGCGGTAGAAGGCGGCGGTGATCTCGGCCCCCAGCATGAAGATGGCGCAGCTGTAGTAGAGGAAGATCAGGGCGGCCATCAGGCTCCCCAGGGAGCCGTAGAGGATGCCCCAGGTGGGGGTGTGGGCCAGGTAGTAGCCGAAGACGCGCTGCGCCCCCCACCACAGGCCGGTGGTGACCGCGGCCCCGAGGAGGGCGTGCCGGAACCGGATGTGGCGCCGGGGGATGTGCTGGAGCACGAGGGTGATCAGCAGCAGGGCCAGCACCGGCGGCAGGAAGGCGTAGAGGAGGATCGGGGAGAACGGCGCCCGGCGGCGCAGGCCCCACTCGAACCCCGCGGCCAGCAGGATGACCAGGAACAGGAGGCCCACGAAGACCACCCCCAGGCGCCGGAACCAGTTGAAGCGCCGGGTCTGCCGGTGCTGGCGCATGCGCAGCCCGAAGATGTGCGCGAGGCTGCGGTCGAGCTGGTTCACCCCCCAGTGGGCGCCGATGAAGAGCACCACCCAGCTGGGGCCGATGCTCCCGATCCTGCGGCTGTGGGCGATGGTGTCGAGGATGAACCCCTGCGGCAGGTAGGGGTACATCTCGCCGATGGCCTTCTGGAGCTGGGCGCTGTAGGCCCCGGACCCCAGCATGAGCACCAGCAGCTTGAAGAACAGCGTGGCCAGCGGGATCAGGGAGATGGTCAGGAAGAAGCTCAGGCTGGCCGCGTAGGTGAGACAGTCGTCGTGGTGGTACTTGCGCAGCACCTCCAGGATGAAGTCCCCGGCGGTGCCCAGGGGCGGCCAGGCCCGGGTCCACCGCCGCCAGATCCAGGCGCCCCGCGCCTGCAGGGACGCGAGGAGGCCCTGGAGCGCCTCGTCCATGCCCTTCAGAACCGGACGGGGTGCTGGGGCAGGAGGTACATCACCCAGGCCAGCACGAGGCCGATGCCCAGGAGGCCGGCAGCGTGCTTGAGGATGCTCTGGCGCGTGCGGTCCCTGCGAAGGGTGGGCGTGAGCAGGCCCAGGATCAGGGAGATCCCGGAGCCCATGATGAGGAACTGGAGCACGTGGCTGCTGAGGAATTTCACGGATCGGCCTTGGTTGGGAGGGGCGCGCGGGCCCCGTCCAGGGTATCAGCCCCCGGAGGATTGCGCACCGAGGACAGGACGTCCAGCCAGGACTTGAGGACCAGGGCCGTCGCCCCCCACAGGGGGACCGGTTCCAGCTCCAGGCGGGGCACGTGGACCACGGCGCCCCTCAGCTCCAGGCGCTGGAGGGTCCAGGGCGCCTCCAGGAGGGGGGCCAGGGGCAGCCGCAGCACGTCCTGGATCTCGGAGGAGAGGACGAACCGCGGCGCCGGTTCCTCCCAACGGAGGAAGACGGGCGTGAACCGCGTCCGCGCCTTGGCCACGCCGTCCGGGAAGCAGCCCATCTCCCAGAGCCCTTCCGAGACGCCGAGCTCCTCCATGAGCTCGCGCCGGGCCGTGGCCGGGAGATCCCGGTCCCAGGGTTCGCACATGCCGCCGGGGAAGGCCAGCTCCCCGGGATGGTGGGGGGCCGTCGCCCCCCGCTGGACGAGCACCACCTCCTCGGCCCCGAGGGCCGTCCCCCGGAGGAGCACGGCCACGGCGGCGCGCCGCGGGCTCTCCGCGACCCGGCCGGCGAGGCGGAAGGGGTCCGGCCACCGCTGGGGAAGGCGCAGACTGGCCTCGATCCGGGCCCAGGGCACGGCCACCCCCGCCGGGGGCGGCGCCCAGCTACCGGACGGTTCCAAAGTAGCTCCCCCTGACCCGCTCGACGGTGAAGACCCCCTTGATCTTGCGGATCGCCGACATGAGCTCGACGATGTGGTCCCGGTCCTTCACCCGCAGGGCGATGTAGAAGACCCCCGCGCCCTCGTCGGAGCTGGAGCCGCTGAACCGCTGCATGTTGAAGCCGGCCTTCTGCACCGCGTTGGAGATGGCGGCCACCATGCCGGGGCGGTCCTCGGTGTGGACCACGATCTCGGTGTTGTAGAGCCCCTTGGGGTTGCGGCCCCACGCGACGCTGACGAGCCGCTCGGGGTTGGGCGCGGAGGCGCTGAGGTGCGGGCAGTTGGCGCGGTGGATGGAGATCCCCCGGCCCCGGGTGGTGTACCCCACGATCTCGTCGCCCCAGATGGGCTTGCAGCACACGGCGAGGACGTAGAGGATGCCCACGTTGTCGTCCACGAGCACCGTGTCGTGGCCCAGGTCGGCGGTCTTCTCCTCCTTGGCGGCCCGGGCACCGTCCGGGACGACCACGTCCAGCAGCTTCCGGCAGCTGATCCGGTTGAAGCCGACCTGCGCGTAGAAGGCCTCCCAGGTCGGGATGCGCAGCTCCTTCAGCCGCGCGTCCAGGGCCGCGTGGACCTCGGAGGTCTCCATGCGGATCCCCAGCGTCCGCGCCTCGCGCTCCAGGCGCTCCTTGCCGACGGTGATGGCGTGGGCCCGCTCCTCCTCGCGGATGTAGGCCTGGATCTTCGCCTTGGCGCCGGCGGAGGTGACCATGGACAGCCAGTCCCGGCTCGGCTTGTGATCGGCCCGCGTGAAGATCTCCACCCGGTCCCCGTTCTGCAGGGTGTGGCGGAGGGGCACCATGCGGCCGTTGACCTTGGCGCCGACGCAGTGGTGGCCCACCTCGGTGTGGATGGAGTAGGCGAAGTCGATGGGGGTGGCGTTCTCGGGGAGGCTGCGCAGGTCGCCCTTGGGGGTGAAGACCTGGATGCGCTGGAAGCTGAGCTCCCCCTTGAGGTTGGCGACCAGGTCGCGGCTGTCCCGGGACTCCTGGTGCAGTTCGACCATGCGGCGGAGGAAGGAGGCCTGGTTGATCTCCTGTTTGTTGGCGATCCGGCCGTCCTTGTAGGTCCAGTGGGCGGCGATGCCTGCCTCGGCGTGGTCGTCCATCTCCCGCGTCCGGAACTGCACTTCGAAGCTGTCCCCGTTGGGCATCAGGACGCTGGTGTGGATGCTCTGGTAGCCGTTGTCCTTGGGGAGGCTGATGTAGTCCTTGAAACGGCCGGGGATGGGCTTGTAGAGGGCGTGGACGAGGCCGAGGGCCGTGTAGCAGGAAGCCCGGTCCTGGCAGATGATCCGGTAGGCCAGCCAATCGTGGATGTCCTCCAGGGCCTTCTCCTGGAGGCCCATCTTGCGCCAGATCCCGTAGAGGTGCTTCTCGCGGTAGAGGATCTCCGCCGGGATGCCCTGGTCCCGGAGGGCGGCGTGGAGGGTCTTGCGGATCTCGTCCACCATGGGGGCGCTCTTGGCCCGCTTCTGCTCGATGACCCTGCGCATCTCCTGGTACCGCTCGGGCTCCAGATTGGCGAAGGCCAGGTCCTCCAGTTCGGCCCGGACGGTGCCCATGCCCAGGCGGTTGGCCAGGGGCGCATAGAGCTCCAGGGTCTCCCGGGCGATGCGCCGGCGCTTCTCCTCCCGCATGGAGGCCAGGGTGCGCATGTTGTGGAGGCGGTCCGCGAGCTTGACGAGGAGCACGCGCACGTCCTTGCCCATGGCCACCAGCAGCTTGCGCACGTTCTCCGCGTTGAGGAGGGTGCGGTCGGTGAAGCTGAGCTTGGACATCTTGGTGAGGCCGTCCACGATGTCGGCCACCTCGTCCCCGAACTGCCGGCGGAGGTCCTCCATGGTCATGCCCGTGTCCTCCACCGTGTCGTGGAGGATGGCGCAGGCGATGCTGACGGCGTCCAGGCGCCACTCGGCCAGGGACTGGGCCACGGCCAGGGGGTGGAAGAAGTAGGGTTCCCCGCTCTTGCGGCGCTGGTCGGCGTGCATCTGGCGACCGACCTTGAAGGCCCGGTCCAGGAGGGCCGCGTCCCCCTGCGGATGGTGGCTCAGGAACCGCGTGCGCACCTTCTCATAGGCACCCTCGAGCGTGAGGCAGCTGCCTCCCGCGTCCGCGGATTCCCTGTCCCTCGCCGGTGCGGCTACGCGATGTTCATCCCTCCCAGCCATATAAGGAGTTTGCGGCAGGCCGATCCCAGGCGCCAGCCTCTACCTTAAAGTGGAGGCATGAGCACCCCGCCCCTCCTGCCCCTCGAAGACGCCCTGCGCATCCTCCGGGACGCCTTCCCGGCCCCCGCCACGGCCGAGGTCCGCGCGGACCGGGACGATCCGGCCCTGGACCTGTCCTCCATGGACGGGGCCGCCCTGCGGGCCTCGGACGGGGTGGCGCCCCGCCGGGTCCTGGGCACCCGCTATGCGGGGGATCCCCCGACCCTGGAGGTGGCCCCCGGAACCTGCGTGCGGATCATGACCGGGGCCGCGGTGCCCCCGGGGGCCGACGCGGTGGTGCCCGTGGAGGAGCTGGAGGTCCGGGGGGACGCCCTGGTCCCGGTCCGCCCCCCCCGGGCCGGCGAGAACATCCGACCCCGGGCGGGCCAGGCCCGGGCCGGGGACCTGCTCCTGCCCGCGGGGGAGCCCGCCCGGGCCGCCCGGGTAGGGTTGCTGGCCCAGGTGGGCATGCCCGTTCCGCCCCTGGCCCGCGTGAAGGTCGGGGTGGTCGCCACGGGCGACGAGCTGAACGCCCATCCCGCCCCCCACCAGATCCGGGACAGCAACGGCCCCATGCTGGAGGCCCTGGCCCACGCCCTGGGGGCCGACGTCCGCCGGCTGCCGGCCCTTCCGGATGAACCCGCGGCCGTACGGGCCTTCCTGGAGGATCTGGGCGATCTGGGCATCCTGCTGACCTCGGGCGGCGTATCGGCCGGCGAAAAGGACCACCTGCCCCGGGTGCTGGCCGACATGGGCGCCCGCATCCTCTTCCACAAGATCCGCCTGAAGCCGGGCAAGCCCATGCTCACAGCCCTCCTGGACGGCCGCATCATCCTCGGCCTCCCCGGGAACCCCGTGTCCAGTTACATTAACGCCTTAATGTTTCTGCCCGTGGCCCTGGCCGGCCTCCAGGGCCGGCGGGCGCCGGAACCCTGGAAGGAGGGCCTCCTCCGGGCCCCCGTCCCCAATCCCGGGGACCGCCCCCTGCTCCACCCCTGCCGTCGCCAGGGCCGGGACCTGGATCCGCTCCCCAGCCGGGGTTCCGCCGACCTCGTCCGCCTGGCCCAGGCCGAGGCCTTCGCCTGGATCCCCGAGGGGGGCCTCGCCGCCGGCCCCACCCGGTACCTGGACGTCGTCTAGACGCGCGTTTCGGCGAACGCGAGGGCCGTTTCCAAGGCGGCCTTCAGTTCGGCCAACCGGAAGGGCTTGCCCAGGAACACATGGGGCAGGTCCCGGGGGGGCGCGCCCGCCCCCTGCCCCCGGTGGTACCCGCTCATCACGATGGCCGGGAGGGCGGGATCCCGCTCCCGGAGGGCCGCCAGGGTCTGCCAGCCGTCCAGGCCCGGCATGGTCAGGTCGGTGATCACGCAGACGAACTGGTCCGGGTGGGCGGCGAAGGCGGCCACGGCCTCCCGCCCGCCCCGGGCCGGAAGGGAGGCGTACCCCAGCCAGGCCAGCAGGTCCTGGGTGGTCGCCAGCAGGCCCTCGTCATCGTCCACGAGGAGGATCTTCCCGGCCGGCCGGGGGGCCTCCGGACTGGGAGCCGGGTCAACGGCCATCGCGGCCGCCGACGCGCAGGGGAACCAGGCCCGGAAGACGCTGCCCTCGTTGGGATGGCTCTCCACGGTCATGAGCCCGCCATAGGCCTGCACGACGCCCAGGGTCACGGACAGACCCAGGCCCCGGCCCGTGAACTTGGTGGAATAGAAGGGGTCGAAGATGCGGTCCAAGTCGCCGGGATCGATGCCGCAGCCGGCGTCCGCCACTTCCAGGTAGGCGTAGCGGGCGGCCCTGGGCTGCCACCCGAGGGGATAGCGATGGGTCTCGGGGATGTCCTCCGGCTCGCAGGATCCGATGCGGGCCCGCACCACCCCACCCCCCTCGCGCAGGGACTCGGCCGCGTTGGTGACGAGGTTGGCGACCACCTGGCGCACCAGGTCCTCGCTCACCGAGACCTGGGCGGAGGCGCCGTCGGCCTCCCAGACCAGGGTGACGCCCGGCGGCAATGCGTTCCGGCTGCCCTCCAGCAGGGCGCCGCCCAGGGGCAGCCAACCCGCCAGGGCCCGGCCCGCCGGCACCTGCCCCAGGGAGATCCGCATTTTCTGGCTGACCTCGACGGCCTCCTCCAAGGCCTGCCGGGCCAGGGCCAGGCGCCGACCCGCACCCGCGTCCGCCGGCAGGCCATCCAGCCCTTCGATCCCCGCCAGGGCGACCTGCAGCTTGTTGTTGAAGTGGTGGGCGATGGAACCCGCCATCATGCCCAGGCTCTCGGCCTTGCGCAGGCGGTTCCGCCGGTCCTCCAGGTAGAGGCGCTCGGCCTCCAGCCGGCGGCGCTCCGTGATGTCCACCGCGCTGGACAACAGCCGGCTCTCCCCATCCTGTTCGAACCGCTCCGCGTGGAGGGAGATCCATTGGAAGTGCCCGTCGCCCCTCCGGATCTGGGCCTCGAAGGCCTCCACCCGGGGACCCGCATCCAGCAGGGCCGCGAGCCGGCCCGCGTCCTGGGGGTCCGCCCAGAGCGCCAGGTCCTCGGGCGTCCTGCCGGTCACCTCCCCCGCCGACCGCCCGAAGACCTGGGCGAACCGCGCGTTCACGGCCTCGATCCGGCCCTCGGGGTAGGCCTGGATCATCAGGGCCACGGGCATGTTCCGGAAGGCGGAGCGGAACCGCGCCTCGCTGGCCTGGAGGGCCCTGACCATGGCCTGGGCCTCCGCGGCCTGTCGTTCATGGAGGCCCAGCATGACGGCCACGACAAAGGTGCCGACGGGCAGGCTGAACAGCAGGCCGATGCCCAGGTCCACCAGCCGGTCCGAGGGATTGGGGAAGGGTGCCGCCCAGGTGGGGTGGGCCCCTTCCAGGACCAGCAACCCCAGCACGTTGGCCAGGAGGGCCCCCAGGGCCGCCAGCCGGCTCCAGCCCCGGAAAAAGAGGGCGATCAGCACGGCCACCAGCGAGAAGTAGAGCCCCGCGCTGCCCTGGCTGCCGCCGTTGGGGAACCAGAGGGCATCCAGGCAGACCACGGTCAAGAGGGCGAAGGTCCGCTGGAGGTGGCGTCCCCGCCGGGATAGCCAAGCCAACCCCAGACAGACGACCCCATAAGTCAGGATGCACGGGTTCACCCGGGGGTCGAGGCTCGGATAGTTGTTGAGGGGGGCGATCACCAGGATCGAGAGCCCCCCTGCGAACCAACAGAGCCCCTGAAAGAACTGCCGCTCCAGGGGCTGGGAGGGGTCGGGAAGGGCCCTGCGGACGAAACGCCTCACAAGGCGCGCGAAGCGCCCGCGACGTGGGCCCCTCCCGATTGGATTCATGCCTTTAGTTTAGAGTCTTCAACTAAACAAGAAAGCCCTGCGAACGAGAAAATAATTAATTCTAAATATTCAGTCCGCAGGCGAGCCCGTCAGCCCTGGAGGTCCTTGCCCACGCGTTCGGCCCCGCGGCCCAGGTCCGCGCCCACGCGGGTGGCGGCTTCCTTGGCATCCTCGGCGGCCCTGCCGGCACGATCGCCGAGGTCCTCCGCACATGAATCCAAGTAGTCCTCCCCGCGCTCCATCATTTCGTTCAGGCGCCCACGCAGGCGCCGGCCCTGGCGGGCCATGTCGCGGCGAAGATCCGGACCCGACCGGGGCGTCGTCAGGGCGACGATGATGCCGCCCGTGGCGAGGCCCGCCAGGAAGGCGAAGAGGGCGTTGCGGGTTTCATAGGGGTGATAATTCATGGATAACTCCTGAAAGGGGAACGCCTAGACGGGGCGGCGTCCCTGGATGATGCGGATCAGCACGGCGGCCACGGCGAGGAGGAGGAGCACGTGGATGAAGCCGTGCAAGGTGTAGGACGCGAGAAGACCCGCGGCCCAGAGCACGACGAGCAGGACGGCGAGGGTCCAGAGCATGGGGGGCCTCTGCTCAGGAAGGCCGAACGGTCATTTGGTTATCCACATGCTTGACGCCCCGGGTATCGGCGGCGAGTTTGCCCACCAGCTCCTTTTCCGCCTGGTTCTTGGCCTCTCCCCGCAGGGTGACGACCCCGTCCCGGGTCTTGACGCGGGTGTCGAGCGCATGGGTGGAATGGTGGAGGAGGAGGCTGGTCTTGATCTGGGCGGTGATGGAAGCGTCGTCCACCTTGTCCCCGAAGGTCTCCTTGCGGGCGCCCCGGTCGACGGTCATCTCGTTGCGGACGTCCTTCACGCCATCCACATCCCGGGCATAGGTGGCCGTGAGCTCCCGCTGGTCGGGGCTGTCGGCGCGCCCCCGCAGGATGACGACGCCATCCCGGGTCTCCACCTCGGTGCCCGAGGCGCTCACGTTCTTGTGGAACATGAGGTTGGCCTTGACCTTGAGGGTGATCCAGCCGTCAGACCGCTCACTCAGGGGCTCGCTCGAGACCTTCAGCTCGTTCCGAACCGACTTGACGCCCGGCGTGTCGGCCGCGGTGGCCTCCGCCAGCGACCGGTGATAGTCCTGGCCGACCTTGCCCGAGAGGGTCACAACGCCATCGTCCGCCGAGATGGAGATGTCGTCGTTGGCCAGGTAGTTCTTGAAGTTGTAGCTGCTCTTGATCCGGGAGACGAGCCGGGCGTCTCCTTCCGACGCCCGGAGGACCGTGGGCGCCGCGGCGGCGAGCAGCACCGGGACCAGCAGCGCAGCGTGAAGGCGGGGAATCTTCCTCATGGTTCACCTTCCAGAAAAAAGGGTGGAGCGTGGCATCCTGGCCCCGACACCCCCAATACGAAGGTGCAAGCCAACCCGGGCTTGGCGCGAATAGCCAAGCGGGCAACTTCGGGGGACCAGGCATGGGCTTCAGCGAAAGACGGCAGAAAAGGGGAGCGTCGAGCAAAGGTGTTCCGCGTCCGGACGGGACCCACTCCAATCTAAGGGTCCCCTCTGGACGCGCAAGGCTTCATGGGAAAAACAGTTACGAGCGACCGGCGACTCCGTGCCGAAGGTTCCGCCCCACCAGGACGAGCCGCAGGACACGGGCGGTCGCGTCCTCGATGAGCTGCTCTCCCTGGGCCATGCAGGCCTCGAGGGGCATGGGTCCCGGGACGATGGAGGCGAGGGCCCCGATGCCCTTGGCGAGCACCTCGCCGGCGCCGGCGCCGAGGCCGCCGGAAAGGCACACGACGGGAACGCCGTGGGCCTGGGCCACCGCCGCGACCCCCACAGGGGCCTTGCCCATGGCGGTCTGGGCGTCGGTCAGACCCTCGCCCGTGAGGACGAGGTCGGCTTCCCGGACGAGGTCCGCGAAGCCGGTGGCCTCCAGCACGATCTCCACCCCGGGCCGGAGGCGCGCGGGCGTGAACCAGAGCAGGCCCGCGCCGAGTCCGCCGGCGGCCCCGGCCCCCGGCAGGGCGGCGACGTCGCGGCCCGTGTCCCGGGCGGCCACCCGGGCCAGAACGGCGAGGGCCGCGTCCAGGTCGGCCACCATGGCGGGCGTCGCCCCCTTCTGGGGCCCATAGACCGCGGAGGCGCCGCGGGGACCGCACAGCGGGTTGTCCACATCGCAGGCCACCAGGATGGAGGCGCCCCGGAGGCGCGGGTCCAGGCCCGACAGGTCGATGCGGTCCAGGCCGGCCAGGGCCGCCCCGCCTTCGGGCAGGTCCCGGCCCTCCCGATCCAGGAACCGGACCCCCAGGGCCCGGGCCAGGCCCGTGCCCCCGTCGTTGGTGGCGCTGCCGCCGATGCCCACGACCAGCTTCCGGAGGCCCTGGTCCAAGGCCAGGCGCACGAGTTCCCCGGTGCCCCGGGTGGTGGTGGTCCGGGGATCGCGCCGGTCCCGCGGGACGAGGGGCAGGCCCGAGGCGGCGGCCATCTCGATCACGGCCGTGGCGCCGTCGCCCAGCACGCCCCAGGCTGCCTGGACGGGCTCCCCGAGGGGGCCGGTGACCTGGGCATGGCGGAGCGTGCCGCGGGTGGCGGCGACCAGGGCCTCCACGGTCCCCTCGCCGCCGTCGGCGATGGGCACCTTCCGGACCACCGCCCCGGGCGCGACGGCCAGGATGCCGCGCTCCATGGCGCCCGCGACGGCGAGGGCCGACACGCTGCCCTTGTAGGAATCGGGGGCGACGAGGATGCGCACGTCAGGCCTCCATCAGGGAACGAGGTGCGGGAACAGGAAGGCGAAGCCCCACACCAGCAGGCCCAGCAGGATCACGTAGGGGATGGTGTACTTGATGGTCTGGCGCATGATCTGGCCTTCCTTGCCGGAGAGCCCCACCGCCGTCGCCGCGATGACGATGCTCTGGGGGGAGATCATCTTGCCGGCGGAGGCGCCCGCGGAGCCCGCCGAGGCCATGAGGATCTCGGAGAGCTTCATGCCCTGGGCGGTGAGCTTCTGGAGGTTGCCGAAGAGCGCGTTGCTGGAGGTGTTGCTGCCGGTGAGGAAGACGCCGATCGTCCCGAAGATCGGCGCCAGGGCGGGATACACGTGCGTGCTCACCACCGCGACGATGCTGTTCGCCATCGTCGCCACCATGGAGGCCTGCTTCACGGCCAGGTCCCCCCAGATGGCCAGCTTCGTCTTCGGGTCCACGATGGGCAGGGCCAGGTTCATGACCTCGGAGATGGAGAGGATGCAGGCGACGGCGATGAAGGAGGGGATCATCTGCCGGAAGGTCCTGCCGAACTGATGGCCCATCACCGAGTACTTGATGCCCATGAAGGGCAGCGCGGCGGCGCCGGCGATGAGCATCACCGTGCCTGGGGTCTGGAGCCAGGAGAAGGTGTAGGGCTTGGCCGGGTTGTAGATCTGGATCTTGATCAGGAGGGCGGACCAGCCCGGCGCAGTGCCGGCGAAGAGGGGCTTGGTCTTCGGCAGGTTCACCGCGATGATGAACACGGCCAGCAGCAGGTAGGGCAGCCAGGACAGGAAGAGGTCCATCGGGTGGAACGCCTTGGGGGCGGAGGCCGCCATGGATTCGCCCTCGAAGAGCCAGGGCTCGACACGCTTCTGGATCTTCAGGTAGGCGGCGGTGGCCGCGAGGCAGGCCAGGGCGGCGAGAACGGAGGTCAGTTCGGGACCCACGAAGTTGGAGACGAGGAATTCCGTCACCGAGAAGCTCAGGCCGGTGACGAGGATCGTGCCCAGGGAACCGCGCATCCCCTTGCCGCGGCTCATGGCGTACACCGTGGCGAAGGCCATGATGAGGGCGAGGGGCGCCATGAGACGGCCGGTCATCATGGAGAGGCGCATCAGGTCCAGTCCCGTGGTCTTGGCCAGGGTGACCGTCGGGATCGCCAGGGATCCGAAGGGCACGGGCCCCGTGTTCGCCACGAGGCACACCAGGGCGGCCATCATCGGGTTGTAGCCCAGACCCACCAGGATCATGGCCGGGATGGCGACGGGGGCCCCGAAGCCGCAGATGCCCTCCAGGAAGGCGCTGAAGCCGAAGGCGATGAGGAGGGCCTGGGCGCGGCGGTCGATGGTGAGGTTGGCCATGGCCCCCTGCATCTTGTCCATCCAGCCCGTCGCCTTCAGCACGTTGTAGATGACGAGGGCGCCGAAGGGGATGTACATGATCGGGAAGATGCCGGTGATCGCCCCCTGCAGGGCGGCCAGGAGCACGACCTTGGCCGGGAAATGGAAATAGAGGATGGCGGCCAGCACGGTCACCAGCCATGCCAGCGGCGCCACCTTGGCCGCCGGTTTCATGAGGAGGGGGATGCCAAGCAGAAGCACAAACAGCGGCAGGGAAGCGACCAGCGCTCCAAGGAACATGTCGAACCTCCTGGGTGGTTGGTCCACCCTACCATCAGACCCTTCGACAATCCCTTGAAAAGCGTGGACTCCACCCCTCCCCCCGCCAGAAAAAAACCCCGCGGGGCGGGGTTGTTTTCTGGCGGAGAGAGGGGGATTCCCCTTCGGGCCGCACGGCTGGCTGCGCCCGGGCCTCCGCCTTCGGCGCACCGCTACGCACGCATGCGTGCTCCGCTGGCCCTTCCGGCGCGCCATCCGTGATTCGAATCCCCCTCTCTCCGCCAGAAAAAAACCCCGCGGGGCGGGGTTGTTTTCTGGCGGAGAGAGGGGGATTCGAACCCCCGGTACTGGTTTACCCAATACACTCGCTTAGCAGGCGAGCCCGATCGGCCACTCCGGCATCTCTCCAGGTGGCCTTCCATCGTAACCTCAAGCGCCCGCCGCCACAAGGACCGATGCGCGAAGGGCCGGCGGGCGGGCCTTCCAGGGTGGGGGCCCATTCCGGGGGGAAGGTTGACAGGGGGGGGTAGAAGGTTATTGTTCCCGTCAATTAACCGGCCTCCGAGGCCGATCGGCCCCCCTCGATCCGGGCGCTGGGCGTCTGGCCCGCGGGCGGGCTTGGAGCGGTCCTTCGGGGCCCTGGAGGTTCCATGCACGGATTCCCGCGAATGTTCCCCCTGTTCCTGCTCGCCCTGCCGCTGCCCGGCCAGGACGAGGCCTGGCTCGCGTCCCAGGACCGGATGGTCATGGAGACGCTCAAACCTTCCCTCGGCCTCGCTTCCGAGGACACGCTCGTGGTGGAGCGGATCATCCCCGACCCCGACCTCCAGGGGCGGAGCACGCGCTTCGCGCAGTACCACAAGGGGGTCAAGGTGATGGGCGGGGAGGGGGTCCTCCACGTGTCGGGGGCGCGCACCCGCGGCGTCACGGACGCCTTCGTGAAGGGGCTGGACCTCGACACCCGGCCCCTCCTGCCCTCCTCGGAGGCCCTGGCGGCGGCGATGGAGGCCTTCGCCCCCGTGGAACGGCGGCGGGTCTCCCCCACGACGGAGCTCCTGGTGGTGCGCCTCGCGGGCCGGGACGCGCTCGCGTTCCGGGTCCACCTGGAGGAGGAGGGGCCCGAGCCCCGCCACATGGACTACCTGGTGGACGCGCACACGGGGCGGATCCTCAAGCACTGGGCCTCCCTTCGGACCGGGCGCGCGAGCAAGGGCCAGGGGCGCTCCCAGCACAGCGGGCTCGTGGTCCTCGGCACGACCTGGAAGGATCAGGACGAGGTCTACGAGCTCCGGGACTGGACCCGGGGCCGCACGGGGAACGCGGTCTACAACCTGGACCATGGCACCCGCGGCGCCAAGGGCACCCTCTACACCAACCAGAGCGACGTGTGGGGCGACGGCCGGAACTACGACGGCGGGGACACGACGAGTCCCAATGGCGAGACGGCGGCGGTGGACGCGGCGTACGGCCTCCAGGTGACCTGGGACTACTACGCGCAAGTGCTCGGGCGCAAGGGCATCGACGGGGAGGGCCGCGCGATCGCCATGCGGGTCCACTACGGGAAGGGCTACGACAACGCCTTCTGGTCCGACGCGTGCTTCTGCGTGTCCCTGGGCGACGGCAAGGACTGGAAGGCCCTGACCACGGTCGACATCCTCGGCCACGAGCTCAGCCACGGCGTCTGCGCGACGACGGCGAAGCTGGAGTACTTCGGGGAGAGCGGCAGCCTCAACGAGGCCAATTCCGACATCAACGGATGCCTGATCGAGTACTACGCCCGGGGGGGCGCGGGCGACGTGATCGGCTCCTGGGGCGGCAACTGGACCATCGGGGAGCAGGTCTCCCAGGCGGACCCGCCCGAGCCGATCCGTTACCTCTACAAGCCGAGCAAGGACGGCTACAGCCCCGACGTCTGGTCCAAGGACCTCAAGAACATCAACGTCCACAAGGGGTCGGGCCCCATGAACCGGGCCTTCTTCTTCCTGAGCCAGGGCGCGAGCCCGAACCGCCAGAGCGACTACTACACGAACCTCCTCCCCAAGGGCATGGAGGGCATCGGGAACGACCGCGCCGCCCGGATCTGGTACCGGGCCCTCACCCACTACCTGACCTCCCTCAGCGGATACCAGGACGCCCGGAAGGCCTGCGTTTCCGCGGCCCAGGACCTGTACGGCCAGGGTGGCGCGGAGGAGAAGGCCGTCTGGAACGCCTTCCACGGGGTCGGGGTCGGCACCGCCTGGAAGGACTGAAACCAGGATTTTACCAACCGTGGCAGCGCCGCAGGGCCTTTGGGGGCCTGCAATGCATCGGGGGAATGCATCTGCTACCATGCGCTTTGCCATTTCCTTGGAGCTCCCCCGTTGGTACGGACCATTGCTGAGCTTTTCTACGAGGCTCTGAAGTACGATTTGCCCGATGCCCTGGCCGCCAAGGCCGACGGCGCCTACAAGCCCATCTCGCACCGGGAGGTCCAGGAGAAGGTGGAACGCCTGGCCCTGGCCATGGCGGCGCGGGGCCTCCGCAAGGGGGACCGCGTCGGCATCCTCTGCGAGAACCGCCCCGCCTGGGCCTTGACGGACTTCGCGTGCTCCCTCCTGGGCGTCGTGAGCGTGCCCATCTACCACACGCTGACCTCGGACCAGACCGCCTACATCCTGCAGAACAGCGGCGCCCGCTGGATCCTCACCTCCAACGGCTCCCAGTTCGCCAAGATCCGCGCCGCGGCGGCCAAACTCCCCGAACTCGAGCTGGTGATCGCCCTGGACGGGCTCCCCGCCGACCCGGGGACCCTCGAGTGCCTGGCCTGGGACACCCTCATGGCCGAGGGCGCGGCCCTGGACGGGCGCCGGGCCGAGGTCCGCGCCTGGGCCCAGGAGCGCGACCCCGAGGACCTCCTCACCCTCATCTACACCTCCGGGACGACCGGGGACCCCAAGGGCGCGATGCTGACCCAGGGGAACGTGGCCTCGAACATCGTGGGCGTGGTCGAGGTGGCCATCGTGGCCCTGCGGCCCGAACGGGGCGACCGCTGCCTGTCGGTCCTGCCCCTCTCCCACATCTTCGAGCGCACCGCGGGCCACTACACCATGTGGCACCTGGGCATCGCCATCTACTACGCCGAGAGCCTCATCTCCCTGCCCCAGAACCTCCTGGAGGTCCAGCCCGCCGTCCTCATGGCGGTGCCGCGGATCTTCGAGAAGATCTACGCGAAGGTCCGGGACGCCCTCACCTCGGGCGGCCTCCTCCACCGCATGGTCTTCAGCTGGGCCCGCACCACCTGCCACCGGGTGGTCCGCTACCTCTACTTCGACCGGCGGCCCGGGGGCCTCACCCACCTGGCCTGGCGGATCGCGGACCGCATCCTGCTGTCCAAGGTGCGCGCCAAGACCGGGGGCCGGCTCCGCTTCTGCGTCACCGGCGGCGCGGGCCTCAATCCGACGATCATGGAGTTCTTCTGGGCCATGGGCGTGCCCATCTACGAGGGCTACGGCCTGACGGAGACGAGCCCCATCCTGACCCTCAACCGCCTGGGGAAGGTGCGGCCCGGGTACGTGGGGCACCCCATCCTCAAGACCTGGAACGGCAAGCCCTTCCTGAAGATGGCCCCGGACGGGGAGATCCTCTGCCAGGGGCCCAACGTCATGAAGGGCTATTGGCAGAACGAGGCGGCCACCCGGGAGGTCTTCGACGCGGACGGCTACTTCTGCACCGGGGACGTGGGCGAGATGGACCCCCAGGGCCGGGTGAAGATCACCGACCGGAAGAAGGAGATCATCGTCACCAACGGCGGCAAGAACGTGGCCCCCCAGCCCATCGAGAACGCCCTCCGGGAGGATCCCTACATCGAGCAGGCCGTGGTCGTCGGCGACCAGCGGAACCATCTCGCGGCCCTCATCGTGCCGCACTTCCCCGCCCTCCGGGACTGGTGCCAGCGCAAGCAGATCCCCTTCGACAGCGACTCGGCCATGCTCTCCCACCCCAAGGTGGTCGCCAAGGTCATGTCCCGGGTGAACCACACCAACGCCCACCTCCCGGCCTACGAGCGCATCCGCAAGATCGCCCTCCTCGAGCGGGAGCTGACCCCCGAGAGCGGCCTCCTGACGCCCTCCCTCAAGCTCAAGCGCCGGGTGGTCAACGAGGCCTTCAAGGACGTCATCGAGGGCCTCTACCGCGGCAACGCCTGAGCCGGCCCCGGACACGGAAAAGCCCTTGGATCCAAGGGCTTTTCGGGCGTCTGGCGGAGGGTGCGAGATTCGAACTCGCGGACGCCGGAGGCGTCGACAGTTTTCAAGACTGTAGCAAGGGCGAGTTAACCGACAGCATATCAACATCGGGAAGGCTGTTTGTAACCCGTTTGCAACCCCGGATGGGATTGGACGATCTACGGGCCGCCATGGCATCATTCTCAGGATGGAGGGTTGCCGGAGCGGTTTATCGGGCTGGTCTTGAAAACCATTGAGGATGCAAGTCCTCCGAGGGTTCGAATCCCTCACCCTCCGCCATTCCCCCTTTTGTCTGCCGGCTGGGCCGGCCCGGGGCCCGGTTAGCTCCCGGCCCCCAGGGCTGCCCGCATCATCTCCCCCATGACCTTGGCAGCCTGCTCGTCCCCGCGAGGCAGGACGTGGGCATAGATCATCATCGTGATGACCGGCGTGCTGTGGCCAAGCCGGGCCGCCACGATGTGAGGGGCAACCCCGGCGGTCAGCAGGGCCGTGACGTGGGGGTGTCGCATATCGTGGAAGCGGAGGCCCGGGAACCCCGCCTGGGCAGCCTCCCGGCTGAATTCCTTGGTGGGGTAATCCGGGTTCCAGGGCCGGGTGAAGTCAACGTCCTTGACCTGGGGATTGATGGGCTGCCGGCCACGGGACCGCCAGATCATCATGGGGAACACAAGGCCGTCCACGGGGCACAGGATCCCCAATTGCTGGGCAAGGTCTTCCTGAGCCTGCCTATGGTTGCGGAGCGTGATGCACAAGCCCTCGTCAATGTTGATCGTCCTGCGGCTGTAGGCGTTCTTGGGCATCTTGATCCGGATGCCGCCCTCACCCGCCGGAGGGCGGGATCGTTACCCAGGATCCGGGCAATAGCGCCCTGCATGGACTCCAGCGCGTCCAGGGCATCACTTGAGAGCAGGTCCAAGGCGTAGGGCCGGCTCGTGGGTCGGGACGGCCTCCAGAAGAGAGAACGTGTCCACGCCATTGGTGCGGAGTTCCTCGGCAAGAAGGCCGCCAAGCTCCGCCGCTCCCTGACCAATCCCCCAGACATCCAGCCATTCGATGCGGCTGGGCTCGGAGCCCTCTGGAGCCCCCTCCACCCCCTGCAAGGTGCTCAGGCCGGCCTTCAGGTCTTCCAGGGCCTCCAGGACCGGCTCAGGCATCGCAGGGCTGTTTTGTTCGAGCCGCGCAACCAACCTGGTTGAGGTCCCGGCGATCGCCCGCAGGGTGGCCCTCGCATCAGTGGCCCTCGCATCGGCGGGGTGGGGGGTGGACGGAAGGGTTAGCAGGTTCTCCATGGGCTTGTCCTTTCCAGGAATGAACCAAAAGTAAGATCCGGTAGCTTGGCCGCCAATAGCATAACTCAAATTATTATTGTTGTTAAATTGACAACATGTTGCTGTTTTGTTGCTGTTTTGGGAATGTTCCTGGTTGGTTGCAGATGAAAAACAGGCACGGGGCGCTTCACGGGGTATGATTAACCATCCCCACCAGCGAAGCCTTTTGCAATTTCCATGTCAGCGGGGCCGCCCACTTCCTTTCGATAATTTGGAGGCTGAATGCGAGTCAGGAAGATACAACTTAAGACTTTCAAAAGATTTGATGACCTAACGATCGACCTTGGGGATGAGCCAAGAAAAATCATCGTAATGGTTGGGCCAAATGGATGCGGAAAGAGTTCAGTTTTTGACGCGTTTGAAGAAAAACAAAAAGACTTTAGGCCATGGGGGGGCGAAGATGCCTCATTCTACTCCAAAGCATTTTTCTATACTGATGAAACAAAGAAAGCATCTACTTACAATAGAAATAATTCAATTTTAATTGAATTCTATCCACCAAATGCGCAAAGCTCCAGAAAAACTTTTTATATTAGAACGGCTTATAGATTTACATCAAAACTGAATGTCCAAACATTAAGTGCAATGGCTTCCATTTTTGAAACAAGGGACGAACCTCTGAGCAGTATTGCACTTGATGGAAGACTGGACGCAAATTACAAGAGATTACTGAGTGCATCCTACTCAGCCTTTGAAGCTGGCGATAAAACCGGAAATCAGGTCAGGGCTGAATTAATAGGTTCTATTAATGTAATTTTAGAAAAAATCCTGGACATAAAAATTTCAAGCCTCGGCAACATAATGGATAGAAAAGGAGAATTTTATTTTGAAAAAGGAAATGCAACTAACTTCCCATATTCGAATCTTTCCGCAGGAGAAAAAGAAGTCGTAGATATTATTTTGGATATAATCATCAAGAAGAACGATTATGACAATACGGTATTTTGTATCGATGAACCAGAGCTGCATTTAAATACTTCGGTTCAGAAGAAATTATTAATTGAGATTGAGAAATTAATCCCGGAGAACTGTCAGCTATGGGTTGCAACGCATAGTATAGGCTTTATGAAGGCTGCACAAGATGAATTAAAAGAGAAAGTTCAGGTTTTGGATTTTTCCGAAAAAGATTATTTCACGGGTTCACATACTATTACACCGATTAGAACAACCAGAAAAAATTGGCAACGCATTTTCAAAACTGCTCTAGAAGATTTGACCGGCCTACTAAGTCCCAGGAAAATAATCTATTGCGAGGGAAGGGATCAGCCCAGACGGGATGGGACCGAAAGAGGGTTTGATGCTAATGTTCTCAATGGAATATTTTCTGAAAAATATCCTGATGTTTTGTTTGTGTCGAGCGGTGGAAACACGGAACTTGACCAAAGAAGTGAAATTGCAATTTCTATTCTTTCAAAAGTCTTTGACGGGCTTGATATCCTTGTATTGAAAGACCGTGATATGGCATCAGGAAAGAATACGACAGCACACGATAGAGATGTGTATTTAAAAAACAATCCTTCAAATCATCGGGTTTTTGTCAGATGGGAAATTGAAAATTACCTTTTTGATAAAGAAGTCTTGAAAAAGTATTGTAATTTGAACGCTCTTACGTTCGACGAAGCGTCCTATGATGGCTTCGTTGTGGATATTGAGAACCAAAACATAAAGGATGAAACGGGAAGAATTAAAAATTATTGCGGGATAGTCAGCAGCATCAATGCTGAGAAATTTAAGCAGGAGTTGGCCAAAGTGATTACGCCCGAAATGACAGTTTTTGCAGAGCTGGAATCTTGCATCTTCTGATTTTCTAAGGATCCCCCAACCTTGGAGGAGGCATTGCCGATCGAAGACCAATACCGGGAATGGGAAGAGACGGGGCGGCAGTGGGTCGGAAACCTCATGCCCACCCTGCGGGGACACGGCTGCCTCTGGCACAGGTGCACCGTCGAAGGCCTCCAGGGCATCGTGAGGGCCGGGGAGATCCGCCCGGCAGGTGAAGGAACGGAGAAGTCCTGCGTGACCGACTGCCAGGCACACCGTCTTGGCGCCGTGCCCCTGTTCGACTTCGACACACCTTCGGAGCGCGAAGTCTACCGCGCGGCCAAGATGGGCTGGGCCGGCTTCCTCAACGAAAACCGCCAGTGCATCACCATCTGGCTTCGGGTCCCCGTTGGGCACCTGGACCCCACCAAGCTGGTGATCCAGGGCACCGAAGCCACCTTGAACAACCCGCTCGTCTACCACGGGTTCAAATGGATCCCCTGGGTTGAGGCCTGGCACCCGGGGCCGATCGCCTGGGCTCACGTGGACCAGGTCTGGGCCGCCCGCAAGCCATACGGCGGCGGGGACTACAACATGACGCCCTTGGACCTGGCGGACCCGGTTCCCGAAGCACAGGCACTGCGGCGGGAATGGGATGAGGACTGGGAACGGCGACGCGCTGCCGATCGTGCGGAGGGCAAGATCGACATTGCCGAAGCTCTGGAAGCCGCACGGGCACGGCGTTTCCTAGTGGAGCCAGGGGAATGAGCATGGCCGCCGATCTCAGCCGGCCCGCCTCCGAAGATGTAACCCGATTTGTAACCGAACGCCCCATAACGGGACGGGATTGGATTGGACATCACCAATCCCTTGGCCGGCCTCTCTAATTGTCTGAAAATCCAATACCATAGCGCATCAGACCCCACCAGGTATAATGGAATGGACCGGATTTCAAGACTGTTGGTTTAAACCGCTCACCCAACCCTCCGGGGAAGGGTCATGATGCCACGGGGCGCCGCCCCAGCCAAGGCGCTCACGCGCCCGAGGCCCGCTGGGCGAATTGTTTGGCGGCGGCCTGGACTTGGTGCAGCGCGTCGGGGCTCCAGGCGCCGGCGGGGCGCTTTTCCGAGAGGGTGTCGCGGACGAGGTCCGACACGGCGCTCCAGGTTTCGGGGTGGGCGAGCTGGATCCGCACGAGGGCCTCGACCACGCGCAGGCGGAGGGACCAGGGGTTCCGGTCCATCCACGCCTTCCGGACGTGGTGCAGGAGCATGGTCCCGTTCACCGGCGGCATGGGGCGCTCCGGCTGGCCATGGGCGGCCGCCAGGGCTTCCACCGCCACGGCGTGGAGAATGGGCACCTTGATGTGGTCGGCCTTGGCGCACAGGGCCATGGCCACGTCGGGCTCGCCCAGGCCTCGGAGGGACTCGGCCACGAGGGTCTGGATGCGCAGGCTCTGGCCGGAATGCAGCATCTCCAGGAGGTTCGCCGAGGCCATCTCGCCGCCCACGGCGCCGAGGGTCTCGATGACCTGGAGGGTGACCTCCTCGCGGGTGTCGTCCTGGACCATCGCCAGCAGGTCCGGCACCAGCTCCTGGAAGCGGCGCATGCCCACGAGGCGCATGCCCAGGGCCAGCTCCTGGGGGACCTGGGACTGGATGAGCTGCCGGGCGAGGTCGAGGGCGCCCGGCAGCTGCCCCAGGTGGTGCAGGGCCCGGTCGGCGATGTCCGCGAGGGGGTCCCGGCAGGCCTGGAGGAGCACGGGCTGGAGGGCGGGCTCCGCCCGCTGCCCAAAGATCTCGACGGCGGCCGCCCGCTGGGCGGCATCGGGCCCCTGGAGGATCAGCTGGTGCACGGCGGCGGCGTCGGCGGGCACGAGGCGCGCGAGGGCCCGCGCGAGCCCCTCCCGGCCCGTTTGTTCCCGGTAGGCGTTCACCAGCAGGTCCAGGACCCGGCCGGCTTCAAGGTGGCCCTTCTGGACCTGGTCCGCCAGCCCTTCCGCGGCCGCATCCACCGCGAAGCTGAGCCGGCGGGACCGCTGGTGCATGGCTTCGGCCGCCTGGGTCAGGGCGGCGGAGAGCGCCGTCGGCTTGCCCTCCTCCGTGGCCGTCACCACGTCCCGGTGCAGGTCCTTGACCCCGGGCGGCAGGTCCAGCCCCTCTCCGGCGTTGGCGGCGCGGAGGGCCTCCTGGGCCTTTTCCCGGGCCGCGGCGGGCGGAAGGGAGCGGTAGGGGGCGATGGCCTCCTTGAGTTGGCGGTCGGCCAGGACCTCCCGGTGGCTGTCCTCGAACACGTCCGCCAGGGCATCCGCAGCCTCGGGGGTCTGGATGCGGGCCAGCAGGTGGATGGCGTGCCGGAACACCAGCAGGTCCGGGTGCATGGTCAGGGTCCGGATCGCGGTGAGGTTGGGGCCGGCGACCAGGGTGGCCAGGCGCTGGGCGGCCTCGTTGGCCACCGTCGGATTGCCGGAGCCCTCCAGGAGGCGGCTCAGGTAGTGGTCGAAGGCCTGCTGAGGGTCTGCCTGGGTGAGGACCTGGGCGACCACTTCCTTGAACTCGGCGCCCTGGCGCATGGTGTTCAGCTCGCGCAGGGCCGCCAGCGCCGAATGGGTGGCGATGCGCCCCAGGGCCCGGGTCCCGGTCTCGAAGATGGCCGGGTCGGACTCGTAGCGCAGGATGCGGGCGAGGATGGGCACCCAATCGGGCCAGGGGTAGTAGAAGCAGGCCTCCATGGCCAGGAGGCGCAGGCTGCGGGGCGCGCGGGAACCGGGCAGACGTCCGTCCAGTTCCATGACCGCCGAGGGACCGGCTGCCATCAGGCCGCGGAAGAAGGCCAGCTGGTGCTCCCGGTCCTCCCCGTCCAGATGGTCCAGGGTGCTCCGGAATTGATCGAGGGCCTTCGACGCCATGCGCGCTCCAGGGTGCCCCTCGGCCGAGGGGCCGGGGTCATCACAGGGGACAGCGGGTTTCCACGTGAGCCTGGATCAGCTCCTGGATGAAGGGCGTGATGAGGGTGAACTCCAGGCCGGCCAGGACGTAGCCGCTGGTCTTGCCGGGGACCTTCCCGAGGACGCGCACCACGGTCCCCTGGAGGGGCACGCAGGGCAGGTCCGGGTGCATGATGCAGAGGTTGTCCAGGACACTGCCGGCGTCCATGTCCCAGGCGTCCACCATCTGGACTTCCAGGCCGCAGCCGCCGGCGCTGAGGTTGGCCAGGCGGGCATTCGTGACGAGGCGGTCGTGGATCTGGAAGGCCACCTCGTACGGCTTCCCGGACGTGCTGAGGCGCGTGTACCGCCTCCGTTCGTTCTGGCCGCCGTCCACTCACCCCCCCTGCAGGTGCATCACGTGTTGAAGCATATCAGCTTGCCCTGCCATCGAGGCCCTATGACGGACAGCCGGCATTTCATCTATGAAGGAGTCGTAACAGTGGAAATGCCTGGCTGGGCGCTTGGCCATGGGACACTGGAAGGCACCGCAGGAGCCTGACCGCATGAAGCCCACCCTCGCCGACCTCCTTCCCCAGGGGACCGCCCCCGACAGCGGCGACCTCCTGGGCCGCTTCCTGGACTACGTGGAGGGCCGCGGCCTCGCGCTCTACCCCGCCCAGGAGGCCGCGGTGCTGGAGCTCTTCGAGGGCCGGAACGTCATCCTCAACACCCCCACCGGATCGGGCAAGTCCCTGGTGGCGGCGGCCCTCCACTTCAAGGCCCTCGCCGAGGGGCGCCGCTCGGTCTACACCTGCCCCATCAAGGCCCTCGTCAACGAGAAGTGGATGGCCCTCTGCCGCGACTTCGGGCCGGAGAACGTGGGGCTCTCCACCGGCGACGCCACGGTCAACCGGGACGCGCCCATCCTCTGCTGCACGGCGGAGATCCTGGCCAACATCGCCCTCCGGGAGGGACCGGAGGCCCAGGTCGACGACGTGGTGATGGACGAGTTCCACTACTACGCCGACCGCGACCGCGGGGTGGCCTGGCAGGTGCCCCTCCTCACCCTGCCCCGGACCCGCTTCCTGCTCATGTCCGCGACGCTGGGCGACACGGGGTTCTTCGAGGAGGAGCTCACGCGGCTCAACGGCCTCCCGACCGTGGCGGTCAAGAGCCGGGAGCGGCCGGTGCCCCTGGCGTTCTCGTATGCGGAGAGCCCCCTGCCCCTCACCCTCGAGCGCCTCGTGGAGGCCGGCAAGGCCCCCGTCTACCTCGTCCATTTCACCCAGCTGGAGGCGGCCTCCAGCGCCCAGGACTTCACCAGCATCAACCTGTGCGCCAAGGAGGAGAAGGCTGAGATCGCCCGCGCCCTGGAGGGGTTCCGCTTCAACAGCCCCTATGGCCCTGACCTCAAGCGCTGGCTGCGCCACGGCATCGGGCTCCACCACGCGGGCCTGCTGCCCAAGTACCGGATCCTCGTCGAGCAGCTGGCGCAGCGGGGCCTCCTCAAGGTCATCTGCGGCACCGACACGCTCGGGGTGGGCATCAACGTCCCCATCCGGACCGTGCTCTTCACCCGGCTCTGCAAGTACGACGGCCAGAAGACGGCCATCCTCAGCGCCCGGGACTTCCACCAGATCTCGGGGCGGGCCGGCCGGAAGGGCTTCGACGACGTGGGGTGGGTGGTGGCCCAGGCGCCGGAGCACGTCATCGAGAACGCCAAGCTGGCGGCAAAGGCCGCGGCCGGCGGCCGCAAGTTCGTCAAGCGCCAGCCCCCGGACCGCAATTTCGTGAGCTGGGACGAGCAGACCTTCAACCGCCTGATCGCGGCCCAGCCCGAGCGCCTCGTGTCGCGGTTCCAGGTGAGCCACGGCATGCTGCTCAACGTCCTCTCCCGCGGGGGCGACGGGTGCGGGGCCATGCGCCGCCTGATCCGGGACAGCCACGAGACGCCCCGCGCCAAGGAGGCCCATTTCCGCAGGGGCTGGCAGCTCTTCCGGAGC
Source organism: Mesoterricola sediminis (assembly GCF_030295425.1). Lineage (NCBI taxonomy): Bacteria > Pseudomonadati > Acidobacteriota > Holophagae > Holophagales > Holophagaceae > Mesoterricola > Mesoterricola sediminis. Next base: position 1,390,772 of record NZ_AP027081.1, on the reverse strand, counting down.
CTCCTCGGACGGCGGATCGTGGAGTACGCCGGGGGCGGGCTGCGGGTGAACGTGGATCTCCAGGACGACTTCTCCATGAACCAGACCCTCTCCCTCTGGCTCCTGGACACGCTGCCCAGGCTGGATCCGGAATCCCCCGAGTACGCGCTGGACCTCCTGACGCTCGTGGAGAGCATCCTGGAGGACCCGGACGTCATCCTGCGCAAGCAGCTGGATCGGCTCAAGGGCCAGCGGGTCGCGGAGATGAAGCTGGCCGGGATCGAGTACGAGGAGCGCATGGCGGAGCTGGAGAAGCTGGAGTATCCCAAGCCCCTGCGGGAGTTCGTCTACGGGACCTTCAACGCGTTCGCCGCCCTCCATCCGTGGGTGGGCGAGGAGAACATCCGCCCCAAGTCCATCGCCCGGGAGATGTTCGAGGACTACCGGTCCTTCTCGGACTACGTGCGGGAGTACGACATCCAGCGCTCCGAGGGCCTTCTCCTCCGGCACCTCAACAGCGTCTACAAGGTCCTCGCCCAGACCGTGCCCGACGGCGCCAAGACCGAGGAAGTGCGGGAGATGGAGGCCTACCTGGGCGCCATGCTCCGCCAGGTGGACTCCAGCCTGCTGGACGAATGGGAGAAGATGCGCGGCGGGGCGCCGGCCCAGGGCGGGTCCCCCGAACTGCGGCCCCCGGGCGCCGAGGAGGCTGCCCGGGACGTGACCCGGGACCGGAAGGCCTTCTCCCTGGCCGTGCGGAGCCGGATCTACGGCTTCCTCCGCAGCCTCTCCGTGGGGGACTGGGAGGAGGCCGCGGCCGCCCTCGGCGGGGAGACCGCGGGCCCCGAGGCCCTCAAGGCCCTCATGGAGGCCTACCGGGCGGACCACGACGGGCCCCGCCTGGACGCGGAGGGGCGCAACCAGCGCCACACCTACATCCTGGAGGAGGACGGCGCCTGGCGGATCCAGCAGATGCTGGTGGACGCCGAGGGCCACAACGACTGGGTGGCCGAATGCCGGGTGGACCTGGCCGCCTCCCGGGAGGCCGGGGCCCCCGTCCTGGCCCTGGAGCGCCTCGGGCCCTACCGCTGACCGGCCCCAAGGGTCTGTTGCGAACACGAATATTTGTGGTCAATATGCCCTTGCCCCGTGGAGGTCAGGTCCGCCTGCGCCCCGCACGGCGGCTCCCGTTCATCCCCCATCTGAAGCCTTTTCCACCAGGTCCCTCGCGCGGCCTTCCCGGGGCACCCCATGAAGTGGCAGTCCTCCCTCCAACTGCGGCTCTCCCTCGGGTTCGGCCTGGTCATGGGCGGGGTGTGCACCCTCCTCATCGGGTACTTCGCCCGGGTCACCCGCACCGAGTCCATGGCCACGGCCCGGGAGGTGCTGCTTTCCTCCGTCCGGCGAGAAGCGGGGATCCTGGACAGCCAGATGAACAAGGCCATGGACGTCTCCCGCGTCCTGGCCCAGACCCTCGGGGCCCTGGCCGAGCGCCCCGGCGGGGCCTCCCGGGACGAGGCCCACGCGATCATGCGCCGAATCCTGGAACGTCATTCCGAGTTCCTGGACATCTTCACCCTGTGGGAACCCGACGCCTTCGACGGGCATGACGCCCGGTACGCCGGCAAGCCCCTGCATGACGCCACGGGCCGCTTCATTCCCGTGTGGAACCGGGCCGGGGACGGCACCCTGCGATGCGAGGCGGCCCTCGGCTACGAGACGCCCGGCCTCGGCGACTACTACCTCCTCCCGAGGCGGTCGCTGCGGGAGCACGTCATCGAGCCCTATGCCTATCCCCTGCGCGGCGAGCAGACCTTCATGACCTCCCTGGTGGTGCCCATCCTGCACGAGGGCCGGTTCAAGGGGCTCGCGGGGGTGGACTACCGCCTGGAATACCTCCAGCGCCTGGCGGACCAGGTCCACCTGTACGACGGCACCGCCAGACTCTACTTCCTCTCCCAGGCGGGGGTGGTGGCCGGTGCCACGGCCCAGCCCCACCTGGTCGGGCATCCCCGGGACGCGCAGCTCGCCGCGGCCATCGGGTCCAGCCGCGAGCGCGAGAGCCTCCTGACCTCCCAGGGCCTGCTGTGCGCGACCACCACGGTCCAGGTCGGGTCGGCGGCGGAGCCGTGGCGGGTGATCCTCACGGTTCCCGTAAAGGCCGTGACCGCTGTGGCCGATCGCCGCATCGCCCTTCTGGTGGTGGGGGCCTCCGCCTTCTGCCTCCTGGGCATCCTGGCGACGCTGGCCCTGGTCCGCCTGCAGGTGGTCGGCCGGGTCCAGCGCCTGACGGAGGCCACCGAAGCGGTGGCCCGGGGCGACTACGGCACCGAGATCCACATTCCCGGGCCGGACGAGTTGCGGAGGCTGGCCGAAGCCTTCAACGCCATGACCCGGCACATCGCCGCCTCCCTCAAGGCCGTCCAGGACAGCGAGGCCCTGCGGGTGAACGCCATCGACGGTTCGCTCCAGTTCTATTCGCTCCTATCCATGGATGGCAATCTGGAATTCGCGAACCGGACCGCCCTGGACCAGATCGACGCGTCGCTGGAGGCGGTGGTGGGCCGTCCCTTCTGGACCCTGGCCTGGTGGACCCACGACGAGGCGGTCCAGGCCCAGGTCCGCCAGGGGATCGAAACGGCCCGCGATGGCGGGGTCTTCCGCGGCGAGGTCTCCTTCCGGGCCCGGGGCGGGGCCATCCGGATCACCGACCTCTCCGTTTCCCCCCTCCGGGACAGCAACGGGACCATCACCCACCTGCTGTCCGAGGGCCGGGACATCACCGACGAGCTCAGGACGAAGCGGGCCCTTGAAGTGAGCGAGGCCCGGTACCGCCAGATCGTCGAGGACTCGCCCATCGGCGTGTTCCGGGTGCGGGTGGACGGGGCCTTCGAGTTCGCCAACCAGGTGACCCTGCGCCAGTTCGACTGCAAGACCCTGGAGGAGCTCAACGCCCACTATGGCCATCCGGAGACCCGGTGGCCCTCCCTGGGCGCCTACCACGACTACGTGGCCAGGCTCAAAGCCTCCGGGCGGGTCATGGGGCAGGAGGTCGGGATCCGCCTGGTGGATGGCCGGCCGCGGTTCCACGCCCTCTACTGCTACCTCGATCCGGGGAAGGAGCTCATCAGCGGCTTCCTCGTGGACATCACCGAGCAGAAGCACCTGGCGGAGCAGCTGAACCAGTCCCAGAAACTGGAGGCCGTCGGCCAGTTGGCGAGCGGCGTCGCCCACGACTTCAACAACATCCTGGCCGGCATCCTCGGGGCCGCTGAGGTGCTGCGCAGGGATCTGGGCGGGGATCCCAGCCGGGAGCGGCTCTTCAACCTCATCATCTCCGCGGCGGAACGCGCGGGGCGGCTCACCCACAAGCTGCTGGCCTTCTCGCGCAAGGCGCCCAAGGTCAGCTCCCCGGTGAACGTCGAGACCCTCGTGAAGGACGCCACCGAGATCCTGGAGCGCACCCTGGACAAGGCCGTCCAGATCAGGATCGTCGCGGAACCCGGCACCGCCTGGGTGACGGGCGACGACGCCATGCTCCTCAACGCCTTCCTGAACCTGGGCATCAACGCCGGGCACGCCATGCCGGAGGGCGGAACCCTGACGTTCCATCTCGGGAACCGGGACCTGGACGCGGCCGCCTGCGCCCAGTCCACCTTCCCCCTGGAACCCGGCCCCCACGTGGAGGTCACGGTCCAGGACACGGGCACCGGCATCCCCCCCGAGTTCCTGGATCGCATCTTCGAGCCCTTCTTCACCACGAAGGAGCAGGGCGAAGGCACCGGCCTCGGCCTCTTCGCCGTCTACGGCACGATCCGGGACCACCGCGGCGCCATTTCGGTGGAATCCCGGGTCGGAGGCGGCACCACCTTCCGCATCCTCCTGCCCCTGGCCCCCGCCGTGAAGAAGGCCCCGGCGGAGGGCGCCTGGGACGCGCAGGGCACCGGCACCATCCTCCTCATCGACGACGAGGAGATCATCCGGGTGTCCGCCACGGCCATGCTGGAGCGGCAGGGCTACCAGGTGCTGACGGCGGAGAACGGCTCGGAGGGCCTGGCCCGGTTCCGGGAGGCGGCGGGCGGGATCGACCTGATCATCCTGGACGTGATCATGCCGGTCATGGGCGGGCGCACCGCCCTCCAGCAGATCCGCGAACTGGATCCCCGGGTGCCGGTGATCATGTGTTCCGGCTTCTCCAAGAAGGACGACCTGGCGAACCTCCATGCCCTCGGCATCTCGGCCTTCCTCCACAAGCCCTTCCGCAGCCTCGAGTTGGCCGAGGCCGTGGCCGCGGCCCTGAAGGCCGCGCGGAAGCCGGAGGCCTGACCCGCTCCCCGGGAATCAGGGGGCGGCCAGATCCCGCGTGGCCCGGGGCCGGTCCGGGCCCGCGGCGGGAGTGGCGGCCCCCTGCCCCGCCAGGAAGCGCGCCATGGGGTTGTCGTAGGCCTCGATGTGCCGGTCCACCCAGTCGCTCATGAAGGCCGCGAGGGCCTCGGGGCGCAGGCACCCCTCCCGGAAGGCGTCCACCATGGATTCGACCCGGCAGGCGATGTCGGCGTGGTCCACCCGGTGGCGCTCCAGGTCGGGACAGCCGGCCTGCTCCATGACCGCCTCCTCCATCCGGAAGTGGGCGACCACGAAGAGGGAGAGGGCGGCCAGGATGCGCTTGGCCTCCGGAAGCCCCTGCCCGCCCTCCAGCGCGACGTTCAACGCCTCCAGGAGCCGATAGATCCGCGCGTGCTGGACGTCGATGGCGTGATTGCCCGTCAAGTAGCTGGGGTGCTGGGGGTCCATGGCCTTCCTGGTGAGTCCCAACGATCGCACAGCCGGCCCCCTTCGACCATAACAATTGATATGAGTGAATATTGGATCTCGGTTTTTCCTCGGACCTTCCATGTGGCCCGGGCGCCGACGACGATGGGGTCGTACGTGGTGGCGGTTACGGGAGGTTGGCCAGGGGAAAGAAGCAGGTCATGGGGTGGCTTGGCAGTGCCATGAATCCGTGGCGCTCATGAAAGGCCCCGGCGATGGGGCCCTTTGTATCAACGACCCTGGTGCAGGACGCTGCTTCGGAATGGGCAGCCATGGCCATCGCCTCGGCAGCCAGGATGCCCCCGAACCCTTGCCCCTGGAATCGGTTATCGACAGCGCGTTTTCCATCCGTGCGACCGGCACCCGGGGATGGCGAGGCCGCCTTCGCACCTTTACGGTCCCTTCGATGGCCGGGAAATAGAGGCGTTGGGTGGGATGCCCCGAATTCTGGATGGGCCTCCGGCCTGACGCCGGGGGTTTCTGGAGGCCTCCGATCGGGAGCGTGGAGGTCCTCAGACGCTGCAGAAATGGGTTCGGCGCAGGACAAGCCGGTCGAAGGCCAGGCAGGTCCGCCCGAACGTTTAGGCCACCTGGCCCGCGTGGTGAACGACCCGTGCCGCCACGCACAGCAGTTCCTGGATCACCGTCCCCATGCGGCGGCGCTTGCCCTCGTGCCGCTGTCCCGGTAGAGAGCGATCACCTCGCCCTCCGGCAAGTCCAGGCTGGTGATCCAGGTGTCTACCTCCACCAGGGGCAGGAGCAGGGCATGGTCCTTGGCGTCTGGCATGCGCTCGGAGACCTCCAACTCCATCCGGTAGCGAACACCCATTTCCTCGCCTTTGAACGTCACCGTTCGTTCCATCCCCTCCGGGAAGCGCACCACCCGCTTCCCTTCCCGGGGGTGGCTCCAGGCGGATTCCGGCATGGCCGCGGCCTTGTCCGCCCAGACCTCCAAGTTCTCCGAGCGCCCATTGTGCTTGATCAGGCTGTCGACGCCTTCCTCGGCAGCCAGGGCGCAGTTCTCCAGGGCGTCGTTGGGTATCCATGTGGAGCAGGATCCTCCTCCCGCTCACCCGTGGCTTGGCTAGGGCGCTCACCAGGCCAGGAACGCGGGGGTCTCCTTCCGGCGCGTGCTGGGTCCCCTCCCTCCATTCGAGGCCAGGGCCCAGCCCTTCTCGCCCAGCTAGGCGGCGATGGGCGCGCAGCCCTCGAATTGCTGGTAGGTCCAGCCGAGGCCTTCCTTCTTGGTGTTGGAGTAGTCCAGGGGGGTTACGTCGACGTCCAGCGCCACCTGCCCGGTGGAGAGGGCGGTGATCGGGGACTTGCGCTTGCGCCGGAGGTCGTCGGTGGCTTTCTGGACGTAGGGCAGGTTGAGGTCCACCCCCTCGTCCAGCCGCTGCCGGACGATGTCCGGCGAGGGGAAGGCCTGAAGACCCAGGCTCTCCGAGGCGAGCACCTTGTCCTCCAGGGTCGAGACGGCCACGAAGTCGCTCCTCCCTGTGCAGGGGGAGGCGACGTAGGCCAAGGCCACGCCGCCGGTCGGCAAAGCTCCGGTCCGCGTGGGGAACTGCCGGGTGAGAGCCTTGCCCAGGGCCGTGCAGCGGTCCAGAACCCAACCCGCCAAGGCAAGCCCTGTTCTTCCAACCAGTTCCATCTTCTCTAACTTGATGAACTTGATTCCCCTTCGGGTCACCCGCTAGGTGCCACCGATCAACCGACCGCACTGGTACCAAACCCTCATGGGTATTGGGTTTTCGGAGATTCACCGCAGGCGGATTGCACGAGCTCCCGAATTGTTCATTTGAGCCAATTTAATAGCTCCAAAAAATATTGCCTCCTCAAAGCCAGTGTTTTGGCAGCTATGCGTAATACATTTTATGGCCTTGTAAATGAGTTGTCCCCCGGTACCCACCACCAGAATTGCTAATGATCTGGCCCCAGCAAGGGGGCTTAAATGCAAACTTCCTCGAACCCATTCCGTGCGCCAGGTGGTATTGTCAGAATCAACCATCAGACAGCCCTTCGGACGCCTCTATGCAGGTACTCGCCCGCTATATCCATTACTCCTTCGCCAACACAAAGTACTTCCGCAACCGCACGTCCCAGCGTTCCTATGGTTGGCGCCAGGAGAAGCTGTGGGAGCCATTGAGGACCAGCCTTCGAAGTTTGGAATTTGAGTAACTAGAAGGACGCGTGATCAAACTCCATCTAAAACCAAAATTCTTCAATGCGGTCCAGTGTGGCACCCCAATAATTGTAGACTTCCCAGACTTCTTGTCTTTTTCAATCTTCTCTTGGGGTCCAAGCCGGAAGCCCCCATCCCTTTGTCGATTTCCAATCTGTGCCTTCGAACGCCCTACTCCTTTTTGCAAATTTGAAAGCCAAGTTTTGGGCTATGATCTGCAATTTGTATATGATCGAGTCACCCACCAGTGTTTTCACTCATAGGTCAACTTCATTCACTCATTTCAACAAGGAAACATAATAAGCAGAAAGCGCATCCTTGGAATCATTGGAATCACCGCATTCATAGCTGGCACTATTCCGGCGTATGCCGGAATATACTGTCACGCATCTTCAGACGGAACGGTCCTCTGGGTCGACACTTCAACGGGAAAAAAGCAAACACTCACTTTGAAGGAGGCAGAAGAATATTGTGATCGTGTGATTGGCGGCTAGTCGAAAACAAGGGCGAAAATGAGCAAACACCAGACCCTCGCGAAAATGGTTTCAGGAACCACTGCGATAGCAGTGAGCATCCTGAATGGGCAGAACCCACCTCCTTCAAGGCCCGTTATCTGGGGCAATGGAGTTATTTATCACGACCTTTCGCGGGGGGCTGTTGCTGGCGAAGGAGGTGCAGACAGTTTATTCAAAATAGAAAGCATTAATGGCAAAATAGAGCGATCGATCATTCTGCCGGCCAAGACCATCAAGCGAGACGTTTTGGATGGAAAGGCGTTCGCACTTACCTTGGAAGGCGTTCAAGGCCAGAAATTGGCAAAGGGCGAAATCGCATCACGGTTCATGTACAGGATTTTGGAAAGATCCATTGTTGGTGAGACCGGATGGCAGGAGATTGGCAACTTCAGAAGCAGGCGCAAGGCTATTACCGGCTTTTTTAAGCTTGGCAATGGCAACTTTTTGGTGACTACTTTTCGGCCCGTCTTTAAATTCCAAGGTGGGTACTCCCCTATCGGCATCCTCGCAAAGAATGACCGAAAAGAATTTGTACAGAAAGAGGGGGTTTCAATCGGATTAGGCAAAGCATATTGGCAAGAAACCATTGATGAGGAAGGCGATGCTAAAACCAATTATCCCAATTTGATGCTCATTACGCCAGCCTTATTAAGGACTCCTGATCATGTCATAGTCGGATACGAAAGTATCGGATGGTTCCTGGTTTTCCGGGCAGAGGACGGCAAATTTGAGCGACAAATTCGGATTTTCGATTTTATTGATGAGTCTGCCTTACATCGGGAAGGCGCGTTCTCATATCCATACGTGGGTCTGGGTGCCCAAGTAAGGAAAGACGGATACATTCTTGTGGCAACCCGTTCCCAGCAAGCAGTCGAACAAGCTGGACAGGCCTTCAATGACAATTTTCCCATTGAAATTGCCACCAATTCCGAAAAAATCAAAAAATGGTATTTTGATACGGAATATATTCGCGATCAAAACCTCAAACAGTTCCCATTTATTACCTGGTGGCTGCTCGATCCAAAAACCGGTTCTGTGAAACAAGAAGCCAGGCCAGAAAACTTCCCTGACCGCATTTCATCAGCCGCAGATATGTGGAATTGGAATTGGCGCTTTAAGGCTGATGAGAATTTGATTTATTACTCAACGGAAGGGGCCACGGAAGGAAAGGGCAGGACCCTGAAACAGAAAATTCTCGGCGTCATAGGTGTAAAGTGAAGTTCATGGCGTGTGGTTTGACAATTTTAATGTGCTTCAACCAGGACATTTGCCGAGGAGATCCTCCACCCGAAATCAGCGTGAAGCATGATTTTGGCAAAACCCAGATGATCCAGGAGTGGGAGGGTGAATACTTACTCCGTAACGATTCCGAAGAGACCTGGACGGTTGCAGGAATCGAGGTAAGTTGCGGATGTTTACAAGCGCATGCCGACTCAGGGCCCGTTCTTCCTGGCGAAGAACTTCCTATCCAATTGAAATTGGATTTGCAGAACCGATACGGCCCCGTGTCGGAGACTGCAAGACTTACATTGTTGCCCTATCCGAGAAGGGGAAGTGAAGGCCTCCGAACCGTCAAAATCCATATTTTAGGAGAGATTCTACCAGAGGTCCTTTGGTCTCCACCCGTCCTTACCATCCTTGATTTGACCCATGGGGAGTCCCGCCTCGTCAAGGCGCTGGCTCGGTTCAGACAACCAGAGCAAAAGCTGATCTACAACCGCCAGAACCTTGGCCAACCGAACCCAAACGTCTCCATTCGGCAAGGCTTGGACCCGGAAATCGCCGAGGTGTTTTTTCCGTTCCTGGAGAAGGAAATCCCCGATGGCCAGCTCGAGGGGAATTTTGAAATTCCCTTCCGCCTCGCGAAAACAGCTGACGTCACCACCTCGCTCAAGGTCCACTGGACCCGCAAGTCCCCCTTCACTGTTCAACCGAGGTTTTTGATTGCCAGGCGGCAGACCGATGATTCCAGCGATTTTTTCAATTTAGATCCTCTTGAAGTTCGAAGAACGGATGGGAAGCCTTTCCGGATACTTTTCATCTCGCCACCCGAGGCCTGGCTGAAGATTGTAGGCACAAATAATGGCGAGAATGCCACCAGCCATAAATTGATAATCACCGTAGACCACACGCTGAAAATTTTCCCAAGGTGTAAGTTGCAAATTATTACTGATGATCCATGGCTTCCGATGATTGAGGTGCCATTGGTACCAGAACCGTAGGATCCAGGGATCCATCGGGGCCCACCCTTGGGTTTCCACATGTACTAACAATTGAATTCACGCTGCTTAAGTTGCGATTTCCCTTGATTACGGCGTCGCGAGGAAGTTCGCGATGAGCACTTGTACCACATGGCCAAAGGCCTAGATTGGCTGCCATGGAGGCGACAACCATGCGATCCAAAATCCGTTCCCCGGCAGGCCAGGCGGCCTACAAGTTCGGGAGGACCGACCTTGCCATCGATCGGCTGGTCCTGCTTCGAGCCCATTTCTGCTGCGCCTGACGGCCTCCACGCTCCCGATCAGATGCCTCCAGAAATAGTTAGCAAATCGGGGTGGCGGGACCCAGGCGCCGCCGTGGGTAGGCGCCCTGGCAGCCCACCCCTCGGTTGATTAGCGGTCTTGAACAGGCCCGGAGCGGTAGGGGCCGGCGCGATCGGACTGCTATGGGCAAATCGAGCTCGGCAGGCCACCGGAGAATGGCCGGAACGCCTCGATCATCATCTCCATGACCCTCGATTCCTGGCCTCTTCCGGCCAACGATGGTTCCGCTCCTGTCCATGAGCAGACCCCTCCCAACCCGTCCTGATGGCAGGTGGCGACGAGGGACTGCCTGGTCGTTGTGGGGACGGTCAGCATTGGGCCTCATCCATGGGCGGTGCCCGGGGGGCGGTGGGTTCCAGCCGGACCCGGCGGACCATGCCGCCGCAGACGGGACAAGCGCGCATTTGTTGCTCCAGCCAAGTCTCTGGGGGAGGCGAGGGAGGCAGCGTTGTCTCGCCCAGAGCTTGCCGGGCCTGGTCCAGGGGGCCCCCGGGTTTGGCAGAGGCATAGAGACCCGCATGGCGGATTTTGCGGAAGCCCTGGGGAAGCACGTGCTGGACCAGACGGTGGAGGAAGGCCACAGGTTCCAGGCTCGCGGTGCGGCCAAATTTGGTGCGGAAGGTCACCTGGTCATTCGTGACGTCCATCAGCCGGGAGTTGGCGATACCCACCCGGTGGGTGTAGCGCCCGAGATACTGGAGCACGTGGGCGGACTTGCGGAACGGCCTTTTGACGTAGGCGATCCAGCGCTTCTCCTTCACCTGCGCGATCAACTGGGCGTAGGCGGCTTCGGTCCGCTCCGGGAACTTGCCCGAATCCCGGGCGGCCCCCAACGCAGCCAGGACCTTGCCTCGGAACACGTCGCCCAGCATCTTCAGCGGGAACAGGTAACGGTGCTTGAGCCGGATGAAGCTGCTGCCATCCAGGCCCAGGCCACCGGCGCTGACCAGCACGTGGACGTGGGGATGGAAGGCCAGTTCCCGGGTCCAGGTGTGCAGGATCAGGGTCAGGCCGAAGGTCAGGCCCTTGCGGGTCCGACCCAGTTCCAGGAGGGTGTCCGCCACGGCGCGCAGCATGGCCTGATAGACCACAGCCGGGTGAAGCCGGGCCAGGGACCGCAGTTCCGCCGGCAGGGTGAACACCACGTGGAAGTGGCCGAGGGCGAGGATCCGTCGGCTCCGTGCGGCGATCCACTTCTCCTGAGCCAGGGCCTGGCACTTGGGGCAGTGCCGGTCTCTGCAGGAGTTGTAGGCGATCCGCTCAAAGTCGCCATGTTCGCAGGCCAGCTTGTGCCCGCCGAGGGCAGCGGTGCGGCGGGTCCTGAACGGTGTCTCCTGGCAGCGGTGCCGGGTTCATTTCATGCGGAATGCAGCGACGCGGTTGCCCAAGGCGGCGCAGGAGGAGCTTCTGGACCGCCTGAAGCAGGCCTACCAGGCGCCCTGCAAGGAGGATGCGCAGCGGTTGTTCGCAGCCCTGGCCCTGGATACCCAGCGCAAGCACCCCGGCTTCTCGGCCCTGCTGGACGAGGCGGTGGAGGACGTCCTGGTCTACATGGATTTCCCCAAAGCCCACTGGCGAAAGATCCACTCGACCAACGTGCTGGAACGGGAGAACCGTGAGCTTCGCCGGCGATCCGACGTGGTGGGCATCTTTCCGAACCGGGCCGCGGTGCTGCGCCTTCTGGGCTCGTTGCTCGCGGACCAGCATGCTGAGTGGGTTTCTGCCCGGTTCCCTTACTTGAAGGTGAAGGCGTGATGGCCCTGGGGCGAGGTCGCGACCCACCCGGCCGGGGCGGTGCGCGGGCATGGAAAGGCTGATGGATTGCCCGCTGGATTTCGCTGCGCGAAACGGGCCTCCGGACCGCCCTCCGGGTCCACAGGCAACGCCCCTGCGGGGCGCCCTTCGGGTCCACAACCTTCCAACACCCGCGGGCTTCGCCTGGAAAACGCTGGCGCGTTTCCCACACCGCCCCGGCCAAAGGTCCATCAGCAGCAGCATTTCATTGAAATCGGATCATACGGGTACGGCGGCGCTTCGCTGGCCGCTCTTGCTACATCACTTGACGGGACTCGGGCGGCCTGACGCTTACAAAGCAGGCTCCAGGAGATCCTGGAGGATCGCTTTGTCTCCAGCTGCGCACGTCCATCGCCACGGGCCCTGTGGCCCGCAGGCGGAAGTCGCATGTCATGTCTGTACCGGAAGGATCGATCCTAGGCCCAGCCTTCCGAGGCCCGGAAGCTGTGGAAGGTCCGGGCGCCGACGACGATGTGGTCGACGAGGGGGACGCCGAGGGCATGGCCCGCCTCGCGGAGGGCGCGGGTGAGCCGGCGGTCCTCGTGGCTGGGCTGGGGCTCGCCGCTGGGGTGGTTGTGGAAGCCGATGGCGCTCACGGCGCCGAAGCGCAGGGCCTCCCGGTAGAACTCCCGGGGGGAGACGAGGGTGGCGCTGGCGGTGCCCTGGCTGAGGATGCGATCGGCGAGGAGGACGCCCTTCACGTTCAGGGCCAGGAGGCCGAAGCGCTCCTCGGCCCACCCCGCGCACCGATCAAGGAGATAGGCGCCTGCGGCCTGGGGGGAGCCCAGGCGCAGGGGGCCCGGCCCACGGTTCAGGCGGCGCCCCAGTTCCACGGCCGCCCAGAGCTGGCCGGCCTTGGCCGGGCCCAGGCCCTCGCAGGCGGCCCACTCCCGCGGTCCGAGGCCCAGGAGGCCCTTCAGGCCGCCGTGGCGGGCCAGGAGCGCGTGGGCCAGGTCCACGGCGCCCAGCCCCCGGGTGCCCGTGCCCCACAGGAGGGCCAGCACTTCGGCGTCGCCCAGTTCGTCTCCGCGGCCGCCCAGGAGGCGTTCCCGGGGACGCTGCTCGGGGCTCAGGTCGGCGATGCGCATGTCAGTCCTCCACCCAGGTCCCGGCGGCGGACCGGTACCGGAAACGGCGGAGGACGCCCTCGTTGGCCAGGCGGAAGCACAGGGCGTCCCGCCCATCGGTGAGGAACCAGCAGCCGGCGTTGGCGGTGCCGCCGGGCCCGTAGGTGGCGAGGGGATGGGCCTCCCCGGCGAGGAGGGCCCGGGCGGGGCGTTCCATGCGGGGCGGCAGGCTCCGCAGGTTCGGCGGCGCGCCCCACCGGAGGCCGCCCGGAAGGCGCAGGGGCGCCACCTCCCCCCCGCCCCCCTTGGGCCGCGCATGGACCCCGCGGCCCCGGGCCAGGGCCAGGAGGCGGGTCTGCTCCAGCAGGCCCCGCATTTCCAGGCCGGCGGGGGCCAGGGCGGACCGGCCCGGGGAGAAGCCCGCGAGGGCGGCCAGGGCCAGCACCCCCAGGACGGCCAGGACGACGGAGGCCTCGGCCAGCGAATGGCCCCGGGCCCTCACGGCCCCACCGTCACGTGGGGGCGCAGGCGCTGGAAGACCCGGTTCCCCAGGCCCCGGACCTCCAGGAGGTCCTCGGGGCGCCGGAAGGGGCCGTGGGCCTTGCGGTGGGCCACGATGCGCGCGGCGATGCCCGGGCCCACCCCCGGGAGCTGGACCAGTTCGGTGGCCGTGGCGGCGTTGAGGTCCACGGGGGAGGCGGGCGCCTTCGGGCGCCGGGCGCCGCCGGACAGGGGCAGGAAGATGGCCAGGGCCAGGGCGGTCAGAGGGACATTCACGGCGGCTCCATCGAGGCAGTGTCTACCTCCGATGCCCCGTCAAAGTTTCATGTGACACCCTTGAAAGCCACCGCTAGATTGGAATCGGGAACGCCTGAACGGACAACCGATGATCAAGAAGGTGAAGAAGCAGGACCTGCGGCTGGGGATGTTCATCCATGACCTCAATTGCGGGTGGATGGACCACAGTTTCCTCCGCAACAGCTTCATGCTCCGCCGGGAGGCGGACCTGGAGAAGATCGCCCGCAGCGGCATCACCGAGGTGTACATCGACACCCTCAAGGGCATCGACGTGCTGGACGACGTGGTGGCGCCCACCCGGGAGCAGGTGGTCCAGGAGGTGCAGGAGAAGATCCTCCACTCGCCCGTCGCGGCCGCCCCGGCCCCCGCGCCCGCCCGCACTTCCCACCAGGAGGAGATGGTCTTCGCCAAGGAGATCCAGAAGGAGGCCAACAAGGTCATCCATTCGGTCCTGGAGGACGTCCGCCTGGGCAAGCAGATCAAGGTGGAGCGGGTGGAGCCCGTGGTCAGCCAGATCACCGAATCGATCCTCCGCAACCCGGGCACCCTGGTCAGCCTCTGCCGCATCCGGGAGGGGGACACCTACACCTTCCAGCACTCCGTCAGCGTGGCCACCCTGCTCATCTCGTTCTGCCGCGCCATGGACCTCCCCGCCGACGTCATCCACGAGGCCGGGATCGGCGGCATGCTCCACGACATCGGGAAGATGCGGGTGCCCGACCACATCCTCAACAAGCCGGGGAAGCTCACCGAGGCCGAGTTCGCGGTGATGAAGAAGCACGTGGACCTGGGTCTGGAGGTGCTGCACAAGACCCCCGGCATCAGCGAGACCGTGATCCAGGTGGCCGGCGAGCACCACGAGAAGTTCTGCGGGACCGGTTACCCCCTCCGCAAGAAGGGCCAGGAGATCAGCCTCCTGGGGCGCATGGCGGCCATCGTGGACGTGTACGACGCCATCACCAGCAACCGCATCTACCACAAGGGCATGGAGCCGCCGACGGCCCTGCGCAAGATCTACGAGTGGAGCGACAGTTCCACCACGGCCGAGCCGCACATGGACGAGGAGCTGGTGCAGCACTTCATCCACGCGCTGGGCATCTATCCCGTGGCCTCCCTCGTGCGGCTGGAGAGCGAGCAGTTGGCGGTGATCCTGGAGCAGAGCCGGGAAGGCCTGCTGACGCCCCGGGTGCGCGTGGTCTACGACTGCCGGCGCCGCGTCCAGGTGGATCCCTTCGACCTGGACCTGGCCGCCCCCGGCGCCCAGGGCGACGGCATCGTCGGCAACGAGGATCCCGACGACTGGAAGCTGAATCCTTACGACTACATGGACCTGCCGCAGCTGTGAACGGAAAAGGGACGCCCCGGAGGGCGTCCCTCTTCCGGGCGGCGGACGGGATCAGCCGTTCTTCTTGACGAAGGTCTCCATGAAGTCGACCAGGGTCTGGACGTTCTCCACGGTGACGGCGTTGTAGGTGGACACGCGGATGCCGCCGATGTCGCGGTAGCCCTTGAGGCCCACCATGCCCTCCTTCTTGGCTTCCTTCACGAAGGCGTCCGTCAGTTCCTCGGTGGGGAGGAAGAAGTCCACGTTCATGAGGGAGCGGTCGGCCTTCTCGGTCACGAAGGGCTTGAAGAACCCGGCGTGGCGGTCGATGCAGCCGTAGAGGAGGTCGCCCTTCTTGCGGTTGTTGGCCTCGATGGCCTTGAGGCCGCCGATGGACTTGTTGTAGGCCAGCACGTTCCGCAGGATGTAGATGCCGAAGGTGGGCGGGGTGTTGTAGAGGCTGTTCTTTTCGGCGTGCAGCTTGTAGCGCAGGTAGCTGGGCAGGTCAGCGGCCTGGGCCTTCTCCAGGAACTCGTCGGAGACGATGTGGAGGGTGACGCCGGAGGGGCCGAGGTTCTTCTGGGCGCCGGCGTAGATCATGCCGAACTTGGAGACGTCGAAGGGGCGCCACATGATGTCCGACGACATGTCGCACACGTAGGGGATGCCGCCGGTCTCGGGGAACGCCTGCCACTGGGTGCCCTCCACGGTGTTGTTGGAGGTGAAGTGCACGAAGAGGCTGTCCTTGTTGAGCTTCAGCTCGGAGGCCTTGGGGAGGCGGGCGAACTTCTGGTCCTTGGTGCTCCCGGCCAGGCGAACGCGGTCCTCACCGCCCACCAGCTTGGCTTCCTTGTAGGCCTTCTCGGCCCAGTTGCCGGTGACGATGTAGTCGGCCTTGTGCTCGCCCCGCAGCCAGTTGAGGGGGATCATGCCGAAGGACAGGTGGGCGCCGCCCTGCAGGAGGATGACCTTGTAGTTGGCGGGGATGTCCAGGAGCTCGCGGGTGAGGGCGAGGGCCTCCTCGTGGACGGCGTCGTACTCCTTGGAGCGGTGGCTGATCTCCATGACCGACATGCCGGTGCCGGCGAAGTCGACGAGTTCCTCCTTGGCCCTTTCCAGGGCGGGGAGGGGCAGGCCGGCGGGGCCGGCGTAGAAGTTGATGGTGCGCTTGGTCATCTCGATGCTCCTAGATCTTGAACTGGGAGAGGATCTCCACCACGATGTCGCCGATGCGGAGAAGGTTCTCCTTGCTGCTGGCGCCCAGGTGCGGGGCCATGAAGACGTTCTTGGCGGTGAGGAGAGGGCAGTCGGCCGGCGGGGGATCGCTGAACCACACGTCCGTTCCGTAGGCCCGCACCTTCCCGGCCTCCAGGGCGGCGGCCATGTCCTTCTCGACGATCACCTTGCCGCGGCCGGTGTTCACGATGATGACGCCGTCCTTCATCTTGGCGATGGTCTCGGCGTTGAACATGCCCCGGGTCTGGTCGGTGAGCGGGGTGTGGATGCTGATGACGTCGGCTTCCTTCAGCACCTCGTCCAGGCTCTTGAGCTCGGCGATGGGGTGGCCCTGGAGGAAGGGATCGTAGGCGACGACCTTCATCCCGAAGGCCTGGGCGCGCTTGGCGACCTCGGTGGCGATGGCGCCGGCGCCGATGAGGCCCAGGGTCTTGCGGAAGAGCTCGGTGCGCTTCAGCTCGTTCTTGGGGAACTTGCCCTCCTTCATGGCCATGTGGGCCTCGAGGAGCCGGGCCGGAATGGCGACCATGAAG
Organism: Mesoterricola sediminis; assembly: GCF_030295425.1. Lineage (NCBI taxonomy): Bacteria > Pseudomonadati > Acidobacteriota > Holophagae > Holophagales > Holophagaceae > Mesoterricola > Mesoterricola sediminis. The sequence goes on along the minus strand of NZ_AP027081.1, from coordinate 1,373,986 downwards.
GCCATGGCCATCTCGGCCACCGCCACGCTGCTGGCGGCGGGCGTGTTCATGACCTGGATGCCCTTGGCCTTGCAGGCCTCCTTGTCCACGTTGTCCAGCCCCACGCCGCCGCGGATGACGAGCTTGAGGTTGGGGGCCTTCTCGACGAGGTCGGCAGTGACGGTCGTCTTGGAGCGGATCAGGAGGACGTTGGCCTCGGCGAGGCGCCCCATGTCGGTGAAGACTTCGCCGAAGGGCTCGAGCCGCTTGGGGAGGGACGCGTCGAAGGCGTCCGCGATGAGAATCTTCATGAAAACCTCCTTGAATGAATGGACAAAAAAAGGGGGGCCGCCGCCGGGGGCGGAGGCGGCCCCTTTTCCGCTAGTCCTCGTAGAGCCGGACCAGGAGGCCGGAGCGGAGCTTCGGCTCGAACCAGGTCGACTTGGGCGGCATGATCTGGCCGGCGTCGGCCACGTCCATGAGCTGCTCCAGGCTGGTGGGGAACATGCTGAAGGCGACGGCCCAGCCGTTGTTCACGCGCTTCTCGAGCTCGTCCATGCCGCGGATGCCGCCGACGAAATCGATGCGGGTGTCGGTGCGCGGATCCTGGATGCCGAGGATGGGCGCGAGGAGGTTCTCCTGCAGGATGCTCACGTCCAGGCTCCTGACGGGATCCTCGGCGGGGAAGGAGCCCGGCTTGGCCTTGAGGGCGTACCACTTGCCGCCCAGGAACATGCCGAACTCGGTGGCGGCCTTGGGATTGCGGTCCGCCGCGGGGGCGACGTCGAAGGCCTCGCCGACCTTGGCCAGGAAGGCGGCCTCGGTCAGGCCGTTCAGGTCCTTCACGACGCGGTTGTAGTCCATGATCTTGAGCTGGTTGTGGGGGAAGACGACAGCCATGAAGCTCTCGTAGCTCTCCTCGCCGTTGCCCCCGGGGTTCGCGGCGCGGCGGGCCTGCCCGTAGCGGATGGCCGCGGCGGTGCGGTGGTGGCCGTCGGCGATGTACATCGCGGGGATGGCGTCGAAGAGGTGGTTCAGCGTGTAGATGTGGGTCTCCTCGCTGACGATCCACACCGTGTGCCCGATGCCGTCGGGGGTGACGACGTCGTAGATGGGCTTCTGGAGGCGGATCTTGTCGACCAGCGAGTCGATGTAGGGCACGGCGCGGTAGCAGAGGAAGACGGGCTCGGCGTTGGCCTGCTGCTCGGTGACGTGGCGGGTGCGGTCGTCCTCCTTGTCCTTCCGGGTGTACTCGTGGCGCTTGATCGCGCCCTCCTCGTACTCCTTCACGCTGCAGAGCCCGACCAGGCCGGCCTGGACGTGGTCGCCCATGCGCTGCTGGTAGATGTAGAGGCAGGGCGTGCCTTCGTGGATGAGGGTGCGGTCGCCGATCATGCGCTGGAGGTTGCGCACGCCCATGGCGTACACCTCGTCGGCGTGCACGTCGACGCCCTCGGGGAGGTCGATCTCGGGCCGGCCCACGTGGAGGAAGGAGACGGTGTTGCCAGCCGCCAGCTGGCGCGCCTCCTCCGTGTTGATGACGTCGTACGGAACGGCCGCCACCTGGGCGGCCAGTTCAGGCTTGGGACGGTAGGCCCTGAAAGGCTTGAGCTGGGACATAGATCCTTCCTGGTTGAGGGGTTCCCGGGAAAAAAAACCACCAATCGGCGATGACGAATTTTCGCAAACTTCCGCACGCGGACGCTAGAGCTTTCGGTGGACCACCTCGCCGAAAAGATCGACCAGATGGCTCGCGTCGTTGAGCCGGACGACCTGCAGTCTGTCCGGTCTATCGCCCTCCAGGAGGTTCAGGCAGGTCGCGGCCTGCCGGAAGGCCCACACGCGGCTGAGATCCAGTCCCAGGATCTTCGCCAGGAGGGCCCGGTTGACGCCGTCGTGGGTCATGATGAAGGCGATGTCCTCCCGTTCCAGGCCGGCACAGGCGTCCAGGAAGGCCGGCCACGCCCGGTCGGTCACATCCTGGAAGGATTCGCCCCCCGGCAGGCGCACCTGGTGGGGCGTTTCCCGCCAGGCCCGGCGCAGGTCCGGCTGTTCGGACTCGATCTCCGTGGCCAGGCGGCCCTCCCAGGTTCCGTGGGAGATCTCCACCAGCCGCGGATCCAGGGTCAGGCGGTCGCGGCGGTCGCCCAGGGCCAGTTCGGCAGTCTGGCGGGCCCGCAGGAGGGGGGAGCTGACGGCCCGGGCCACCGGCAGGCCCTCCAGGCGGCGGCCCAGGGCCGCGGCCTGGTCGCGGCCCACGGGGGACAGGGGGATGTCGAAGGTCTGCCCCTGGTGGCGGCCTTCCACATTCCAGGCGGTCTCCCCATGACGAGCGAGCAGGATGCGCATGTCAGCCGTGCCAGCGTTCGTCGTGGGCCTCGCCGGCCCCGGGCTGGCCCATGCGCTGGGTGTCCCGGACGAAGGCCAGGTTCATGAGGAGCTCGGGCAGGGGCAGGTCGATGGTGGGCTGCATCTTGCAGGTGAAAACAAACTCGGCCTGGACGTGCTCCCAGCCGAGGATCCGGTAGGCGGCGGGCAACCCCTCCTCCCGCCCGAACAGGGCGTGGACCAGCTCGCCCTCCTTCACGTAGAGGTGGCCCGTGCCTTCTTCCGAGCGCACGGTCAGCGTGGCCGATCGGCGCTCCCAGTTCAGCAGCTGGAGGACGCTGCCCAGGCCGATGCCCCGCACCAGGCCCTGGGGCGGCACGGACACGGCGGAACGGAGGGTCTCCATGACGGCCGAGAGCCGGGGCGGCTTGGGGATCACCCGGAGGGCCCCCAGCTGGAGGGCCTGCTCGCGCATGCCCGGTTCGGCCACGGAGGTGATGACGATGATGGGCAGGGAGGGATAGCGCTCGGCCAGGACCGCGATGAGGCTGTAGCCGTCCATGACCGGCATGTTCAGGTCCGTCACCACCACGTCCACGGGCGTGTCCCGCAGCACGTCCAGGGCCTCCTGGCCGTTGACGGCGGAGAGCAGGCGGAACTCGTGCAGGCCCTTGAGCCCCGTCATGTAGAAGCGCAGGGTGGACTGCTCGTCCTCGACGATGAGGGCGGTCTTGAGGGCGGGGCTTCCGGCGGACGGGATCATGCCTTCATGCTCCTACCGTTCCCTGCCCTTGGGGATCTTCTTCGCCGGCACCGGCTCGCCGGCGATGGCGGCCCGGGCCTCCCGGGCGTCGTCGGGATGGGCCTCCATCCAGGCCCGGGCCCAGGCGGGGAGCGCCCCGTCCTCGTAGTCCCGCTCCTTGCGGAGATCGCTGGCGAGGGTCTGGACCAGGGCCTCGTGCCGGTCCCGCGCCGTGGCCGGGATGCGCCCCTCGAAGATGGGCTGGGCGAAGTAGTCCCGGAGCGTCCGCTCCACGGGCTTGCCCCAGACAGCGTAGGTGCGGTCCTCGGGGCCGCCCACGGGCTTCTGGTTCAGGTTCTCGCCGTAGAGGTAGTAGAACACCGCGGCGCCGTCGCCCCAGTTGCGCAGGACCTTGAAGGCCCCGCCCACCAGGAGGTCCTGGAGCGCCAGGTCCCGGGGCTTGTCGCTGCGGAAGTCCCAGGGGCCCACGTGGGCGTGGGCGACGCTGGGGTAGCCCACTTCGGTGATCATGACGGGCCGGTCGAAGCGGGCATGGAGGGTCCGGGCCTTGCAGACGATCCACCACCAGGCGTCCCGGATGGCCTCGGGGCTGGGGTACTCCTCGTCCTTGGAGATGGGGTCGTAGGTGTTCATGCCGATCACGTCCAGGCAGTCGCCGAACGTGAAGGTGTCGTGGCTGTCGAAATTGACGCTGTAGGTGATCTTCCCCTTGAAGACCTTCCGCACCTCGGCCACCAGGGCGCGCCACTGGTCCGGGAAGCGGTGGGTGCTCGCCATCTCGGTGCCCACCGAGTACCACTCCACGCCCTCCTCCTGGGCGATGCGGGCGAGATGGACGTTGAAGGCCGTGTAGTTCCGCCACCAGGCGTCCCAGTCCGCGGGGCGGATGTTGCCCCGCCACCAGGTCTCGTTCTCGGCCTCGTCGCGCAGGTTGATGGTCGGGAAGAACATCATGCGGAGCTGCAGTTCCCGGGCCTGGCGGAAGGTGCGCCGCAGGGCCGCCTCGGAGGGGCTGCTGGTGGGGTGCCGGACGATCTCGTTGCTGTGCCAGGTCTCCATGCGGTAGATGGCCTGGAGGCTCACGCAGGTGGCGCCGGTGCCCTGGATGCGCTTCAGCTCCTCCCGGTAGTCGTAGTCGGGCAGGCCCGCGTAGAGGCCGAGCACCATCCCCCTGGGCTGGGGCACCAGCCGCCGGCCCTCGGCGCGGCGGATCGCGAAAAACACGGCGGGGATCGCCGCCAGCGCCGCGAAGGCGATGATTCGTCTCAGCATCTTCTCTCCGGCCTTCCAGATTGGCCCGAATTTCCTGGGCGATCAAGCGCGGGGGCGGGAGGAACCTTGCTAGACTGGGGCATGCCCTGAGGCGCACCCCATGGCCAAGATCCTGCTCGTGGAAGACAACGAGATGAACCGGGACAGCCTGTCGAGGCTGCTGGCGAGGCGTGGCTACGAGGTGGTGTTCGCCGAGGACGGCGAAGAGGCGGTGGCGCTGGCGCTGGCGGCCTCGCCCGACCTCGTCCTCATGGACATCAGCCTGCCCAAGCTGGACGGCTACGAGGCCACCCGCCGGCTCCGGGCCCGCCCCGAATGCCGGACGCTGCCCATCATCGCCCTCACCGCCCACGCCATGACGAGCGACCGGGAGAAGGCCCTGGAGGCCGGCTGCACGGACTTCGAGAGCAAGCCCGTGGAATTCGCGCGCCTGCTCGGGAAGATCCAGAAGCACCTGGGCTGATTCAGGCCTTCACGGTCACGTGGACGAGGAGGATGCGCCGCCCTTCCATGCGGGAGACGGTGAGGCGCAGGCCGGGGAGCTCCAGGGCCTCGCCCTGCTCGGGGATGCGGCCGAGGCGGGCCATGACGAGGCCCCCGAGGGTGTCGAACCCGTCCCGCTCGCAGGCCACGCCGGTGATCGCCTCCAGGTCGTCCACGTGGGTCTGCCCGGAGAGGAGGTACTCCCCGTCGCCCAGGTCCACCTGCTCCGCCTGGAGCTCGTGCTCGTCGTGGATCTCCCCGAAGACCTCCTCCAGGAGGTCCTCCAGGGTGGCGATGCCCGAGACGGCGCCGAACTCGTCGACGACGACGGCGAGCTGCTGGCGGCTGCGCTGCATCTCGCGCAGGAGCTGGCCGATGTTCTTGCTCTCCGGCACGAAGAGCGGGGGCTTGGCCAGGCTCCGCAGATCCAGGGGGCCGTCCCCCTCCACCTGCATGAGGTCCTTGAGGAGGAGGATCCCCACCACCAGGTCGATGGTGCCGTCGAAGAGCGGCAGGCGGGAATGGCGGCAGCTGCGGAAGGCCTCCCAGGCCTCGGCCCGGGTGGCCGTGAGGGGCACGCCCTGGACCTGGGTGCGGGGGGTCATCACCTCGCGGACGACGGTGTCCCCGAACTCCACCACGTTGCGGATGAGTTCCCGGTCCTCCTCCTCCAGGATGCCCTCGGCCTCGCCCTCCTCCAGGAGGGCGGTCACGGCCTCCTCGGGGACCTGGTCGTCCTCCTCCACCCGGGTGCGGTCGTGGTCGGCGCGGCGGCGCTCCACGAAACGGGCGAGAGGCTCGGCCAGGGGCGCGAGGACGGGGTGGACCGGCGCGTAGAAGCGGAAGAGGCGGGAGATCCAGGTGGCGGGCTCGCTGGCCACCACGAGGGTGGGGAGGGCCAGGTCGAGGGTCCAGATGTAGGCCAGGGCCAGGACGGCGAAGGTGAAGCCCCGGCCCGGCAGCCCCTGGGCCAGGGGCCACGCCAGGCCCAGGAGGATCACGAGCAGGGCCTGGTTCCACAGGGAGATGGCCAGGCCCAGGGCCTGGGGCTTCTCCAGAAGGCGGGCCAGCCTCGGGTCCGGGAAGGCGGCTTCCTCCAGGAGGCGGCGCCGCTGCAGGGACGGCAAGGCGTGGTGGGCCTCGAGGAGGGCCGCCACCAGGGCCCGATAGAGGATAACGGCCGCCATGAGGGCCGCCAGCCAATGCCCCGGGGTGCTACTCGCAGGTTCACTCACCCTTCGAGTCTAGCAGGCGCCGCTCCTCCGGCGTGAGCTTCCCCCGCAGCCGGGCCTTCTCCCGCGCGGCCTCGCGGGGATCGCGGCTGAGGCCGTCGGGGGTGGGGGGCAGGCCCTTCCGCGCCCGCGCCGCGGGCAGGAAGGCGTACGGCTCGGTGGCCAGTTCGGGGCTCCGGCGGAAGTGGTGGTAGGTGATCCACCCGCCCGCCACGAACCACACGCCCAGGGCCATGAGGCCCGCCCGCTGAAGGCGCCAGGCCCGGGCGGGATCCTTGCGGACCCGCTGCCAGCCGATGCCCGCCGCCAGGTTGAGGCCGATGAGGAGGGCGGTGAGGGTGAGGGTCCCCGCCCAGCCCAGGGCGTACCAGTCCCAGCCCGTGCGCAGCCGGATGGGGTCGGCCAGGAGCAGGCCGAAGATCAGGTTGAGGTGGAGCAGGTAGAGGAGGAGGGATTCGCGGCTGGCGGCCATGACCGGATTGGGGCCCGGGAGGCGGGGCCGGACGGCCTCGAACCAGCCCAGGAACGCCCCGCCCAGGCAGATGAAACCCATGCGCTGGAGGACGCTGGGGAGGGTGTGGTTGTGGAGCCGGCCCAGTTCCCAGTCCGCCCAGGGCCCGCCCCAGAGCCAGGTCTTGCCCTTCCATGTGCCCCAGGCCAGGCAGAGCAGCCCCGCCAGGGCCAGGGCGCCCAGCCACCGCGCCTCGGTCCACCGGGCCCGCCCCGCCACGGGGAGCACCCGCACGTGGCGGTAGAGCACCCCCAGGACGCTCCCGAAGGCCGCGAAGGAGAACCAGGTGAAGAGCGGGAAGAGGGCGGTCACGCCCCGGTCGGGGTTGCCGTTCACGAGGCCGCGGATGGGCATCCACCAGCCGTCGGCGACGCCCTGCTGCCAGACGTAGGGGGCCGCCAGGGCGCACCCCACGGCCAGGGTCCCGGCCACCCAGGCATAGGCCGCGGGCCGCCGGATCAGGCGGGCCAGACCCTGGAGGATGAGCAGGGAATAGACGATGCATTGGAGCACATCGATCTTGAAGAGCTCCCGGTATTTCTGGGGGGTGGCCAGCACCGTCCATTCGGCCAGGGTCAGGCCCGGGGCGTGGAGCAGGTAGGCGCAGAGGAGGATGAAACCCAGGCGCCGAGCCGTGGGGCCGAAGGGCCGGAGGGTCCCGTCCGGGCGGAAGGTGGACAGGGCCAGGCTGTAGCCCGAGGCCAGGATGAAGGAGGGGGCCACGAGCCCGTTCAGGTAGTTCAGCCACTCGGGTATGAGGCCCTTGTGAAGCCACACATTCACGCAGTGGACCTCGATCATGACGATCACCGCCCATCCGCGGATGAGGTCCAGCCAGTCGCAGCGCTTGGAGGGGGTCAGGTCATGAAGGGGTTGTGACTGCATTCAAGGAGTTTGCCGCACTTCGCCCTAGGATGCAGCCCCCTCCCGGACCACCAGGACATCGCAGGGCGCGTGCTTGACGACGCGGGCCGCGGTGCTGCCGAAGAGCAGGCGCTCGATGCGGGAGTGGCCCACCTGGGCCACCACGAGGAGGGCGTCCTTGTCGGCCATGCCCACCAGTTCCTCGGCGGGGCTGCCCCACTTCACCTCCACGGCCGCCTCGCCGAAGGGCTCCAGCCACTGGAGGAGGTGCTCCCGGGCATGGGCCTCCATGGACTGCAGCCAGGCGGGGTCCGGCAGGGCGATCTGGGCCTCGGGCAGCATGGGGGCCGGCGGCTGGAGGACATGCACCACCACGAGCGGAACCCCCAGACGGTGGGCCCAGGCGCTCGCCCTGGACAGGGCGGCCCGCGACGCGTCCGAAAAATCCACCCCCACGATCACCCGGCTGATCATTGGCGACCTCCTGATCGCCTTCAAGTTAGGTCACTTTCCATCCCGGGGCCAGGGTGCGAAACGGGGCCGGCGGCTTTGGGGCGAAGAACCCCTATTGATGAAAGGGTTAGCATCCCAGCTCCCAGACCCGGCCTCGGCCCGGTTCCCGCAGCGCGACCTGCGGGCGCGGCGCAGGGCCCGGGCAAGGCGAGGAGAGGTGGGTTGTGGGGGAAGGCCGGGCGTGCGTTGCCGGCCCCGGGGTCAGTTGAGTTCGAGGAAGGTGCCGCCGGAAGCGTTCCGGAACCCGCTCATGTGCACCGTGACCCGCTCGTTGGCGAGGCCGTCGGAGCTGCCCACCTCCAGCTTCTCGTTCCCCGCGGGGTCGATCGAGACGCGGAACTGGGTCGTACCGATCTGGAATTTGACGGCATAGCTCTTGCCTGTCGTGTCGAAGTAGACCTTGTTCGTCCCGGGCGCCAGGATCGCGTTGCCCTTGTTGTTGGTCAACTTCGTCTGGGTGCCATCCGAAGACACGACAAGGATATCCCCCACGGAGATGATCTTGTCCGTGATGTTGAGGGCGATGCCCTTGCGGGTGTTATTTTCGACGATGCACCATTTGCCTTTGTCCTGGCCCAGAACCGAGGGGACCCCGGGCGTGGCTGCTTGCAGAACGGCGGAGGAAACGCTCGCGAAGGCGACCGCGGCGAGAAGAAGGGTTTTCCGGAAAGGCGATGCCATGGGCGGCTCCTTGGTGAGGTCCCTGAGGGAAGCTGGGAACAATATTAATTAATTATTTTCCGTGTCAATGGGCACCTCCATCCAGAGGGGACGCATCCGGGGTCTTGAAAAAGATGTTTGAACACCTATATTGGAATTGGGAGGTTCCCATGATCACCCTTCGCCCCTCGAACGAACGCGGTCACTTCGATTTCGGCTGGCTCGACACCCGCCATTCCTTCGCCTTCGGCCAGTACCAGGACCCGGCCCACCTGAGCTTCCACGCCCTGCGGGTGCTCAACGAGGACGTGGTGCAGCCCGGCCAGGGTTTCGGCACCCACGGCCACCGGGACATGGAGATCCTCACGTGGGTCCTGGAGGGCGCCCTGGCCCACCGGGACAGCACCGGCAACGAGGGCGTGCTCCGGCCCGGGGACGCGCAGCGCATGTCGGCGGGGTCCGGCATCCGCCACAGCGAATACAACGCCTCGGCCTCGGAGCGGGTCCACTTCCTCCAGATCTGGCTGTTCCCCGAACGGGAGGGCCTGACGCCCGGCTACGAGCAGCGCGCCTTCCCGGAGGAGGGGCGCCGGAACCGCTGGGCCCTCCTGGCCAGCCCCGACGGGGCGGAAGGCTCCCTGGCATGGCGCACCGACGCCCGGCTCCACGTGGCCGACCTGGAGGCGGGACGCCAGGTGGCCCTGGACCTGGCCCCGGGCCGCGCCGCCTGGGTCCAGGTCGCCCGGGGGCGGGTGGAGGTGAACGGCGTGGGCCTGGGCGCCGGCGACGGGGCCGCCCTCGAAGGGGAGTCCTCCGTGCGGATCCACGCCGCCACGGGGGCCGAGGTCCTGCTCTTCGACCTGGCCTGACGGCCAAAGGCCTGTCGCCCGGTTCATCCGGCGGAGGGACCCTGCCCCTCCCCGCTCCGGGCAGCACGCGGGGTCCCGCCCGCCACGGGCGGGTCCCCGGACTGGGACTCGAAGATTCGGGCGAACCTAGAACCGGTAGGTGGCGAGGACATCCAGGAACTGGACGTTGGAGACGGCGTTGACGGTGGTGCGGTCCGTGAACTTGGAGGCGCTGGCGCGGAACTCGACGCCCCAGGCGCGGTTGAACTGGTAGCCCGCGCCGACGCTGAACACGGGCCTCTCGTCGGCCTGGGCGTATATGGGGTTGGTGCTGCAGGTGTAGCGGTTGGAAGCGATGCCGAGGCCACCGTCCACGTAGAAGCCCCGCTCGGCGCGGCCTTCGAGGAAGTAGAGGTAGTCCACGGCCAGGGCCGCCTGGCTCAGGGCGTAGTAGCCCGTGGTCTCCTGGAACCGGGTCAGGCTGATGCGGGGCCGGAGCAGGTGCCCGTCGCCCAGGTCGACCTGGAAGGCGCCGCCCAGGGCCAGGCCGGTGGTGCCGTTGTTGTATTCCTTGAGGTCGCTGGTGGGCCGGGCCAGGCCGAGTTCGAGGGAGAAGGCCCTCTCGGCCGCGCTGCCCTGGGTCGCGCCCGCGAACGCGAGGGCGCAGAGGAAAAGGGTCGAAGTCTTGCTCATGCGAAGGTCTCCTGCGGTGGAGCCCCGTCCCTGAAGCGGGGGAGGGCCATCCCAGGACAGATTAATCATTTATTAGACGCCGGCAAGACCTCCCGTTCCGGGGTCCCGGTTCAGGCCTCGTCCCTCGGCAGGGCCCGCAGGACCCGGGCGAGGCTCCAGGTGCCGGCGGTGGCCTTGGCGAGGGCGCGGGCCAGGGCCTCCCGGCTGCAGGCCAGGGTCTCGGCCCAGGCGTCCATGGGCACCTCGCCGCCCTCGGGGTGGGCCTCGGTCCAGGCCCGCCAGAGGGCGCCGAGGGCCCCGGCGTCGGGCTCGGCCTTGTCCCGCCAGTTGCGTTCCTGGGGGCGCCGGGGCTGGTGGAAGACCTGGCCCCTCAGGGGCGCGGGGAGGAAGGCCTGGGGCCGGTCATAGTCCAGGTGGGAGTAGAAGTAGCCTTCCCCCTTCCCCGCGGAGCGGCTCGTGGCGGTGTGGGCGTCGGCGATGGCCTCGGGGATGGGGGCGTCGGGCGCGGCCAGGGCCGCGTCGATGGCGGCCACGGTGGCGTTGCTCTTGGGGGCGTTGGCCACGTAGATGACGGCCTGGGCCAGGGGGATGCGGGCCTCGGGCCACCCGATCTGCTCCGCGGCGCGGCTCGCGGCCTCCGCCATGATGAAGGCCATGGGATCCGCGTTGCCCACGTCCTCGGCGGCGCAGACCATGAGGCGCCGCGCGATGAAGCGGGGATCCTCGCCGCCCCGGATCATGCGGGAGAGGTAGTAGAGGGCCGCGTCGGGATCGGAGCCCCGCAGGCTCTTCTGGAAGGCGCTGGCCAGATCGTAGTGGCCGTCGGCCCGGTCGTACATGAGGCGGCCCCCCAGGGCCTCCCGCAGGCCCTCCAGGTCCGGGGCCTCCATGGCGAGCCAGGTCTCGAGGCCGGCCAGGGCGCTGCGCAGGTCCCCGCCGGCCCAGTGGGACAGCCATTCCAGGGCCTCGGCGGGGGCCTCCAGGCCGGGCCGCTCCTGGGCCCACGCGCGGTCCAGGACCTTGCGCACGTCCTCGGGGGCGATGGGCTTGAGGGGCAGGAGCTGGCACCGGCTGCGCAGGGCCGGGTTGAGGTAGAAGGCCGGGTTCTCCGTCGTGGCGCCCACGAGGATGGCCTCGCCGCGCTCGAGGCTTGGCAGGAGGATGTCCTGCTGGGCCCGGTTGAACCGGTGGATCTCGTCCAGGAAGAGGACGGGGGGCACGCTCCGGAAGAGGGGCTGGGCCGCGTTCTCGCCGAGGAACTTCTTGAGCTCGGCCGCGGAACCGGAGGCGCCGGAGAATTCGAGGAAGGTGTGTCCCGTGGCCTGGGCCAGGAGCCGCGCCAGGGTGGTCTTGCCCGTTCCGGGGGGCCCCCAGAGCACCAGGCTGGGCAGGCGCCCCCCGGCGGTGAGCCGCCGCAGGGCCCCCCGGGGGCCCAGGAGGTGGGCCTGGCCCACCACCTCTTCCATGGTGCGGGGACGCATGCGCTCGGCGAGGGGGACGGGGATTCCGGTCATCGGTTCCAGGTTACACCGCGCGGGGCCGGCGGCGCCCGCGGCCCCGGGAAACCACGGACCAATTGCCCTTTGGGGCCGCCCCGGCGACGATGGAGGGATGTCCGGAACCTCCTTCGAAGGCCCCTCCTGCAGCCTCCCCGCGTCCCCGGCGCCGGGGCCCGTCCGGGCCTGGCTGCACCGGAACCGGGTGCCCCTCCTCTTCGCCCTCCTGCTCCTGGCCGTCTTCGCCTGCCGGGACCTGTGGTCCCCGGACGAACCCGATTTCGCCCAGTGCGTGAAGGAGATGCGGCTCCGGGGAACCTGGCTGCTGCCCTGGCTCAACGGGGAGCCCTATTCGGAAAAGCCCATCCTCTTCTACTGGCTGATGAAGGCCTCGGTGATCGCGGGCGAGAAGCTCACCGGGGGCCTCGGCTTCACCCAGGGGGTCGCGGCCTGGGCCCTGCGCCTGCCCAGCGTGGCGGCCTCGGCGATCTTCGTCTTCGGGTACCGCCGGTGGGCGGCGCGCTTCCTCCAGGCGGACCTGGGCGACCTGGCCTGCCTGATCCTGGTCTCGACGCCCATCTGGCTCTGGCAGTCCCAGCTGATCCAGATCGACATGGTCTTCGCGGCGCTGCTGGCCTGGAGCTGGCTGGCCTGGGCCGCGGGGTGGCTCCTGGTCCGGGACCACGCGCGGCCCCGGTACCCCCTGGAGGAGCGCACCTGGTTCCTCTCCGCCTACCTGTGCCTGGGCCTGGCCTTCCTCGCCAAGGGCCCCCTCGCCCTGGTCCTCTCCGCCGGCGTGGCGGGCACCTTCCTGGCCATCCAGCGGGACCTCAAGGTGCTGGGCCGGATCCACCTGGGCAAGGGCCTCCTCCTCCTGGCCGCGGTCATCGCCCCCTGGTACGTGGCCGCCGCCGTCAGCGGCGGACCGGCCTACGCCTACCAGATGATCGTCCACCAGAACTTCGAGCGGGCCCTGAAGGCCTGGGACCATATCCAGCCCTTCTACCAGTACGGGCTCTACCTGGCCGGCGACTTCTTCCCCTGGACCCTGCTCCTCCCCGCCCTGGCCCTCTTCATCGGCCGATCCGGGGCGGCCAGGAGCCCCCTGGCCCGCTTCCTTCTGGCGGCGGTGCTGGCGCCCCTCGTGCTGCTCAGCTGCTCCCAGAGCAAGCAGAGCAAGTACATCCTCATGATCTACCCCTTCCTGGCCCTGCTGATGGCGGCCCTCCTCCAGCCCCTGGCCGTGGAGGCCGTCTCCCCCGCCCGGATCCGCCGCCTGGGGGGCACCCTCGCCGCCGCCCTGGGCCTCCCCGCCCTGGCCCTGGCCGCCGTGGCCTTCGCCCATGCCGGAGGCGCCCGGCTCCAGGCGGAGGTGGCGCCCTACCTGGGCCCCCTGCGCCTCTGCGCCCTGATTCTGGTCCTGGGTTCCGTCTCCCTCGCGGCCCGCGCCTGGCTGGGCGAAGGGCGCCACCTGGTCCGGGAGACCGCCGTGACCCTGGGGCTCTGCTTCCTGGTGGCCGGCACCTGGGGCTTCCAGCGCCTGGACGCCCGCAAGGGCTACCGGGTGTGGACCGCCCAGGCGGCGCCCCTCCTCCATGGACGCAAGGTCGTCTACTGGCAGACCATCCGCAGCGGCGTCATGGTCTACACCGACCAGCTCATGCCCGAGATCCGCACCGTGGCCCAGCTGGAGGCCGTCGGCCCCGAGGACCGGGTGGTGACCATGCGCCGGGACTGGGAGGACAAGGGCACCGGCCTGGACGATGGCACCCGCGCCCGTTTTGAGATCCTGCTCCGCGTTCCCGTGGGGGGCGGCGAGGCCCTCCTGCTCCGCAAACGTTCCTGAGGACGACCCCATGAATCCCTATGTCAAGGCCCTGCCCCTCATCCTCGCCGGCGTGCTCCTGAACGCCTTCGCCCAGATCGCCATGAAGAAGGGCCTCACGGCCGTGGGGGGCATGACCTGGGACCTCCCCTCCCTCCTGCGGGTCGGCCTCCACCCCTGGACCCTCACCTGCCTCGGCTGCTACGCCCTCAGCGTGGTGCTCTGGGCCGGCGCCCTCAACCTGGTGGAAGTGAACTACGCGTACCCCTTCCTCGCCCTGGGGTTCCTGGCCAACGCCCTGCTCTGCCGCTGGCTCCTCGGGGAGGGGATCCCGCCCCTGCGCTGGGCGGCCCTGGGCCTCATCGTCTGCGGCGTCGCCCTCCAGGCGTTCACGGGCCTGGCCAAGCACCCGTGATTTGGGCGGGACCGGATGCCGGTCCCTGGCTAGAATGTCCGCAAGATGACCCAAGCCGGCCCCCGCGCCCTGCCCATCGACTGGCCCCTGCCGGGCCAGGATCCCAACGACATCAATATCCTCGTTGTGGATGACCAGGAGATCGTCCGGGTCGCGCTGCTCCGGACCCTTCGCCAGCATGGCTTCTCCTGCCACGAGGCCGCGGACGCCTTCCAGACCCTGGAGCTCCTGGACCAGCGGCCCATCGACCTGGTCCTCTCCGATATCCAGATGCCGGGCATGACGGGCCTCTCCCTGGTGAAGGCGGTGGCCCACCGCATCCCCCAGGTGGCCTTCGTCATGGTCAGTTCCCTGGACAACACGGAGATGGCCATGGAGTGCCTGCGGAACGGGGCCTACGGCTACGTCCTCAAGCCCTTCAAGACCAACGACATCCTCATCGCCGTGGCCAACGCCCTGCGCCGGCGGATGCTGGAGCTGGACTACCTGGACCGGGAGGCGGTCCTGGCCCGGCGGGTCCAGGAACAGACCCTGGAGATCAAGGCCTCCCGGGAAGAGGTGGCCCTGCGGCTCATCTCCGCGTCCGAGCACCGGGACAACGAAACGGGCGCCCACGTGCGCCGCATCGGCCTCTACGCCGCGGAAATGGGCCGGCTCCTGGGCTGGGATCCGGCGCGGCAGGAGGCCATTCGAGCGGCAGCGCCCATGCACGACATCGGCAAGATCGGCGTGCCCGACCGGATCCTCCAGAAGGAGGGCGCCCTCACGGAGGAGGAGTGGATCATCATGAAGACCCACACCGCCATGGGGGCCAACATCCTGCGGGATTCCAAGGTGCCCTTCATCCAGATGGGGGCCCGCATCGCCGCCTGCCACCACGAAAAGTGGGACGGGTCCGGCTACCCGGTGGGCTTGGCCGGGGAGGCGATCCCCATCGAGGCCCGGATCACCTGCCTGGTGGACATCTACGACGCCCTGATCCACCGGCGTGTGTACAAGCGGGCCTGGGAGGAGAAGGACGTGCTCGCCTACCTCCGGGAGAACGGCGGCAAGCTCTTCGACCCCGCACTCACCAGCCTCTTCTTCGAGCACTACGACACCTTCGCGGCCATCGCCCAGGCGCACCCCGACACCTTCGTGGAGCCGGATTTCCTCTGAGCGGGCTTCCCGCCGCACCGGGAAGGTGCGCGGGGACCGGGACCGGGCTTAGCATAGGGACATGCGCCGACCCTGGATCTGGGCCCTGCCCGCCGCCCTCCTCATCGTGAACGTCTGGCTGAGCAGCCAGAGCGCCCTGCCCCTGGGGGTGGAGCTGGCCCATCCCCTGGACTGGGTGGCCCACGCGACCGAGTTCGCCGCCCTGGCCCTGGCCCTGGAGGTGGCGATCCGCACCACGAGCCGCGGCCTCCCGGTCTACCGGCGGCACCTGCTCATCTTCGCGCTCGTCTCCCTCTATGGGGTCACCGACGAGATCCACCAGGCCTTCGTGCCGGGGCGCAGCCCCGATGTCCTGGACTGGGTGGCCGACACCCTGGGGGGCGGCCTTGGCCTCGTCCTCAGCTGCCTGCCCCTCCTCCACCGCCGCTGGCTGCTCACCCTGGGCTGGGTCCGGGGCCGGGCCCGGCGTCCCGACCCGGCGCGCCCCCTGATCCTCGTGGCCGACCCCCACTGGTCCGGGGAGCTCACGGGCCTGGCGGCCGCCACCGCGGCCCACCCGGAAGCCGATTGGCTGTTCCTGGGCGACACCTTCGAGGTGTGGGTGGGCCTGCCCGGCATGGAAACCCCCCTCCAGGAGGCCTTCCTGGCCTGGGTGGACGCGCGGCGGGCCCAGGGCCGCTGGGTGGGCCTGTGGCTGGGCAACCGGGACTACTTCCTGGACCGCCATGCCCGGCGCTTCGACCTCATGGGCGAGGGCCTCGGCGGCGGCCTGGAGGGGGAGGGCCTGGCCTTCGAGCACGGGGACCTCATCAACACCGCCGACCGGAAGTACCGGATCTGGAACCTGGTCTCCCGCAGCGGACCCATGTGGCTGCTCGCCAGGCTGCTCCCCAGGGGGGCCGCCCGGAAGCTGGCCGCCCGTCTTGAGCGGGCCCTGGCCACCACGAACCGGGCCTACAAGCTGGCCTTCCCCCGGGAGGCCTTCCGGGCCGCCGCGGCCGAGCACCCCGGCCTCACCTTCCTGACCGGGCACTTCCACACCCAGGAGGTCGAGGCCAACGGCCTCGCCCTGCCCTGGGCCCATGAAGGACGCTTCATGGTCTGGCTGGACGGCCAAGTTAAACCTCTGGCGCCCTGAGCGCATCCATTGTTCCTGACCCCCTTGCAGGAGGCTCCATGCGCCTGAAGACCCTCGCGATCCCCCTCGCCCTCGCGGCCCTGGCCGGGTGCGCGCCCTATTCCATCCGCTACGACTACGACAGCCACGCCCCCTACGCGGGCTACAAGACCTTCGACTGGTACGCCAAGAGCGCCAAGGCCAACGGCAAGTCCGACGGGGTCCAGAATCCCATCATGGACCGCCGCGTCCGCGGCGCCGTGGAGCGGGAGCTCGCGGCCAAGGGCCTGCGCATGGAAAAGACCGGCGAGCCCGATGTCCTGATCACCTACTACCCGGTCTACCGGCAGGGCACGGTGTACACCACGACGACCGTGGGCCCCCACTACGGCTGGTGGCGCCCCTGGGGCTACGGGGTGGGCGCCAGCTTCACGGAGGCCCGCACCTTCCGGGAGGGCTCGATCATCCTGGAAATCGTGGATAACAAGACCAACCAGCTCGTTTGGCAGGCGGTGGCCGAGGGGGCCCTCACCGGCCTGGACGACCCCGAGGACGCCGAGCACCAGGTGGGCAAGGCCGTCCACGAAATGCTCAGCCGGTTCCCGCCCCCGGCCCATTGACCTTCGGGTAGGATAGGGGTCCAGGTCCCCCCCCTATGGACACCCACAACATCCTGATCGTCGACGACGAATCCGATTTCCGGACCCTCCTGGTGGAAGCCCTGGAAAGCATGGGGTATCTCTGCGAGGGCGCCGAGACCGCCGAGGCGGCCCTGGAGCTGGTCGACCGCAAGCATTTCGCGATCATCTTCACGGACCTGAACATGCCCGGCGGCATGTCGGGCCTGGACCTCATGAAGCGGGTCAAGGAGCGGGACGAGAAGACGCTCTGCATCCTCATGACCGGGTACGCGTCCCTCGAGACGGCCCTCCAGGCCATGAAGCTGGGCGCCTACGACTACATCCAGAAGCCGTTCAAGCTGGCGGAGCTGGAGGCCAGCCTCGTCCGCACCCTGAACTACTACAAGGCCCTGCGGGACAACGAGCGCTACCAGGCCGAGCTGGAGGCCCGGGTCCAGGAGCGCACCCGGGAGGTCGTGAAGCTCAAGGACGACATCGAGAACCTCTTCGAGGGTTTCGTCCACGCGTCGGTGTTCGCCATTGAAGCCCGGGACCCCTCCACCAAGGGCCACAGCAAGCGCGTCGCGAAGCTCACCGTCGCCCTGGCGGAGGCCGTCAACGCCACCGAGGGCGGCGCCTACGGCCCGGTGCGGTTCACCCTGGACCAGCTGAAGGAGCTCGAGTACGCGAGCCTCCTCCACGACTTCGGCAAGGTCGGCGTCAGGGAGCAGGTGCTGACCAAGGCCCGGAAGCTGGAGCCGGAGCGCCTCGAGCGCATCCTCCAGCGCCTCCACCAGCGCGACCTCGAGGGCGTGGCGGCCAGGATCCTGGAGGCCTGGCGGCGCGGCGAGCCCTTCGAGGAGGGGGCCTTCGACGTCCTCATGGCCTCCCGCAAGGAGGAGACGCGGCGGCTCATGGACCTGATCCTCCGCTGCAACGAGCCCAAGGTCCTCCCCCAGGAGGTGAAGGAGGCCATGGGCGACCTCGAGGATCTCGCCTTCACCCACTTCCAGTCCGGCCGGGCCCGGATCCTGGAGCCCGAGGACATCGCCGCCCTGCGGATCCCCAAGGGCAGCCTCTCCGAGGACGAGCGCCGGGAGATCAACAGCCACGTCACCAAGACCTGGCAGTTCCTCCAGCAGATCCCCTGGACGGGGCCCCTGGCGGACCTGCCCGAGATCGCCTACACGCACCACGAGCGCCTCAACGGCATGGGCTACCCGCGCGGCCTCAAGGCCCCGCAGATCCCCGTCCAGGCCAAGCTGATGGCCATCTGCGACGTCTACGACGCCCTCGTCGCCGCGGACCGGCCCTACAAGGCCGCCGTGACCATCCCCAAGAGCCTGGAGATCCTCGAGGCCGAGACCCAGGCGGGCCTCCTGGACGCGGACGCCCTCCGCATCTTCCTGGACGGCGGCGTCTACCTCCTCACCAAGGACGAACTCAAGCCGGAAGCGGAGTACCGGTGATGCGCGGCCCCGTCCTGATCGTCGACGACGAGGAGGATTTCCGGGAGCTCCTCGTGGACGCCCTGGCCTCCCTGGGCTACCGCGTCTTCGGCGCGGAGACGGCCGAGGCCGCCCTCGCGGGGTGGGAGGGCTGGAAGCCCGCCGTCGTCGTCACCGACCAGAACATGCCCGGGGGCAAGTCCGGCCTGGAGCTGCTGGCCTACCTCCGGGAGCGGGCCCCCGCGGTGCCCTGCATCCTCATGACCGGGTACGCCAGCGAGGAGCTGGCCCGGAAGGCCCAGCGGCTCGGCGTCTTTGACTTCCTGCGCAAGCCCTTCAAGCTGACCGATTTCGAGACCTCCCTGGCCCGGGCCTGCCGCTGGGCGGAGGACCAGGGCGCCCCCCACGCCTGACATGCAGCACGCCCCCGCCCATCGCCTCCTCTGGACCGGGTTCAACGGCCTGGACGCCGCCGAAGTCCAGCCCGGCTTCCAGCCGGGGGGCATCGTCCTCTTCGCCCGCAACCTGGACCCCGATCCCGCCGCCGGCCCCGCCCGCTGCCACGCCCTCATCCAGGACCTCCAGGCCCGGTGGGGCCCCCTGGCCGTGGCCGTGGACCAGGAGGGGGGCCCCGTGAGCCGCCTGCGCGCCTGGGTGGGCCCCACCCCCGCCCTCCGGGCCATCTGGACCCACGGCGGGGCGGACGGCTGCCGCCGCTGGGGGGGCCTGTGGGGCCGGGGCCTCCACATGCTGGGGTTCAACGTGGACTTCGCCCCCGTGGCCGACCTCTACGATCCCGCCCCGGACGCGGCGCTGGGCAGCCGGTGCGCCGCCGACACCCCGGAGGCGGCGACGGCCGCCGCCGGCGCCTTCCTGGCGGGCCTCGAGGCCGAAGGCGTGCGCGGCTGCCTGAAGCACTTCCCCGGCCTGGGCGGCACCCGCCTGGACAGCCACGTGGGCCTGCCGGAGGTGACCGACCCGGCGCGGCTGGACGTCCACGTGGGCCCCTTCCAGGCCCTGGCCCATCCCGATCGCCTGGTGATGGTGGCCCACCTGCGGACCCCCCTGAGCGGGGGCCTGCCGGGCAGCCTCTCCTTCCGGTGCGTGGCCGGGAACCCCTGGGGCATCCAGGCCCGGTGGCTGCCCGACGACCTGGAAATGGGCGGCGCGGACGGCTTCACCTGGGAGGACAAGGCCCGGCGCTGCCTGGAGGCCGGCCACGAGGCCCTCCTGGTGTGCCAGACCCCGGCCGCCGCCGAGGCCTGCGCCGAGGCCGTCACGCGGCTTCCGGAGACCCTGTGGGCGCCGGCCGCGGCGCGCTTCCGGGCCCTCCGGCTCCGTCTCCCGCGCAGGGCCGACCCCTTCGAGGCCACGGCCTGGAAGGCCTGGGTGGATGAAATCCGGGAGGCCGCGGCCCAGGTGCCATGAAATCCCCATCCGCCATTCCCCCGCCCCCCCCAAGGCAAGTAAGCTGAATCCGGAAGGAGCATCCATGGAACGCGCCTACTATCCGCCCATCGTCATCGAGGAGACCCCCCGGGGCGAGCGGAGCTATGACATCTATTCCCGCCTGCTCAAGGACAACATCATCTTCCTGGGCACGGCCATCGACGACAACGTCGCCAACGCCATCGTGGCCCAGATGCTCTTCCTGGAGAGCGAGGACCCCGACAAGGACATCCAGATCTACATCAACAGCCCCGGCGGCAGCGTGACCGCGGGCCTGGCCATCTACGACACCATGCAGTTCGTGAAGAACGACATCGTCACCTACTGCATCGGGCAGGCCGCGTCCATGGGCGCCCACCTCCTCGCCGCGGGCACCAAGGGCAAGCGCTTCGCCCTGCCCAGCGCCCGCATCATGATCCACCAGCCCTCGGGCGGCGCCCAGGGCCAGGCCTCGGACATCGAGATCACCTTCAAGGAGATCCAGCGCCTGAAGGACAGCCTGGCCGGCGCCCTGTCCAAGCACACGGGCCAGCCCCTCAAGAAGGTCACCAAGGACATGGACCGCGACTACTTCATGAGCGCCGAGGAAGCCATGGAGTACGGGATCATCGACCGCGTCCTCTCCGAGCGCCCGGCCTAGCGCAGCGCCCGCCAAGTTGCCTGAATCATCCGAGGGGAGCGGCCGCTGCACCTCCATCGGGGGCCTGGCCCCCTAGGGCGTCGGAAAGGCCGGGCCTTCCCGACTGTCGCCCCCTGGGGGCCCCATGCCGGGCCCCCAGCCCCCCGCACGTGCCGCTCCCCTCGCGTACGGATGATCCAAGCAACTTGGCATCCTCCTCGCCCAGGCTTGGCCTGGCGCACGCCCCGTTCATCCTGCCCATCTGCGTTCATCCCCGTTTCCGCAGGGCCAGGGAAGCCGTGGGTCGGCGCGTGCAGGTCAGGCGTGCACCTGCCCGACCCATGGCTGGCCCTGCGGAAACGGTGATGGACGCAGATGGAAATGAAGTCAAAGCGGCTCCATGCGCCAGCTGGGGCCCCGCGACCCCTGGGGATTTTATATTTCTTTATGGGAAATCCAAGTTTCCCAGTTGTGATCGATGCCGCAGGGGTGGGGCGGAGTTGTGACGCAATTCCTTGGCCGGCCGGTTCAAGGTAGGTGATCACACCACGGGATCCGCCATGACCCTCCTGTCCAACCAGGCCTTCGACATCCTCCGCCAGATCCCCCTCTACGTGCCGGGCAAGCCGATCCAGGAAGTCCAGCGCGAGCTGGGCCTCGCGTCCATCGTCAAGCTGGCCAGCAACGAGAACCCCTGGGGCCCCACCGAGGCCGTGAAGGCCCGGCTCCGCAAGGCGGTGGAAGGTTCCAGCGACGAGGGGCTGGGCCTCTACCCCGTCTCCGACGGCTACTACCTGCGCACGGCCATCGCGCGCCGGCGGGGCCTGAACGTCGACCAGCTCATCCTCGGCAACGGCTCCAGCGAGATCATCGAGATGGCGGCCAAGGCGGCCCTGGTGGGCGGCGGCAGCGCCGTGGCGCCCAAGCACGCCTTCGCCATCTACGGCATCGCCACCCAGACGGCGGGCGGCCGGTTCATCGAGTGCCCCTGCAGCCCCACGGAGCTGGACGTGGACGCCATCCTGGCCGCCGTGCAGGCTGACACCCGCGTCGTCTTTCTCGGCAACCCCAACAACCCCACCGGCGTCATGCTCGGCCGGGAGGGCCTGGAGCGCCTGGTGCGCGACCTGCGCGACGACATCCTCCTCGTGGTGGACCAGGCCTACGCCGAGTACGAGGACCCCGAGACCTACCCCGACGCCAAGGCCTACCTGGAGGAGCGGAGCAACCTGCTCGTCCTGCACACCTTCAGCAAGATCCACGCCCTGGCGGCCCTGCGCATCGGCTACGGCATCGGCCACCACAAGCTCCTGGCCCTCCTGGAGCGCGTGCGCAGCCCCTTCAACACCAACATGCTGGCCCAGGCGGCCGCCGAGGTGGCCATCGAGGACTACGCCTTCGAGGCCATGTCCCGCGCCCGGAACCACGAGGCCCGCCAGGCCTTCCTCAAGGAAGCCCAGGAGCACCGGTGCCAGGTGACGGGCATGGCCGGGAACTTCATGCTGCTCGAGTCCATGCTGCCCGCGGCCGAGCTCTTCAAGGACCTGCTCCGGGCCGGCGTCATCGTCCGCCCCATGCAGGGCTACGGCCTGCCCAACCATGTGCGCGTCACCATGGGCAAGCCCGAGGAGATGGACGCCTTCTGGGCCGCCATCACCCCCATCCTGGACAACGCCGGCTGCGGTTGCCGCTAGGCGCCCGGCCACGTATCCTGGGACGGCACCCGAACCGGAGGCCGCATTGGCCGTCTACACCATCGCGAGCGACGAGCTCACCGCAGCGGTGCGAACCGCGGGCGCGGAGCTCTGCCGCCTGCGCACCCGCAAGGGGCTGAGCCTCCTCTGGGGGGGCGACGCCGCCGTGTGGGCCCGCCAGGCGCCGAACCTCTTCCCCGTCGTCGGGGGCCTGAAGGACGACACCCTCCGCCACAAGGGGCGCGCCCACTCCATGCCGAAGCACGGCTTCGCCCGGGACCGGGAATGGACCCTCAAGCGCCTCTGCGGCCACGAGGTGGTGCTCCGCCTCCGGGACGACGAGGGCACCCGGGCCATGTACCCCTTCGCCTTCGACCTCCTGGTGACCTTCCGCCTGGACGGGGAGGCCCTGCGGGTCCAGTACGACCTGACCAACCCCGGCGACGCCCCCCTCCTGGCGAGCCTGGGCGCCCATCCCGCCTTCCGCTGGCCCCTCGCCGAGGGCGCCCCCCGGGACCGCCACCGGATCCTCTTCGAGCGGCCCGAGACCCCCTTCCTGCCCGTGCTGGACGCCCGCGGCCTCTTCGGGCCGGGCAACATGCCCAGCCCCCTGAACCACCGGGAGCTCCGCCTCTCCGACGCCGTGTTCCGGGAGGACGCCCTGGTCTTCAACCCGGTGGAGAGCCGCCACGTGCGCTACTCCGGCCCCGGCACCCCCGTGGTCGAGGTGAGCTGGGAGGGCTTCCACCAGCTGGGCATCTGGTCCAAGCCCGGGGCCGGCTTCGTCTGCATCGAGCCCTGGCGCGGCTTCGCGAGCCCCGCCAGCTTCGACGGCGAGTTCGGCGAGAAGCCCGGCGTCTTCCAGGTGGCCCCGGGGGCCACCACGAGCTGCGCCTACACCATCCGGGTGCTCCCCGCCTGAACCGGCGATTGCCGCCGGGGCCCGCATCTGGGACACTGGACGGTCTGGCTTAGGAGCATCCATGGCAGTCCAGTGCGGCATCGTGGGCCTTCCCAATGTTGGCAAGTCCACGCTTTTCAATGCCTTGACCCGGGCCGGGGCGGCCTCGGCCAACTATCCCTTCTGCACCATCGAGCCCAACACGGGCGTGGTGGACGTACCGGACAGCCGGCTTGACAAGCTGGCGGCCATCGTGAACCCGGCCCGCATCATGCCGGCCAGCCAGGAATTCGTGGACATCGCCGGCCTCGTCCGGGGCGCCTCCAAGGGCGAGGGCCTGGGCAACGCCTTCCTCGCCAACATCCGCGAGACCGACGCCATCGTCCAGGTGGTCCGGTGCTTCGAGGACGGGGACATCACCCACGTGGAGGGCGGGGTCAACCCCGTCCGGGACCTGGCCATCATCGACACCGAGCTGATCGTGAAGGACCTGGACGGGGCCGAGAAGGCCCTGGACCGCCACCGCAAGGTGGCCAAGAGCGGCAACAAGGAGTCCCAGGCCCTGGTGGCCGTCCTCGAGAAGGTCCACGCCGTCCTGGACGCCGGCGCCTGGGCGAAGACGGCGGAGCTCGGCCGGGAGGACCTGGCCCTGGTGAAGTCCTTCGGCTTCATCACGCTCAAGCCCATGCTCCTGGTGGGCAACATCTCCGAGCAGGACATCCCCGCCCCCGAGGGCAACCCCCACTACGCCGCCCTGGTGGCGGCCGCCGCGGAGCGCGGCTGCCCGGTGATCCCCATCTGCAGCAAGCTGGAGGCGGAGATCCAGGAGCTGAG
The DNA here is from genome assembly GCF_030295425.1 of Mesoterricola sediminis. Taxonomy (NCBI): domain Bacteria; kingdom Pseudomonadati; phylum Acidobacteriota; class Holophagae; order Holophagales; family Holophagaceae; genus Mesoterricola; species Mesoterricola sediminis. Next base: position 1,350,264 of record NZ_AP027081.1, on the reverse strand, counting down.
CCCCGAGGAACGGCCCCTCTTCCTGGAGGAGGCCGGCCTCTCCGAGCCCGGCCTCGACCGGCTGATCCAGGCCTCCTTCCGGCTGCTCAACCTCCACACCTACTTCACCGCCGGCCCCAAGGAAGTGCGCGCCTGGACCATCCCCATCGGGGCCACCGCCCCCCAGGCGGCGGGCGTGATCCACACCGACTTCGAGAAGGGGTTCATCCGCGCCCAGGTCATCGGTTATGAGGATTACATCAGCCTCAAGGGTGAACAGGGGGCCAAGGAAGCCGGCCGCATGCGGTCCGAGGGGAAGGAATACGTCGTAAAGGATGGCGACGTCATGCATTTCCTCTTCAACGTCTAAGAAAAAGTCCTTCCCACCCATGCCGATTTGAAGCAAGGTGAATGGGCGCAATCAGTTCACACGTGAAGCCCCATGGCGAAACCGAGGTCGGGAAAGCCCGAAGAGAATGAAACCCGCATCGAGGATCCGGAGGTCCTCCGGGCCACCTTCCTCGAAATCCTCAACGCCGGCGTCGAGTTCCCCATCAAGGTGGAGGGCACCCACACCCTTCCCTACTTCTCGACGGTCAAGGCCCTCGACTGGGAACAGGGCACCCTGGTGCTCAAGCTGGTGCGCCCCCTGCCCCACGAACTCCTGGTGGGGGCCGTCTTCCACTTCCTCTGCTCCGCGGGGGAGCAGCGCTTCGAAGGCTTCCTCGAGTACCGGGGACGCGAAGGCTACCTGCAGTACACCTTCCGGGTGCCCACCTTCCTGGTGCTGGCCGACCGCAGGATCCACCCCCGCTACCCCTTCCGGCCCCGGGAGAGCGCCTACGTCATCCTCCAGGACGCGGACGTGCCCGGCCTGGGCGTCGCCGGCCCCCTGGCGAACATCAGCATGGGCGGCCTGGCCATGCGGGTGGACCGCATCATCCGCCTCGACACGGGCATCCGCATCCCCCCCGCCAGCGCCGTCTTCCAGCGCGGCAAGGGCTTCCCGCGGGTGCGGGTCCAGGGGCTGCCCCGGCTCCACGTGCTGGAGGTGCGCGGCATCACGGCCCACGCCTACGAGCGGGGCACGGAGGTGATCCTGGGCCTCAGCTTCGCCGGCCTCTCCGGCGAGGAGGAGGCCGCGCTCCGGGCGGCCCTGGACATCCGCGACCGGCTGCAGCGGGGCGCCCTGGCGGGTTCCCGCCCCGAGAGCGGCCCGATCGTGCTGCGGAGCGAGAACCGGTCCGCCCCACCCGAGGCCACCGCGCCGCTGGATCCGGAGGCGCCGGCCTTCGGGGCGGACCTGCTCCGCCGCCTCCGCCGCCGCACCGCCCTGGTGGCCCTCGTCAAGGCGCCCGGCCCCGCCCGGGACAGCCTGGAGGCCCGCCTCCGGGAGGCCGGGTTCCTCCGGCTCCAGGTCGCCGGCACCCTGGAGGAGCTGGCCGCCGCCTTGGCGGATGAGCCCAGGCGCCGGGCGCCCCGGCTCTACCTGGTGGACCTCGCCACCGCCCACACCGGGGACGCGGAACCCCTGGAGGCGGTGCGCGCCATCGAGCGCGGCGTCTCCGGCGGGGCCGGGGCGCCCACGGTCATCCTCTGCGACGACGTGGACCCCACCCTCCTGCTCTCCCAGGCCGCCCAGACCCGGTATCTCTACACGAACTTCCCCCCCGAGTCCCTGGAGACCCTGGACGCGCTGCTGGAGGAGGACGTCAAGCCCGTTTGACGGGCGTCACCTTGATGGTGTCCCCCCCGGCGGTCCGGCGGAGGAGATCGTCCTGGAGGCGGTTGCCCCCCCGCAGGACGGGGTCGGAGGCGTCCTTGGCCAGGAGGATGCCGCCCCGGGCGTTCCGGTGGACCACGCACTCCTCCAGGGTCACCTCCGCGTCCTCCAGGAGGAGGATGCCGGTGTCCTTGCCGTCGCGCAGGTCGCAGCGCACCAGGAGGAGGCTGCCCCCGGGCTCCACCTTGGCGCCCGTGAGGGCGTTCCCGAAGATCTCGCAGGCTTCCAGCACGCCGCGGCCGCGCCAGGCGCAGACCACCCCGAAGGCGCGGTTGTCGTAGATCTTGCAGCCCTTCATCTGCATGGTGGCGCCATGGTGCACGAGGGCGGCGGGCTCCTGGTTGGCGCTCAGTTCGCAGGCCTCGAGGGTCATGAGTCCCTGGTCCATGATGGAGACCCCCAGGCCCAGGTTGCCCTGCACCCGGCAGCGGCGCATCTGGACGGAGGCCCCGTCGGCCCCGTGGGCGCCGCCCAGGGCGTGGCCGCCCAGTTCGCAGTCGTCCAGCACGGCCGTGCCCCGCTCCAGGGCGAGGACCCCGATGGACCCCGAATCCAGCACCCGGGTGCCCGTGAGTTCCGCCCGGGCCTCGGCCTCGATCTCCACGCCCCCGGCCCGCTGGCCGGAGACGAGGCAGCCCTCCAGGGAGGCCTGGGCCCCCGGCAGCAGGTGGATGCCCGTGCCCTCCGTGTTGCGCACCCGGCAGCCCTTCAGCAGCACCCGCGCGCCCGAAGCCGCCCGGACGCCGCACCGGAAGTCGCCGGACACGAGGCAATCCTCCATGCGGACCACCGTCTTGGGGGCCGCGGCGACCGCGGCCTCCCCCCGGCCGCGCAGGGCGCACTTGCGGAGGACGGGGTCGGCGGCGGTGCCCGACAGCAGCACCCCCACGCCGGCACCCACGTCCAGGTCGCAGTCCTCCATCTGGACCCGCCCCCGGACGACGGTGACGACGGGGCCCGGATCGTCCTGGGCCCCCTGGAGGGTGAGGCCCGCCAGGGACACCTGGCCGGCGTCCAGGACGAGGGCGGGCCCCTTGGGGCTCTCGATCACCACCTCCGAGGCGTCGCCCTGGCCCTGGATGGCCACGTCCTTGTCCACCACCAGGGCTTCCCGGTAGACCCCCGGCAGGACGAGGATCCGCGCGCCGGGCTCGGCCTGGCGCAGGGCCACCCGCAGGCTCATGCACTGGCCCTTGCCGCTGCGGCCCACCACGAGGGTGCGGGGCTCGGACGGCGCGGGCGCGGCGGCCCGGGCGGGAGCGCCGCCGCGGCGGATCCCGCCGGCCATGGCCTCCCGCACGGCGGCGGCCATCTCGTCGGCGTTGGCGAAGCGGTCCGCGGGGTCCTTGGCCAGGGCCCGCAGCGCCACGGCCACGAGGCCGGGGCCCAGGGCGGCCTGTTCCTCGGCCGTGAAGGGCGCGGGCTCCATGCGCAGGATGGCGGCGAGCACCGACATGGGGCTGTCCCCGGAAAAGGGCTTCCGGCCGCCGGTGAGGATCTCGTAGAGCACCACGCCCATGGCGAAGAGGTCCGAGGCCGGCTGGGCGCGGCCCGACTCCAGGTACTCGGGCGCCATGTAGTTGGCCGTGCCCATCCAGTTCCCGGCCTGGGTCAGCTCGCTGGTCTCCACATGGGCGACCCCGAAATCCATGAGCTTGGCCACGGGCCGCCGCCCCAGGCGGGTCACGAGGATGTTGGCGGGCTTGATGTCCCGGTGGACCACGCCGCGCTCGTGGGCGAAGGCCAGGCCCTCGCAGGCCTGGGCCAGGAGCTCCAGCAGTTCCTCCGTCCCGTAGTCGCCCCCCCGCAGGGCGGCGGCCAGGTCCTCCCCCTCCACGTACTCCATCACCAGGTAGTGGGTGCCCTCGTCCTCGCCGAAATCGAAGATCGTGACGATGTTGGGGTGGTTCATGGCCCCGGCCGCGCGCGCCTCCCGCTCGAAGCGGGCCTGGGCCTCGGCGGTGAAATGGGCGTTGGGACGGATGGTCTTGACCGCGACTTGCCGGCCCAGGACCGGGTCCCGGGCCAGGAACACCTCGCCCATGGAGCCGCTGCCCAGCAGCTTGACGATCTCGAACTTCCCGATGCGCTCCCGCATGGTCAGCGCATCTGCACGGCCATGGCGTTGAGCCGCTCGATGCGCCGGCTCAGCGGGGGATGGGTGCTGAAGAGCCCCATGAGGCCGCCGCCCCGGAGGGGGCTCACGATCATCATGTGGGCCGTCGCGGGCTGGGCGTCGCGCATGGGCACCTGCTGGTTGTAGGACTCCAGGCGCCCCAGGGCGGACGCGAGCATGTCCGGACGGCCAGTCACGTGGGCGGAATAGTCGTCGGCCAGGTACTCCCGGGAGCGGCTGATGGCCATCTGGAGCAGGATGGCCGCGATGGGACCGAGGATCATGACGAGGATGGCCACGAGGGCGTTGCCGCCGCCCTCGTCGTCATCCCGGCGCGGGCCGAACCAGAGGGCGAGGCGCGACACGAACATGATGGCCTGGGCCAGCACCGCCGCGAGGCTGCCGATGAGGATGTCCCGGTGCTTGACGTGCCCCAGCTCGTGGGCGATCACCGCCTCCAGCTCCGGGCGGGAGAGGGCCCGCAGGATCCCCTCGGTCACGGCCACCACCGCGTGCTCGGGGTTCCGGCCGGTGGCGAAGGCGTTGGGGGTCTCGTCGGGGATGATGGCCACGCGGGGCATGGGCAGGCCCGCGCGCTGGGCCAGGGTGGCCACGATGGCGTGGAGTTCAGGGGCGTCCTGGGGGCCCACGAGCTGGGCGCGGTAGGCGGCCAGGACGATGCTGTCCGAGAAGAAATAGCCGACGCCGTTCATGAGGATGGCGAAGCCCAGGGCGAGGATGATGCCCATGTCCCCGTAGAGCAGGTTCCCCACGAAGACCAGGACGCCGGTCATGACCATGATCAGGAGGAAGGTCTTCATTCCGTTCATAAGCGACTCCCGTCCCATCGTAGCCGCACCGGCGGGAGCCTTCACCTCCGCCTCCGGACGGACGGAAGGGATCCGGCGGGAACCTGCGCCCCGGCCGGGGCACACCACAGGCAGGAGTCGAAATAAATTAATTATGAATAGTTCCACCCGTCCCCGCGTCCCCGCCCTGGCGGGGGCGGCCCTCGCCGTCCTGCTGGCCTGCGGCGGCGGCGGCCGCCGCCCGCAGAATCCCGCGGCCGTCTCCACCGTGGCCCTCTCCCCCCGCCAGGTCACCGTCCAGACTGGCGGTTCCGTCGTGTTCACGGCCACGGCCAACACCACGGGCGGCGTGTCCACCGCCACCACCCTCACCGTGGTCGAACCCGGCGGCGGCCAGATCCAGGCGGACAACGCCACGTACGTGGCCCCGGCCACGGCCGGCGTCTACCACGTGCGGGCGGCCCTCGTCGCCTTTCCGACGGTGACCGACCAGGCCGAGGTGACCGTGACGGACGCGCCGCTCCTGGGCGGGGCCATGCGCATCGTGAACCCCCTGGACTCCCGGACCTCCGACCGGGTGGCGGCCAACGCCTCGCTGCGGGTGGCGGTGGCCGAGAGGCCGGGCACGTACACCCTGTCGGTCCTGGAAGCCGGCCGGGGGGCGGTGGAACAGGATCCCGCCCATCCGTCCCTGTGGACCTACCGCGCCCCCGGGACGCCCGGCACCGCCACCCTCCAGCTCGCGCGCGTGGCGACGGGCGAGGTGGAGACCCGGACGCTGGTGATCCTCGAGCCGTGAGCGGCGGGGCGCCGCCCCTACAGCCGCTTCACCACCACCAGCGTCACATCGTCCTTGAACCCGCCGCCAGCCATGTGCTGGAAGGTGCGGGTGAGCAGGGCCTCGAACAGATCGTCCGCGGTCGCGTCGGGGAGGGACCGGACGCATTCGACGAGCGGGGCCTCCCCCAGGTCCGCCCCCTGGGTGTCCTCGGCCTCCACGACCCCGTCCGTGAAGATGACCAGGGCGTCGCCGGGCCGCATCGTGGCCCGCCCCTCCGTGAAGGCCGCGCCGGGGAGGAGGCCCACCATGGGGCCCGTGGGCATCAACCGTTCCAGAGGCCGTCCGTCCCCCGGCACCAGCAGGGGCGGGTTGTGGCCGGCGTTCACGTAGCGCAGGTCCCCGGTGGCGGGGTTGAGGCTGCCCATGAAGAGGGTGGCGTAGCGGTTCCGGTCCCGCACCTCGTTCATGCGGGCGTTGAGGCGCAGGGCCAGCTTGCCCCAGTCCTCGACGCGCCGGTCCGCCATGGCCCGGAGGAAGGCGGAGAGCTGGGTCATCATGAGGGAGGCGGGCAGGCCCTTGCCCGAGATGTCCGCCACGGCCAGGTGGAGCCGGGGGCTCCGGTCCACGTCCGAGGCCATCCACAGGTCGTACAGGTCGCCGCCGACGGCCTGGTAGGGGAGGTTGGCCGCCGCGCACTGCCAGCCCTCGGGCTCGGGCAGGCGCTTGGGGAGGATGCGCCGCTGGATGTTGCGGGCCAGCTCCAGGTCCTTCTCCAGGCGCATGGCCTGGATGCGGCTCTCCCGCAGTTCGAGGGCGCTCAGCTGGCTGCTGGTGATGTTCAGCAGGGTTTGCAGGAAGAGCTCGTCCTCGTCCGTCAGGGGCCCCAGGGGCGGATCGGCGGCGTAGGCGAAGCCGTGGCTGTGGTCCTGGTCCCGCAGTTCCACGGCGTGGATGAGGCCCTTCTCCAGGAAGATGCGGTGCAGGTCGTCCCCGGTGAGGGCATCGGGCAGGGTGCCCAGGCCCCGGCTGTGGAGGACGGTGCCGTCGGCCCCCACCACGAGCAGGCGCTGGATGTGGAACTCCCCCGCCAGGGTGTTGCCCATGAGGCGGATCAGCTCCACCCGGGTCTCCACCTCCCCCAGGTTCCGGGTGAGGTCGAAGAGGGTGTTGAGGCGGCTCAGCTGGAGGGCCAGGGCCCGGTTCTGGTCGCTGCGGGTGGCCTCCAGGCGGCGCCAGGCGAGGAGGGGCGCCGAAATGGACAGGAGGAGGGTCAGGGCCACGGGCGGCTGGGGCGTGCGCACAACCAGCCAGCCATACTGCTCGTCCCCGTAGACCCAGGGCAGGCTCGTCCAGCCCTGGCCGGGGTTGGAGGGATAGGGGGTGGCGGCGCCCCGCAGGAAGAGCCAGCGGGTGCCGTTCCAGAGGCCGCCCTGGGGGGACTTGGCGATGCCCAGGGCCGTCACGCCCACCAGGTGGATGAGCGCCTCCTCCGTGACCTGCTCCGGGAAGGTCTCCAGGAAGTCCACGATGGGCAGCAGCTCCTGGGTCCCCTCGGGGATCCGCGTGCAGAGCTCCCGGAGTCGCTCGAAGGGGGAGAAGGGCTCGGGTTCCATGGGGGCCTTCAGGAGACCCGCTTGATCATGCAGCACTCCGACCGGCCGTCGAGGTTCTGGAAGTGGATCTCGTCCATGAACCGGCTCATGAGGAGAAGCCCGAGGCCGCCCTTCCGGGGGTGCTTCACGTATTCCCGGGGATCGGGCAGGACCACGTCCTCGTCATGGAGGCCCCCGCCCGTGTTCCAGATGCGGATCTCGAGGCGGTCGGGCGTGAACCGCAGCTCGATCTCCACCTGGTGGTCCGATTCGCCCCGGTAGGCGTGGATGATCACGTTGGTGACGGCCTCGTCCACCGCGATGGAGACCTTGGCCGCGGTGGCGTCGTCCATGCCGGCCACGAGGGAGGCCCGCTTGGCCATGGCCGTGACCAGGTTGAGGTAGCGGGTCTGGCTGGGGATGACCAGCCGGAAGGCTTCGGGGTCGGCCGCGGGCTTCACTCAGGCCTTCCCGCTCAGCGCCTCGAAGGCGTCGGCGTCGCTCCGGAACACCCGGTAGAGCTGGGTGAAGCCGAGGGTGTCGAAGATGGCGTAGACGTTCTCCGCGAGGTTGCAGAGCAGGATGTCCCCGCCGTTCTCGCGGACGGTCTCGATGAGGCCCATGATGGCGCCGAGGCCGGCCGAACTGATGTAGTTCAAGGCGCGGCAGTCCAGCAGGATGGTGAAGCGCCCCTGGGCCACCAGCTTCTCGAGGGCGTCCTCGAACATGCGGACGGTGTGGGCGTTGATGAAGCCCTCCGGCCGCAGCACGGCCACCCCGTCGACCTCCTTGACCTGGATTGAAAGATCCGCCATCCGCGCTCCCCACGGGCCCCGCCTGGGGCGGACCCGGACCAGGGTGAATCCTAGCGCCGGACGGGAATAATTGCCAGCCGGGGGATGCCTTGGGATACCATGCTGGAAAAGCCAGGATCCCAGATGGACGCCCAAGTTCAGGCATCGGTGAAGCACCTTCTCCAGGAATGGATGACCCGCAGGCAGCAGGCCCTGCTCGAGCAGGTGATGGTGGCGTGGAGCGAGGCCGCCTCGCACCTGACCCCGGACGACGCCCTCCTCGAGGCGCTCCGGGCCGCCATGCCCGTCCCCGCCCCCCCGCCCGTGCCCGAGGCCATCCCGGCCAGGGCCGAGGCCCTGGAGGCCGCGCTCGACCGCCTGGAGGACGCGGGCACCCAGGGCGAGGTCCTCAAGCAGCTCCTGGAGGGCCTCCACCCCTTCGCGGCCCGGAGCGCCGTCTTCGTCATCAAGCAGGGCATCGCCACCCTCTTCTCCCTGCGCGGCTTCGACGGCACCGCCCCCCGCACCCCCGTGGTGCCCCCCTCCGACCTGGAGGCCCTCCTCCACGGGCGCCTGCGCGTCCTCCAGGAGGACAGCGCCGCCTACCCCGCCCTCCTCGGCGCCCTGGCCGCGGCCCCGGCCCGCCAGGCCCTCGTCCTGCCCCTTCGCCTGCGCCGCAAGGTGGTCGCCCTCCTGCTGGCGGATGGCGGCGAGGCGGACCTCCTCGCCGGCAGCGCCCCCGTCCGGGCCCTGGCCCTGGCCGCCGAAGCCAAGCTGTCCCACCTGGCCGGCGCCAAGGAGGAGGAGCGGACCCCCGCCCCCGAGGTCCACCCCTCGAGCCTGACCCAGCGCATCCCCGAACCCATCGCCGAGGCCGCGCCGGCCCTCGATCCGAAGGTCCGCCAGAACGCCGAGCGGAGCGCCCGGGTCCTCGTCGGGGACATCGAGCTTTACTTCCCGGCCAAGGTCGCCCAGGGCCAGCAGCAGGGGAACCTGTACGCCGCCCTCCGGGACGAGCTGGACCGGAGCCGGGCCTCCTTCGTCGAACGCTACGGCGGGGACCTCGAGTCCCAGCACCAGATTTTCTACAACACGGTCGTACACCAGCTTTGCGGAGGGGACCCCTCCCGGCTCGGACCGGCCCCCTGGGCCGCCTCCACCCACCCCTGAGGGCCCCCGGTTTTCCTATACAGATTCGGCGTTTCGTGGTAAATCCTTGTCCCTTAAACGGGATTGAGGAAGCCATGGCGAATCTTGGGAAGAAATGGAGCTGCTTCGGGTGCAATGCCAAATTCTATGATTTCGGCAAACCGGAGCCCGTCTGCCCCAAGTGCGGCGCCAACCAGAAGGAGGCGCCCGCCAAGCCCAAGGCCGCCAAGAAGGAGAAGGCCGCCCTGCAGATCGATGACGACTTCATCGCCGAAGGCGAGGCCGACGTGGCCGCCGAAGACGGCCTCGAGGAGAGCCTCGGCATCTCCGGCGCGCGGGCCGAAGGGGTGGATCCCGGCGACCTGCAGATGGACGACTACGACGAATGACCGGGTCCTGCCCGACCGTTGACCGGCACGCCCATCTGGAGGGCAGCCTGGATGCGGACTGGGTCCGGACCGAGGCCGCGAAGCTCGGCCGAACGCCTCCCGCGAGCCTGGAGGCCCTCTGGCGCGGCGAGGCCGTGCCCTTCGAAGGCTTCATCGACGCCTTCTTCTTCGCGTGCGGCTTCCTCACCAGCGCCGAGGCCGTGCGGGACGCCGTGCGCGCCACGGTCAAACGGCTGCCGCCGGCCAACGGCGCGGACCGCGGCGTCGACCTGTGGGTCTCCCCGCACTTCCTCGTCCGCCAGGCCAGGTTCCTGGACCTGGACGCCCTCTGGCGGGGCCTGGACGACGGCATCCGCGAGGCCCGCGCCCAGGGCGTGAAGATCGTCGCCATCATCGACGCGGTGAACCACTTCGGCGTGGACCACGGCCACGAGGTGCTCGACCTCGTCCTGCCCGGCCTGCCGCCGTGGGTGGCCGGGTTCTCCACGGGGGGCCTGGAGCGCGTGCCCTTCCGGGCGTGGGCGCCGGTGTTCGAGCGCGCGCGCAAGGCCGGGCTGCGCCTCGCCGCCCACGCCGGCGAGAACGGGCCGGGCTCCAACGTGCGGGACGCGATCCTGGACGCGGGGGCCACCCGCATCGTCCACGGCGTGCGGGCCGCGGGCGATCCCGCCCTCGTGGAGCTCCTCGCCGAGCGGCGCATCCCCCTGGACATCTGCCCCACCTCCAACTTCGCCCTCGTCCCCGACCTGGGCGCGCACCCCCTGCCCCGCTTCCTGGCGGCGGGGGTCCGCTGCGCCCTCGGGACCGATGATCCGGGCGTCATCCCCACGACCCTGCCCGGGGAATGGGAGCAAGCGGCCAAGCTTGGCCTCGCCGACGGGGACCTCGAGAAACTCAGGACCTTCGCCGTGGAGGACGCCTGGTGCTTCCAGGCGGATCAGCCCGGGGGGGGCCTCCCGCCGTTTTGACCCGTGAAATCCTGCGCCGATCATGGCAAAATAGCGGTTTCGTTGTGCGCCCGTAGCTCAGCTGGATAGAGCATCAGGCTTCGAACCTGAGGGTCGGGCGTTCGAGTCGCTCCGGGCGCACCACGACAGATCTTTCGCAGTACCCAGCGAATGTGGCGGAACTGGTAGACGCACTGGATTTAGGTTCCAGCGGTTCGCACCGTGCGGGTTCGAGTCCCGCCATTCGCACCAAGTCAGAAACCCAAAACCGGTACAGGAGCATCCATGCCGTCCAGCCTCACCCACCACTCCCCCACGCGGAAGTCCATCGACGTCACCGTCCCGGCCTCGGAGGTCTCGGAGGAGTACGGCAAGGTCCTCGCGAAGATCGCGCCCAAGGTGCGGATCCCCGGTTTCCGTCCCGGCAAGGCCCCCAAGGACGTGCTGATGCAGCGCTACGAGCGCGAGATCCTCTCCGAGGTGGCGGAGAACCTGGTGAACCGCCACTTCATGCAGGCGGCTTCCTCCGAGGGCGTCTTCCCCATCTCCCGCCCCGCCCTCGAGAAGGTGGACCTGAAGGAGGGCGAGCCCGGCTCCTTCCGCGCCATGTTCGACGTGGCCCCCGCCGTGGACCTGCCCGACTACAAGAACCTCACCGTCACCAAGCGCAAGCGGGCCATCGATGACGAGGCCGTCGCCGAGCACCTGGAGAGCCTGCGCCAGCAGAACGCCAAGTTCATCCCCGTGGACGACGCCCCCGCCGGCCTCGGCCACTTCGCCACCCTCGACATCAAGGTCAAGCCCCAGGGCATGAAGGCCATGACCTACACCGACCAGGTGATCCAGCTCGCCGAAGGCCGCCCCTTCGACCAGGAGATCGTGGGCATGAAGGTCGAGGAGACCCGGAAGTTCTCCATCACCATCCCCGCCGAGGACCCCAACCGCGCCATGGCCGGCAAGGCCGTGGCCTACGAGGCCACCCTCAAGGACCTGCGCCGCCGCGACATCCCCGAGCTGGGCGACGAGTTCGCCAAGGACCTGGGCGAGCACGAGAGCCTCGAGGACCTGAAGGCCTTCGTCCGCAAGGACCTGGAAGAGGCCTCCGAGCGCGACGCCCTCACCCGCCTGCAGTCCGCCGTCCTGGACGCCCTGCTGGAAGCCGCCCCCTTCGAAGTGCCCGCCTCCATGGTCAGCCTGCAGCTGGATGACTACTGCCAGGAATTCGCCGAGATGGCCGCCCGTCAGGGCGTCGATCCCAAGAACATCAACTGGGGCGCCTACCGGAACAGCCGCAAGCTGGATGCCGAGCGGGCCGTCCGCAGCGGCTACCTGCTTCAGGCCATCGGCAACGCCGAGGACATCCAGGTGAGCGACGAGGAGATCGACGCCGAAGTCCGCGCCATCATGGACGAGCACAAGATCCAGCAGCCCTTCGAGGCCTTCCGGGCCAACCTGGAGCAGCGCGGCGCGACCACCGAGATCAAGGGCCGGGTCCGCACCGACAAGATCTTCGAGCTGATCCTGAAGACCGCCACCATCCAGGAGGAGCTCCTGGACAAGGCCGCCTTCGCGGCCCAGGTGGAGCTGGAGCGCCGCCGCGAGGCCGGCATCCCCCAGGCCCGCTATGACGCCGGCGGCGTCGAGGGCGGCGACCTGGAGCACCAGGAGGGCGGCGATCCCGCCGCCGTGAAGGCCGCCGAGCACGTCCACGGGCCCGACTGCGACCACGACCACTGATCGCTCCCGGCCCCCGCGCCCCCGCCTTCCTCCGGGAACGCGGGGGCGCGGTGCGTTTGGGCCGGTCCCGGCGGGCCGAAAGGGGGTAGGATGACCCCATGAACGCACGAATCGGCATCGTCACCATCTCCGACCGGGCCAGCACCGGCGTCTACGAGGACCTCTCCGGTCCCGCCATCCGGGACACCCTCCAGGCCTACCTCAGCACGCCCTGGGAGCCCGTGGTCCGCCTGATCCCGGACGAACAACCGATCATCGAGGCCACCCTCCGGGCCCTCGTGGACGAGGCGCACTGCTGCCTCGTGCTCACCACCGGCGGCACCGGACCCTCCCCCCGCGACGTGACGCCCGAGGCGACCCGGGCCGTGTGTCCCCGGATCCTGGACGGCTTCGGGGAGCGCATGCGGGCCGTCTCCCTCCAGTACGTGCCCACCGCCATCCTCTCCCGCCAGATCGCCGGCCTCCGGGGCGCCAGCCTCATCGTGAACCTCCCGGGCCGCCCGCGCGCCATCCGGGAGTGCCTGGACGCCGTCTTCCCCGCCATCCCCTACTGCATCGAACTGGCCGGCGGCCCCTTCCTGGACACCGACCCCGCCGTCATCCAGGCCTTCCGGCCGCCGCGCTAGGAGCTCCCATGAGCCAAACCTACGAAACCCACCGCCGCATGGACCCCCTGTACCACTATGGGGCCACGGTCCTCTGGCTCCTCCTCGCCGCGTCCGTCGTCCGCCACGTCCTCCAGCAGCGCCCCGGCTCCTGGACCGAGCTGGTCCTCGTGGCCTTCCTCTTCATCCTCTTCTGGAAGGTGCGCGGCAACCCCCTGCGGGTCCAGGACCGCCTGATCCGCCTCGAGGAGACCCTGCGCATGAAGGCCCTGCTGCCGGCGGAACAGCAGCCGGACATCGCCCGCCTGACCCCCGCCCAGTTCGTGGCCCTGCGCTTCGCCTCCGACGGCGAGCTGGCCGACCGGGTCCGGGAGGCCGTCGCCGAACAGCTGGGGGCCGAGGCCATCAAGAAGCGCATCCAGACCTGGCGCGCGGACGAATTCAGGGTCTAGGAGGGTTGCCAAGAAAGCGTCCGGGAGACGGACGCTTAGGCTGTGTTCGGAATCTATAGATTAGATAAATAGTTAATTTGTACTCATACGTAAAGGCTCGTACACCACGAATTTTCCTGGGGTAACGATGCCGAGACGTTTCCTGACCGATGCCATGTGGGCAAAGTTTGAACCGCTCCTTCCGCCAGAGCGTGGAGGGATGGGGCGATCCCGTCACCCCAACCGTCCCATGGTGGAGGCGATCCTGTGGAGGCACAGGACTGGGGCACCGTGGAGGGACCTTGCCCCGTGGAGGGACCTGCCGGAGGAATTTGGACCTTGGACAAGCGTGTACACGCAATTTGAGGCCTGGACCAAGCGCGGCGTGTGGCAAAGGATCCTGGAGTTCCTGCGCAAGGAAGCCGACCTGGAGTGGGTCATGCCGGATGGCACCATCCTTCGCGCTCATCAACCTTCAGCAGGCAAAAGGGGGGGCTCTGGAACCAGGCGCTCGGACGATCTCGGGGTGGATGCTCGACCAAGATCCATTTGATCTGCGATGCCCACGGTAATCCTTTGGATTTCCTGGTCACTCCGGGGCAAGCCCATGAAAGCCGGTCTGCTGAAGGATTGCTGTGCGGTTGGCAGGCAGAGTACGTGTTCGGAGATCGGGCCTACGATGGGAACCCGGTAAGGAAGGCGATCGAGGCCATGGGTGCGACAGCCGTCATCCCACCTCATCCCCGGCGCAAGAATCCGGCGGCCTGGGACTCACACCTATACAAGGCCCGCCATGCCATCGAGCATGGGTTCGCCAAGCTCAAACAGTTCAGGGCGCTGGCCGCCAGGTTCGACAAAACGGCGCGAAGTTTCTCAGCCCAGGTGGCTTTGGCCTGCATCGTGATCTGGCTGAGGCTATGAGCGGAGGGTGACAAGCGTTCCGGATCCTCATTGATCCTATGAAACGCGGAGGCGCGGAGGATCTCGCAGAGGGTCGCGGAGGAAAGCGCTCCTGGAACCTGCCACCTCCCAATGACACGTCCCAACGGGAGGCGTGATGGGAAGGCATTGGGGAGAGGTCGACGGGGAGGATCATCCGCACAAGGAGATCACCCAGGCCATCATCGGGGAGGCCATCGAGATCCAGAAGGCTCTGGGGCACGGACTCCTGGAAGATCCCTACAAGGTCTGTCTGGCGCACTCCCTGAGACTGGCCGGCCATAAGGTGAAGCGGGAGGTTTTCCTGGATATCGAGTGGAGGGGGCTTGTGGGCTTGATCCTTTCTCCGCGAGCCTCAGCGAGATCCTCCGCGCCTCCGCGTTCCAATAGGATGCTGCGAATGCGCGGCGCCATCAGGCACTGCAGCACAGACTCACTATTCCAGCTCCTCCATGCTCCGGCACGGATGGGTATTAGCCATTACTATCCTAGATTACGTACACACCCTAGTGGACCGGGTTCCCGCCGTGCCCGCGGCCCCGGTGCAGGTCCACGATCCAGGCCACCACCTGGTCCAGGTCCAGGTCGCCGCTGTCCAGTTCCACGGCGTCCTCGGCCCGGCGAAGGGGGGCGACGGCGCGGGTGGAGTCGGCGTGGTCCCGGCGCTCGATGTCGGAGGCCACCTCGGCGAAGGGCTGGGGGGTGCCCTTGGCCTCCAGCTCCAGGGTGCGGCGCCGCGCGCGGACCTCGACGCTGGCGGTGAGGAAGACCTTGCAGCAGGCGTCGGGGAAGACCACGGTGCCGATGTCCCGGCCGTCCACGACCCAGCCGCCCTCCCGGGCCAGGGCCCGCTGCTGCTCCACCAGGACCTCCCGCACGCGGGCGTCGGCGGAGACGGGGGTCACCATGCGGCTCACGTCGGGGGTGCGGATGGCGTCGCTCACGTCCTCGTCCCCGAGGAACTCCCGGGTGCCGCGCTGGGAGATGCGCAGGGCGCCCAGCACCCGCTCCACCGCCTCCCGGTCCTCCAGGGAGGCCCCGGCGCGGCGCAGGGCCAGGGCGGTGGCCCGGTACATGGCCCCCGTGTCCAGGTACTGCCAGCCGAGGGCCTTGGCGACGGCCTTGGCGGTGGTGGACTTGCCGACCCCGGAGGGGCCGTCCAGGGCGATGACGGGAAGCTTCTGCATGGGTGGGATCCGAAAGGGTTCCTGTCCATTCTGCCCGATCCGGGCCCGGGCCGGGGTCACCTCCGCCCCGCCCCCAGGGCGCGCGCGAACTCCGCCCCCAGCAGGAAGACCTGGGCCATGCCGTAGACCCACAGCAGGAAGGCCGCCAGCGACCCCGCGGCCCCGAAGGTGGACTGCAGGGCCCCGCGGGCCAGGTAGGCCTCCAGGAGCCTCGCCGCGGCCGCGGCCAGCGCCAGGGTGAGGCAGGCTCCCTTCGCGGCGTCCCCCCAGGCCGGTCCGCACGCGGGCAGGAGGCGGTAGAGGACGGCGACGAGGGTCCCGAGCAGGGCCAGGCTCAGCCCCCGCGCCAGGAACGGGGCCGCCCGGGGCGCCGCGGGGCCCAGGAGCGCCAGGCCCGCCGAGAGGGCCACGGAGGCCGCCAGGAGCAGCCCCAGCGCCCCCACCGCCGCCAGGGCCAGGAAACGGCCCCGCAGCGCCCCCAGGAGGCCCCGGGGCGCCCGGGGGCCGCAGTCCCAGACCTCGTCCAGGCAGTCCTTCAGCTCGGCGAAGACCGTCGTCGCGCCCAGGAGCAGGAGCGCCAGGGCCACGGGGGCCGCCACCGCCCCGGCCCCCGGCAGGTTCGCGTCCAGGACCACCGACTCCGCCGCGCGGGCCCCCGCGGGCCCCAGGAGCCCCTCCAGCCGCGCGAAGACCTCGCCCCGCGCGGCGTGGGGCCCCAGCACCCGGCCCGCGGCGGCCAGGAGCAGCACCAGGAGGGGCGACAGCGAGAAGAGGGCGTAGTAGGCCAGGGCCGCGCCCCGGCTCTGGGCCCGGTGCCGGAGCCAGGCGCGCCCCGCCTCCCCCAGGAGGGAGGCGAGGCGCTGGAGCGAAGGAACGGCATGGAGGCGGGGGCGCATGGGGACCTCGTCCCGCAGCTAAC
This sequence comes from Mesoterricola sediminis, assembly GCF_030295425.1. Classification (NCBI taxonomy): domain Bacteria; kingdom Pseudomonadati; phylum Acidobacteriota; class Holophagae; order Holophagales; family Holophagaceae; genus Mesoterricola; species Mesoterricola sediminis. Next base: position 1,334,107 of record NZ_AP027081.1, on the reverse strand, counting down.
CCCGACCGGGGCCCCCGTTCAAGGGCCAGGGAGGGCGGGAGGGCCCGGCCCTCCAGCCTCCCGTCAGGTCAGCGGGCCGCCTTCGCTGGGGCCGGCTTCAGGCCGCGCTTGATGAGCAGCGCGTCCACCTTGGGATCCCGGCCCCGGAAGTCCCGGTAGAGCTGGGCGGGGTCCTTCGTCGAGCCCATCTCCAGGACCCGGGTGCGGAAGGCCCGGGCGGTGGCGGGGTCGTACAGGTCGCCCTTCTCCTTGAACGCCAGGAAGGCGTCGCTGTCCAGCACGGCGCTCCAGATGTAGGCGTAGTACCCGGCGCTGTAGCCGTTCCCGCCGCCCCAGATGTGGTTGAAGTAGGGGGTGCGGTAGCGGACGGGGATCTCGGGCGGCAGGCCCCACTTGGCCAGGCTCGCCTTCTCGAAGGCATTGACGTCCCGGTCCTTCACCTCGGTCAGGGTGTGCCAGTCCATGTCGAGGAGGGCGGCGGCCATGTATTCGGTGGTGGCGAAGCCCTCGCCGAAGGTGCGGGACTTCTTCACCTTGTCGCCCAGGGCGGCGGGGATGGGCTCGCCGGTCTTCCAGTGGCGCGCGTAGGTCTTGAGGACCTCCGGCTCCATGGCCCAGTTCTCCATGATCTGGCTCGGCAGCTCCACGAAGTCGCGGGAGGTGCTGCCCAGGCCGCGGTACTGGCCGTTGTAGAAGAGGCCGTGCAGGGCGTGGCCGAACTCGTGGAAGAGGGTGCGCACCTCGTCGGGGGTCAGCAGCGCCGGCGCGTCGCCCGCGGGGCGGGTGAAGTTGCAGACGTTGGTGGCCACCGGGGTGATCCTGTGGCGCTCGCGGCCGGGGCGCAGGCTCCCGCACCAGGCCCCGCCGCGCTTGCCGGGGCGGGGGTGGTAGTCGGTGTAGAGGAGGCCCAGGTGGCGTCCATCCGCCTCCTTCACCTCGAAGACCCGCACTTCCGGATGGTAGACCGGGATGTCCTTCACCTCGGTGAAGGTGACCCCGTAGAGGCGCGTCGCCAGGCCGAAGGCGCCGGAGCGCACCTGGTCCAGGCTGAAGTAGGGCTTGAGGGCCGTCTCGTCCAGGTCGAACCTGGCCTTGCGGACCTTCTCCTGGTAGTAGCGCCAGTCCCAGGCCTCCAGCTTCGCCCCGGGCAGGTCCTTGGCCATGGCCTTGCGGAGTTCGGCCCGCTCCACCTTGGCCTTGGCCAGGGCGGCCTTCCACACGGGCTTCAGGAGGCCGTAGGCGCCTTCGGGCGTCCTGGCCATGTTCTCTTCGAGGATGTAGTGGGCCCAGGTGGGATACCCCAGGAGCCTGGCCTTCTCGACGCGCAGGTTCGCGATCTGGTTGGCCAGGGCGCGGGTGTCGTTCTCCCCGGCCTGGCAGCGGTCCAGGTAGCCCTGCAGGAGCTGGCGGCGGAGGTCGCGGTTGTCGGCGTACTGGAGGAAGGGCCAGATGCTGGGGGCGTCCAGGGTGAACACCCAGGCGCCTTCCTTGCCGGCCTTCTTCGCCGCGGCGGCCGCGGCGGCCTTGGCCCCCTCAGGCAGGCCGGAGAGGTCCTTGGGGTCGGTCACGACGAGGACGAAGTCCTTGGTGGCCTTCAGGAGGCGGTCGCCGTAGGCCACGCCCGCGCGGGAGAGCTCCCCGTTGATGGCGCGCATGCGGGCCTGCTTCTCCGGCGAGAGGTCCGCCCCCGCGCGGAGGAAGCCCTTGCGGCGGTCCTCCAGGAGGCGCAGCTGCTCGCCGGTGAGGTTCTCCTTGGCGCGGTTCTCCCACACCGCCTTCACCCGGGCCCAGAGGCGGGGGTCCAGGTTGATGTCGTCGTAGTGGGCCGAGCGCAGCGGGGCCAGCTCGCGGTTGATGGCCTGGAGCTTCGGGTTGGTCTCGGCGCCGGACAGGGCCCCGAACACGATGCCGACCCGCTCCAGGAGCTGGCCGGACAGTTCCAGCGCCTCGATGGTGTTCGCGAAGGTGGGCGCGTCCTTGGACCCGGCGATGGCGGCGATCTCGGCCTTGTGGCGGGCCATGCCCTCCTTGAAGGCCGGCAGGAAGTGGGCCTCCTTGATCTGCGCGAAGGGCGGGACGCCGAAGGGCGTGTCCCAGGCCTGGAAGAAGGGGTTGTCGGCGGGGGCCGGCGTCTGGCAGACCGCGGGCAGGCAGAGGGCCGTCGCCAGGAGCAGGGGGGTGCGCATGGTTACCTCATGGGATGGGATTCAGCATCATCTTACGATGGATTTGGCCGCGCCGCCCGAACGAAGACGGATCGATGCCCGCGCCGGCGGGCGTCGATCCGTCTTCTTTCCGGCCGCGGCCGGGCTATTCGATGACGCAGAGGACCTGGCGCATCTCCACGTTCTCGCCCTGCTTGACGTTCATCTGGCGGATGGTCCCGGCGGCCTTGGCCTGGACCTCGTTCTGCATCTTCATGGCCTCGAGGATGAGGACGGTCTCGCCGGCCTCGACCTTGTCGCCCTCCTTCTTGAGGACCTTGATGATGAGGCCCGGCATGATGGCGGTGAGGGCCCCGGCCTCGTCCGCGGCCTTGGTGCTCACGGCGCGGCGGCCCCGCCCGGCGGCGGGCTCCTCGAGGCCTTCGGCCTCGATGGCGTAGGTGATGCCGTCCACCTCGGCGGTGGCGGCGCCCAGTTTCACGGCGTGGGGGGTGCCGGCCACGAGGAACTGGCCGTCCTTCTCGGCGAGGGTGAACTCGACGCCGTTGACGATGATGAGCCCGTCCCGGCGCTCGACGTCGTAGGCCTGGCCCTCCAGCTTGAGCTTGAACTTGGTCGCCATGGCCTCACCACCCCCTCTGGATGCCGGCCCTGCCGGCCATCTTCCACATGGACCCGCCGCAGGGGCCCGCCGACGGTTCCGGCTTGGCGGCCTTGGCGTCGGACTGCGCGAAGAGCGCGGCGGCGATGGCCGCGGCGGTCTCCTCCTTGCCCCCCAGGCCCTGCTTGCGCCGGGCCAGGAACGGCTTGGCGATCTGCGGGAAGAGGGCGTAGCTCATGACATCCTCCTCGCTCTGGGCGAGGTCGCCGATCTCCTTGCGGGCGGCTTCCCAGCCGGGCTCAAGCAGGTCGCCGGGCCGGCAGGTGATGGGCTTCTCGGTCCCGATGGCCAGCTTCTGGATGGCGGGATCCATGGGCGCCGGGGGCTTGCCGTAGAAGCCCCGGAAGTACTGCTTCACCTCCTCGGGGATCACCTTGTAGCGCTCGCCGAGGACCACGTTCAGGGTGGCCTGGGTGCCGACGATCTGGCTCGAGGGGGTGACCAGGGGCGGGTAGCCCATGTCCTTGCGCACGCGCGGGATCTCGTCCAGCACGTCGTAGTACTTGTCCATGGCGCCCTGCTGCCGGAGCTGGCTGACCAGGTTGCTGAGCATGCCGCCCGGGACCTGGAACTGGAGCACGTTCACGTCGACGGCGGCGACGCCGGCCTCGAAGCTCGCGTACTTCTTGCGCACCTTCTCCATCCGGCGGGCGATGTCGGCGAGCCGGGCGAGGTCCAGGCCCGTGTCCCGCTCCTGGCCGCGGAGGGCGGCCACCAGGGTCTCGGTGGGGGGCTGGGAGGTGGACATGGACATGGCGGAGATGGCCGTGTCCACGACGTCCACGCCGGCCTCGGCGGCCTTGATGAGGGCCGAGGTGCCGAAGCCCGAGGTGTAGTGGGTGTGCAGCTGGACCGGAAGGCCCACCTCCTCCTTGAGCGCCTTGACGAGGTCGTAGGCGATGTAGGGGGTGATGAGGCCGGCCATGTCCTTGATGGCGATGGAGTCGGCGCCGAGGGCCTTGAGGTCGCGGCCCATCTGGACGAAGGCCTTGTCCGTGTGGACCGGGCTGATGGTGTAGCTGATCGTCCCCTGGACGTGGCCGCCTTCGCGCTTGGCGATCTTCATGGCGAATTCCATGTTCCGGAGGTCGTTCAGGGCGTCGAAGATGCGGAAGACGTCGATGCCGTTCCTGCGGGCCAGCACGATGAACTTCTCGACGATGTCGTCGGGGTAGTGCTTGTAGCCGACCACGTTCTGGCCGCGGAGCAGCATCTGGAGGCGGGTCTTCGGCATGGCCTTGCGGAGGGCCCGCAGGCGCTCCCAGGGATTCTCGCCCAGGAAACGGATGGCGGTGTCGAAGGTGGCGCCGCCCCACACCTCGAGGCTCCAGAAGCCCATATCGTCGAGGTCGTGGCAGAACGGAAGCATGTCCTCCGTGCGCATGCGGGTGGCCAGCAGGCTCTGGTGGGCGTCCCGCAGCAGGGTTTCGCAGATCATCAATGGTTTGGCCGCCATGGGGCTACTCCACTTCCGAGGGGTGGGGGAACATCTCCTTGGGCTTGATCATCAGCACCAGGGCGCCTTCAGCGGATTCCGAGGAGTGGGTCGTGTAGGCCCGTACCACGGTGCTCTCCCCCTTCTTCAGGCGGATCGCGGGCGCGTTCTTGAAGCGGATGGTGATCTCGCCCTGCAGCACCAGGTAGAGCTCGTCCATGATGTGCCGGTGGAAGGGGTAGACGTCCTTGAAGTTCATCACGTAGGCTGCGTGATCGTTGACCTGGCCCAGCTCCAGGTGGGAGTAGGGGGCCTCGAGGTGCTTCGCCAGTTCCTTGATGCTCGTCTTGTTTCCCATGGTCAGGACCTCACAAAGGCATCGTGCTGTGCTTGCGGGGCGGATTCTGGTCGCGCTTGGCGGAGCAGATCTTCAGGGCCTCGATGAGGCGGGCGCGGGTGTCGGCGGGGTCGATCACGTCGTCCAGGTAGCCGCGGCTGGCGGCGACGAAGGGGTTGGCGAACTTGTCCTTGTAGAGCTCGATCAGCTCGGCGCGCTTGGCGGCGGGATCAGCGGCTTCGGCGATCTCCTTGCGGAAGATGATGTTCACCGCGCCGTCGGGGCCCATCACGGCGATCTCGGCCGTGGGCCAGGCGACGTTGTAGTCGCCGCGGATGTGCTTGGAGCTCATCACGTCGTAGGCGCCGCCGTAGGCCTTCCGCGTGATGACGGTCAGCTTGGGCACGGTGGCCTCGCAGTAGGCGTAGAGCAGCTTGGCGCCGTGGAGGATGATCCCGCGGTGCTCCTGGTCCACGCCCGGCATGAACCCGGGCACGTCCTCGAAGGTGACGATGGGGATGTTGAAGGCGTCGCAGAAGCGCACGAACCGGGCCCCCTTCACCGAGGCGTCGATGTCGAGCACGCCGGCGAGGACGAGCGGCTGGTTGGCGACGACGCCCACCACGTGCCCGTCGAGCCGGGCGAAGCCGACGATCATGTTGCCGGCGAAGGCCTGGTGGACCTCGAGGAACTCGCCGTTGTCCACGACCTTCGAGATGATCTCGTGCATGTCGTAGGCCTTGCGGGGATCGTCGGGCACGATGGTGTTGAGGGACTCGTCCCGGCGGGCCGGATCGTCGCCGGTGTCGACGCGCGGGGGATCCTCCATGTTGTTGAGGGGCAGGTAGGACAGCAGCTGGCGCAGGGTCGCCAGGGCGTCGTTCTCGTCCTCGGCGACGAAGTGGGCCACGCCGGACTTGGAGGCGTGGATGCCCGCGCCGCCGAGCTCGTCCATGCTCACGTCCTCGTGGGTGACCGTCTTCACGACGTCGGGACCGGTGATGAACATGTGGCTGGTCTTCTTGACCATCAGGATGAAGTCGGTGAGGGCCGGGCTGTAGACGGCGCCGCCGGCGCAGGGGCCGAGGATGGCGCTGATCTGGGGCACGACGCCCGAGGCGAGCGTGTTGCGGAGGAAGATGTCGGCGTAGGCGCCGAGGCTGACCACGCCCTCCTGGATGCGGGCGCCGCCCGAATCGTTGAGGCCGATCACGGGCACGCCGTTCTTGACAGCCAGGTCCATGACCTTGCAGATCTTCTCGGCGTGGACCTCGCCCAGGCTCCCGCCGAGGACCGTGAAGTCCTGGCTGAAGACGTAGACGGGGCGGCCGTCGACCTGGCCCCACCCGGTGACGACGCTGTCGCCCAGGAACGTCTTGCGGTCCATCTGGAAGTCATGGGTCCGGTGCGTGACGAAGGCGTCCAGCTCCCGGAAGGTGCCCTTGTCCAGGAACGCCTCCACGCGCTCGCGCGCCGTCATCTTGCCCTTGGCGTGCTGGGCGTCGATGCGGTCCTGTCCCCCGCCGAGGAGGGCCTCCTTCCTCAGCTTCTCCAGCATCTCCTTCTTGGCCTTGGTATCCATCCGCGGGCTCCCTCGAGTGGTTGTGGGTCGGCAGGGCCCGGCCGGCGAGCGGCTGGAGGCCCTTTCGCGATCTATGCAATCCCTGCGATGGTTCCATTCTAGGCATTGCCGCACCAAATACCCTGGAAAAAACAGTCGAACGCTCCACCTTTGATCGAAAGTCGATCGCCCTTCGATGGACTGGCAACATGCCTGTTTGCATCACTTGACACATGGCTTCCCGGGGACCGCGCGGGATCCGCCCCGCCAGCCCCGGGTAAACCGTGATGGAATGCACAACACGCTTGCCCCGCCTGCATTCCGGCCCTTCGGCGGGCCGGATTCAGGCCCGCTGCAGGTAGTGCTCCACGGTGTGGCGCGTGTCGGGATCCATGTCCCGCACCTCCCGCTTCATCCAGGCCAGGTAGTCCCGGGGCACCTGGGCCCAGGGCGTTCCGCGGTGCTTGGAGCCGAAGTTGCAGATCTCCAAGAGGTTGGGAGCCTCGGTCCAGGCGATGAGGTCCGCCAGGGTCTCCACCCCGGGCTGGGGGTTCTCCGCCAGCCAGGCCAGTTCGGCCAGGAGCAGCCGGCTCGTGACGAGGGCGTCGGCCAGGGCCTCGTGGGCGGGGAGCCCTTCGGCCTCGGGCACCTCCAGCCGGAGGAAGTAGCGCAGGTACTGGTTGGAATACCGCGCCAGGCGGGGCCAGACCTTGCGGGCCAGGCGCATGGTGCAGAGGACGGGCCTGCCCTGGGACGGCAGGAACCCGAAGTCGAAGGCCGCGTTGTGGGCCACGTAGGCGTGGAAATCGTCCCCCTGGAAGACGGGCAGGACCTGGGCGAGGGTCGGGGCGCCGGCCACGTGGCGGTCCACGATGTGGTGGATGGCGGAGGCCTCGGGGGGGATGGGGATGCCCGGGTCCACCAGGAAGCTCTCGCGGCGGAAGCCGCCCTCCCCCATCCGGGTCCACACCCCGGCGATGGAGACGACCTTGTCGGCCCGGGGATCGAGCCCGGTGGTCTCCGTGTCCATCACCAGGAAGGTCAAATCGGCCAGTCGCATGGGCCCTCCCTTGCCATTCAGGCAGAGAACGCGAGACGGCGCAATGCCCCGCAAAAAAGACGGCAGGTTCTGTCCCCGTCCGGCCGCAGGTTTGGAATAATGGCGCAGGTCCAACCCCCATGTCCCCCTTCCGCTATCGCCAGACCGGCGTCCGCCGCGTGTCCTTCCCCGCCTACCGGAGCGCGGCGGAGGCCCGCGGGCGGGTCCTGCGGCGGGAGGCCTTCCGCAGACTCGTCCACGATCTGCGGAACCCCATCAACGGCATCCTGCTGGCCACCCAGCTGCTGGAGGAGACCGGCGTGCCCCCCGACCTGCTGCGGATCGTCCAGCGGCTGCAGCGCCAGGCCAACCTGCTCAACGACATCCTGGAGCGGGCGTCGGCCGATTACCGGCCCTAGGGGGCTTCCAGGAAATTCGGATCCCCCCTCCGGCCGTCGTGGTATTCATGGTTGTCCCGCTGGCACAGGAGCTTGCATCGTGAGCCACCCCTACACCCACTTCATCGAAGAATTCGTCAGGCTTCAGGAGGAAGCGAAGGCCATGCCCCTGGGCGATCTCCCGCCCGAGCCCGCCCCGCGCCTCATGGACAACGCCCCCCGGGTGCTCTTCTTCGCCCCCCATCCGGACGACGAGTGCATCGCCGGCGCCCTGGCCCTCCGGCTGCGTCGTGAGTTGAACTACCGGGTCTGCGTGGTGGCCGTCACCCAGGGAAGCCGGGTCGATCGCCAGGAGGCGCGCCTCCAGGAAATGTACGGCGCCTGCCACTTCCTGGGCTTCGAGCTGATCACCACGCGGCCCAACGGCCTCGCCAGCATCAACCTGAAGACCAAGTCCTCGAACCCCGACGGCTGGGCCGCCTCCGTGGAGACGATCGCGCAGATCATCTCGTACCACCGGCCATCGGTGATCATCTTCCCCCACGACCAGGACCACCACGCCACCCACACCGGCACGCACCACCTCGTCGTGGACGCCCTCAAGACCCTCGGCCCCGCCTTCGCGTGCCGGGTCGTGGAGTGGGAGTACTGGCACCCCATGGAGACGCCCAACCTGATGGTCGAGAGCGCGCCGTCGGAGGTGGCCGACCTGGTCGCCGCGATCTCCTTCCACAAGGGCGAAGTGACCCGCAACCCCTACCACCTGACGCTGCCCTCCTGGATGTCCGACAACGTCCGCCGCGGCGCCGAGATCGTGGGCGGCACGGGCTCCGCCAGCCCCACCTTCCCCTTCGCCGCCCTCTACCGCGTCCGGAACTGGGTGCGGGGCGGCTTCGAGACGGTGATCAAGGCCGGCCGCATCGTCGCTTCCGACGGCGACCTGGCCTCCATCTTCAAGGCCTGACCAGGGCGGGCTCCAGCATGCCCGCCAGCAGTTCCCGGACGGCGGGGCGGAAGATCCCCTCGAAGTCGAAATCGAAGGCCTTCAGTTCAGGTGACCGCAAGGCCTCCCGCACGGCGGGAGGCCGGCTGGACATGAGCCGGGTGCCGATGACGAGGGCGTAGAAGCGGATCAGGAACTCGGCGCCGCGGCCGGGCCGCAGCCCAGGCAACCGGCCTTCCAGGAGCTCCGCCACGCGCGCCACGCCGGCGTGGAGGAAGCGCGCGTAGGCGAGGGCCTCGGCCGTGGGCACATTCTGCTCGAGCACGCCGTGCACCAGGGCCTGGAGGTTGGGCAGCCGCGGGTGCGCCATCATCTCGTCCACCAGCGCGTCGGCGAGGGGGCCGCTGGCGTCGGCGCCGCCGCCCTCCAGGGCCGCCAGGCGCGCCGTGGCGCCCTCGAACCAGGCGCCCATCTCGTCCTTCAGCACGGCGAGGAACAGCGCTTCCTTCGAGGGGAAGTAGAGGTAGAGCGTGCCCTTGGCGAGGTCGAGCCGGCGCGCCAGGTCCGCCATGTGGAGCTCGGCGTAGCGGCAGTCGCTGAACAGCCCCGCCGCGCCGGCGAGGATGGCCTTGCGTCGGACTTCCTTCTGGTCGGGGCGGTGGGCGCGTCGCATGGGTTCTCCAACATCATGCTACTGACTTTGGGTCAATTAAATTGCCACTCTGGATGATTTAGCAATAGGTCGCGCGGAAGGCCTCTTGCTAAGGTGAACGCTTCTGTTCGCCCGATCGGCAAAAAGGCGCGATCGGGCGATTTCACAAGGAGTTTCCAGCATGACCCATCCCTCCCGTGCCCTTCTTTCCGCCTCTGCCCTCGCGCTCCTCCTCGTGGCCGCCGCGCCGCGGGCCCAGGCTGCGGGTTTCCAGCTGCGCGAACAGGGCGCCGGCGCCCAGGGCCAGGCCTTCGCGGGCGTCGCCGCGGGCTCAGCCGACCTGACGAGCATGTTCTTCAACCCCGCCGTGCTCACCCGCTTCGAGGGCACCCAGCTGCAGCTCGGCTTCAGCAACATCCTCCCCTCCGCCAAGTTCAGCGGCGGCGCCGCCTCCCGCTCCGGGATCCCCGCCGCCTCGCCCCTCAGCGCCATCTCCGGGAGCAGCTCCCACGCCAACGCGGCGGAGAGCGCCGTCACCCCGACCCTCTACGCCATGTGGTCCGTGTCCAAGGACCTGAAGGTGGGCCTGTCCATCAACGTCCCCTACGGCCTCACCACCGAGTACGACGCCAACTGGATCGGCCGCTACCACGCCCTCCGCTCCCACCTGGAGACGCTGGACATCACGCCCACCGTGGCCTACCGCGTCAACGACCAGTGGAGCCTGGGCGCCGCCTTCGTGGCCCGCCGGTCCAAGGCCGAGCTGAGCCAGGCCCTGGACTTCGGCTACACCGCCTACGCGCTGATCCGGCAGATCCAGGCGAACCCCGCCTACACCCCCTACGACCCCACCTTCAGCAACACCAACCCGCTCACCGGGCAGCCCATCGTCACCCCCGGCGCCGCCGATGGCAGCGCCTTCATCAGCGGCGACGCCTGGGCCTACGGGTTCAAGGCCGGCGTGCTGTACGAGCCGACCAGGACCCTCCGGTTCGGCCTCGGCTTCCAGAGCGCCATCAAGCCCAAGGTCAAGGGCGACGTCACCTTCTCCATCCCCTCCACCGTCGGCGCCGGCCTGGCCGGTCTGGCCGCGGTGAACCCCACCCACACGGCCACCCTCGCCTACATCAACGGCGCCTTCACCGCCAGCACCGCCAACGGCCCCGTCTCCGCCGAGGTGGAACTGCCCGCCTGCATCACCTTCGGCGCCAACTGGGAGGTGTCCCCCACCTTCACCCTCAGCCTGGAGGCGGACCGCACCCAGTGGTCCAAGTTCCAGGAACTGCGCATCAAGTTCGCCAACCCGGCCACCCAGCCGGACAGCTACACCACCGAGAACTGGCACGACACCACGTTCGTCTCCCTGGGCGTCGCCTGCCACCCGGGCGACGGCTGGACCTACCGCGCCGGCGTGGCCTTCGACCAGGGCGCCGTGGATGACGCCTACCGCACCCCCCGCATCCCCGATGCCGACCGCACCTGGGTCTCCCTGGGCGTCAGCAAGCAGCTGACCAAGACCTTCGCCCTGGACCTCGGCTACTCCCACCTGTTCGCCAAGGACGCCGCCCTCAACCTGTCCGGTGGCACCCCCGCCGGTCCGGACTACTTCAAGGGCAACCTCAGCGGAACCTATAAGAACGCCATTGATATCTGGGCCCTCCAGGCCCGCTGGTCCTTCTAGGATCCAGGCGACTCCGGATCCCGTCCCGCCCCCCACGGTCCCCGCGGCAATCCCCGGGGACCGTGGTTCATTGGACGGGGGACCCCGCGGAGGCGCGGAGGGGCAGGGTTTTGCGCCCACGCCCGGGCCAGGGGAGGTATCTTACATCCAGGAGGACCCATGCTCGCCGCCTATCGCCAACACGTCGCCGAACGCGCCGCCCTCGGCATCCCTCCCCTGCCCCTGACCCCCGAGCAGACCCAGGCCCTGACCGCGCTCCTGCTGCAGCCCCCCGCGGGCGAAGGCCCCTTCCTGGTGGACCTGCTCACGAACCGCGTGCCCGCCGGCGTGGACGACGCCGCGGCCGTGAAGGCGGATTTCCTGGCCCGCCTGGCCTGGGGCGAGCTCCAGAGCCCGCTCCTGACCCGCGAGAAGGCGACCGAGCTTCTGGGCACCATGCTGGGCGGGTTCAACATCAAGCCGCTCATCGCCCTCCTGGAGGATCCCACGGTCGGCGCCCTCGCCGCCGAAGGCCTCAAGGGCACCCTGCTCATCTTCGACGACTTCGACGGGGTGAAGGCCAAGGCCGACGCGGGCAACGCCCATGCCCGGGCCGTGCTGGCCTCCTGGGCCGAGGCCGAGTGGTTCACCTCCCGGCCGGAAGTTCCGGCCGAGCTGTCCGTGACCGTGTTCAAGGTCCCGGGCGAGACCAACACCGACGACCTCTCCCCGGCCCCCGACGCCTGGAGCCGCCCGGACATCCCCCTCCACGCCCTCGCCATGCTGAAGAACCCGCGGCCGGGCATCTCCCCGGACGAACCCGGCAAGGTGGGCCCCATCCAGCTCCTCCGCACGCTCATGGACCAGGGCCGCCCGGTGGCCTATGTGGGCGACGTGGTGGGCACGGGCTCCAGCCGCAAGTCCGCCACCAACTCCGTGCTGTGGTGGACGGGCCAGGACGTGCCCTTCGTCCCCAACAAGCGCTTCGGCGGCGTCTGCCTCGGCGGCAAGATCGCCCCCATCTTCTACAACACCATGGAGGACAGCGGCGCCCTGCCCCTGGAGCTGGACGTCTCGGCCATGGAGACCGGCGACGTCGTCGAGCTGCGGCCCTACGAGGGCAAGGCCCTGAAGGACGGCCAGGTCATCGCCACCTTCAAGGTCAAGTCCGAGGTGCTCTTCGACGAGGTGCGCGCCGGCGGCCGCATCCCCCTCATCATCGGCCGCGCCCTCACCTCCAAGGCCCGCAAGGCCCTGGGCCTGCCGCCCTCCACCGTCTTCCGCGCCAACGCCGAGCCCCCCGCGTCCGCCAAGGGCTTCACCCTCGCCCAGAAGATGGTGGGCCGCGCCTGCGGCCTCCCCGAGGGCCAGGGCGTGCGCCCCGGCGCCTACTGCGAGCCCCGCATGACGACGGTGGGCAGCCAGGACACCACGGGCCCCATGACCCGCGACGAGCTGAAGGACCTGGCCTGCCTCAAGTTCTCCGCCGACATGGTCATGCAGAGCTTCTGCCACACGGCGGCCTATCCCAAGCCGGTGGACATCAAGGTCCACCACACCCTGCCCCCCTTCATCACCAACCGGGGCGGCGTGTCCCTCCGGCCCGGCGACGGCATCATCCACAGCTGGATGAACCGCTTCCTCCTGCCCGACACGGTCGGCACCGGCGGCGACAGCCACACCCGGTTCCCCATCGGCATCTCCTTCCCAGCCGGTTCCGGCCTGGTGGCCTTCGCCGCCGCCACGGGCGTGATGCCCCTGGACATGCCCGAGAGCGTCCTGGTGCGCTTCACCGGCGAGATGCAGCCCGGCATCACCCTCCGCGACCTGGTCAACGCGATCCCCTACCAGGCCCTCCAGATGGGCCTCCTCACGGTGGAGAAGAAGGGCAAGAAGAACGTCTTCAGCGGCCGGATCCTCGAGATCGAGGGGCTGCCCAGGCTGAAGGTGGAACAGGCCTTCGAACTCACCGACGCCTCCGCCGAGCGCAGCGCCGCGGGCTGCACCGTGCGCCTGGACCCCGAGCCCATCCTCGAGTACATGCGGTCCAACGTGACCCTGATGAAGTGGATGATCGCCAACGGGTACGACGACCGGTCCACCCTCGAGCGGCGCATCCAGGCCATGGAGGCCTGGATGGCCGAACCGCGGCTCCTGGCCCCCGATCCGGACGCGGAGTACGCGGCCGTCCTTGAGATCGACATGTCCGCCATCAAGGAGCCCCTGCTGGCCTGCCCCAACGACCCCGACGACATCAAGCCCCTGTCGGCGGTGGCCGGGGACCGCATCGACGAGGTCTTCATCGGTTCCTGCATGACCAACATCGGCCACTTCCGCGCCGCCGGCCGCGTCCTCGACGCCCAGACCGACCTGCCCACCCGCCTCTGGGTGGCCCCGCCCACCCGAATGGACGAGCTGATCCTCAAGGAGGAGGGCTATTACGGGATCCTGGGCCGCGCCGGCGCCCGCATGGAAACCCCCGGCTGCTCCCTGTGCATGGGCAACCAGGCGCAGGTGCGCAAGGGCTCCACGGCCATCTCGACCTCCACCCGCAACTTCCCCAACCGCCTGGGCATCGACACGCGGGTCTACCTGGGCTCCGCGGAACTGAGCGCGGTCTGCGCCCTCCTGGGCCGCATCCCCAGCCCGGAGGAGTACCAGGCCCAGGTGGCCGCCGTGAACGCCAAGGCCGGGGACATCTACCGGTACATGAACTTCGATCAGATCGCCACCTTCAAGGCGGTGGCCGACGAGGTGAACGTCTGACCCTCGGGGGGCTGGGGGAACGGACTCAACCTTCCCTCGTTCGGCTGCCTCCAAGGAGGCAAATCCCCCGCTGAAGGAGCCCCCCATGGCCCTTGCCCGCCTCACCCTCGTGCCGGCCGCCCTCGCCCTGCTGCTGGGAACGGGTTGTTTGCCTGCTTCCGCGCCCTTCCACCTCTATCCCATGGACCCGGGGTCCAACCCGGCCCCCCTGCCTGCCCAGTTGCGCATCGCCTTCGGGTGGCAGACGGTGGCGATCCAGGTGACCCTGCCCGGCGGGGACACCTATCAGGGAACCGTGCCCACCGACGCCCCGCCGCCGGCGGACCGCATCCTGGCGGGCAGCTGGGACCGCGTCTTCGGGACCGGCTACTTCAACGCCAAGGTCCTGGGCAGCCCCAAGTACTTCCGGGCCACCCTCCGGAACGCCGCGGGCGCCGAACTCCTCCTGGAGCTCCACACCATCCCCGGCGATGTGCACGGGGGCGTCGAGGGCGTGGCCCGGGACGCCGCCGGCCGCCTCTACAAGGCCGGCCACTGACGGGCAGGGCCCTCAGCGGTTCAGCAGCGCCACGGCCTCGGCGCGCCGGGCGAGGCTGCCCGCCTTGCCCTGGAAGAAGCCCGCGGCCCCCCCGCCCCGCCCTTCCAGCAGGGGCGCCAGGTCCCGGCCCAGGGCGGCGATGTCCAGGCCCGCGCCGGGTCCCGCCGCCAGGACGAAGGCATGCTGGCCCCCCGCCGTGGCGGTGAGGAACACCCCCTTGGCGGGGGCCAGCTCCATCAGGCGGCGGGCGGTCTTCTGGAGGAAGCCCCCGTCCCGGCCCTCGAAGTGGTGCTCGACCAGGCGCCCTTCCCGGGCAGCCAGGCTTTCCACCACGCGGTCCGCCAGTTCCTCCTCCAGGGCCTTGGCCTTGCGTTCGGCCTGACGCAGCTGCTCCAGTTTCGTCTCCACGGCCTCCCCCAGCCCCGCGTCCGGGGCGCCCAGGAGGGCCCGGAGGCCGGCGTTGCGGCGCTCATGGGCCTCCAGGCGGCGGCGGAGCCGGCCTCCCACCACGAAGAACAGCCGGGTGCCGCCCCGGAGCGCCTCGGTGCCCAGGAGCTTGAGGGCCTCCAGCTCGGCGGTGCAGGCCACGTGCGTGCCCCCGCAGGTGTTGAGGTCCAGGCCCTCGATCTCCACGAGGCGCACCTCGCCCGTGAACCCCTCCGGCAGGCCCCGGCTGCGCACGCCCAGACCGGCCACCGCCTCCGGCGCCACCCGCCGGGCCCGCACGGGCCGCGCGGCCCGGATCTCCGCGGCGACGGCCTCCTCGAGCGCCTCCAGCTGGGCCGGGGCGAGGCCCGGCACGTCCAGTTCGATGTCGCACACCTCGGGACCCAGGTGGAAGGCCGTCGTGGCCCAGCCGAACCGCGTGTCCGCGAGGGCCGTGAGCAGGTGCTGGCCGGTGTGCTGCTGCATGTGGTCCCAGCGCCGGGCCCAGTCCAGCTCGACCCGCGCGGGGCCCGGCCGCAGGGGCGCGGCCAGGCGGTGGCGGATCGCCCCGTCCCGCTTCTGCACGTCCAGGACCGCCACCCCGCCGACGGTGCCCCGGTCCGCGGGCTGGCCTCCGCCCTCCGGGTAGAGGACGGTGTCGTCCAGCACGACGAAGGGCTGGCCGTCGTCCCCCGCGTCGAGGACGCGGGCGTCGAGGGCGCGGAGGTAGGGGTCCCGTTCGTAGGCGGACAGCTGGCTCATGGGGACAGGCTAGTCCAGGTGGCGGGGGGAGGGAACCCCTCCCGCCCCGGGAAGCGCCCCCCCCGGGTGATGGTAGGCTGGAACCATGAACGTGCTCGCCCTGCTCCTGCTCCTGGCGGGGGGTGCGCTGGCGGGGTGGCTGCTGCGCCGGTACCCGAAGGCCCTGGCCTTCAACCGGATCGCCACGCGCACCGCCATCGCCGCCCTCCTGGCCGTCATGGGCTTCCGCCTGGCCCGGAGCCGGGACCTCTTCGCCCGGGACCCCGGCGTCCTGGCCTGGGCGGTCGGCAGCGCCCTGCTGCTCGTCATCGTCTTCTTCCTGGCCCAGCTCGCCTTCGGCCGGCTCACCCGCCACCGGGCCGCCGCGGTCGCCGAGGCCGGGGCGACCCCGGGGTGCCTGCACGAGGTGACGGCCGTCGCCCTCAACGTGGGCTGGATCGCCCTGGGCTGGGGCGCCTGCGCCCTCCTGCCCGGGCGGATCTCGGCCACGCTGCCGGTGGAGACCCTGGCGGACCTGGTCCTCCGCTTCCTGGCGGTGGTCATCGGCTTCGACCTCGGCGCGGAACTGGAGCGCCTCCACCTGCGGGAGCTCCCCCCCGCCCTCCTCCTGATGCCCTTCGTGAACATCCTGGGCAGCCTGGCCTGCGGCGCCGCCTTCGCCCTGATGCGCGGCATGCCGGTGCGGGAGGGCCTCCTCCTCTACGCGGGCCTGGGCTGGTACTCCCTGTCCTCGGTGCTCATCGCCCAGAAGGGGCTCCTCGTCTTCGCCGCCCTCGCCTTCATCCACAACGTCTTCCGCGAGCTGTTCGCCATCCTCACGGCGCCGCTGGCGGCCCGGATCTCCCCCTACCTCCCCATCCACATCGGCGGGGCCACCTCCATGGACGTGATGCTGCCCTTCGTGCAGCGCCACGCCGGCCGCACCTACACCCTGGTGTCCTTCTACTCGGGCATGGTGTGCAGCCTGGCGGTGATCCCCCTCGTCAAGCTGCTCCTGGGATAGCCATGGCCAAGCGGATCGAGCGCGTCACCAAGTCCGTCCGGGAGATCCTGGACGATCTCCTCGCGGGGCACCAGGAGGCCCGGCTCCGGGGCGCCGGCCAGGGCCTCAAGTACCTGGAGCGGACCCTCTCGGAGCAGGGGTCCCTGCCCAACGCCGTGAAGGGCGCGGCCTTCTCGCTCCTCGCCGAGGAGCGCGCCCTGGCCCAGGACTGGGAGGGGACGGCGGAGGCCGTCCAGGCCTTCCTGCGCCACCTGCCCAGCCTCGAGGAGGACCTGGGCCACGGCTACCGGCGCTTCCTGGAGGGCTCCACCGCCCTGGAGCGCGGGGTGCAGGCCCTCACGGAACTGGCGGACTTCCACGGAGCCCTGGAGCTGTGCGACCGGGCGATCGCCCTGGACCTGGGCGCCCACTGGGAGGCCAAGCGGGACAGCCTGGCCTGGGCGAGGTAGAATCGCCGCCTGGAAACCAGGAGGCAGCCATGTCGCTGAAGGGCAGGATCGCGCTCGTGACGGGGGCTTCGCGGGGCATCGGCGCCGCCGCGGCCCGGGAACTCGCCCGCCGGGGCGCGGCGGTCGCCGTGAACTACGCGAACAACGCGGAGGCGGCCGCGGCCGTCGTCCGGGACATCGAGGCCGCGGGCGGCAAGGCCGTCGCCATCCAGGCCGACGTGAGGGACGCCGCGCAGGTGGAGGCGCTCTTCGCGCGGGCCGAGGCGGCCCTGGGCCCCGTGGACACCCTGGTCCTCAACGCCAACATGAGCTTCCCGATGGCGCCCTTCACCGAGATGCCCTGGGAGGGCTTCCAGCAGAAGCTCCTCGGGGAGCTGGCCTCGGCCTTCCACCCCTGCAAGGCGGCCGTCCCCGGCATGATCCGCCGGGGCGGCGGCTGCATCGTGGCGGTCAGCAGCGGCCTCTCCCGGCACCCCGGCGAGGGCTTCGCGGCCCACACCACCGCCAAGTCGGGCCTGGACGGGTTCGCCAAGGCCCTGGCCCTCGAGCTGGGCCCCCACGGCATCCGCGTGAACGTCGTCGCCCCCGGGCTCACGGAGACCGACGCGACCCGCTTCATGCCCGGCGACCTCAAGGCCATGGCCGCGCGGCACGTGCCCCTGCGCCGCAACGGCACCCCCGAGGACATCGCCGGCATCATCGCCGCCGTGGTCTCCGACGGGTGCGGCTACCTCACCGGCGCCTACATCCCCGCGGGCGGCGGCGGGCTGATGCTCTGAAACCGGGCTCCGGCCCGCCCCCCTGCCGGCCATCCCCGGGCGCGATCCGGGGAGGGCGGGTCCGGAACCCTCCCGGGGTCAGCTGTTGCTGGCCACCGAGCTGTAGGCCGCAGCGGCCACGGATTCCAGGCTGCGGGCATGGGTGGAGGTCGCGGCCTGGGACTGCAGCCTGGCCAGGAGATCGGCCAGGGCGGTGCTGGCGCTGGCGGTGTCGCCGGAGGCCAGGGCGGAGGTGAGCGAGCTCACCGAGTCGCTGGTGGAACTGTCGCTGGACAGGCCCTGGGCCTTTCCGAGGATCGTGTCGAAGAGCGTCTGGGCGGAGGAGGTGTCCCCGCTTCCGAGCAGCGCGCTCAGCTGGTCCAGGTCGTTCTTCAGAGGATTGCTCCCCCCCGAGGGCGGCGGCGGAGGCGCCTGGGCCGCCATGTTCGACTTGACCGTGGACAGGGCCGAGGTGGCCGCGGCCGTATCGCCCGAATCCAGGGCGTCGCCCAGGGCCTTGAAGTCGGACGGGACGTCCCCGTGCCGCTTCATCTGCTCCAGCATGGCCGCGTAGGTGCTCTTGGCCGTGCTGAGGTCCCCGGAGGAGAGCGCGGACTCCAGCTTGTCCAGGTCCGCCTTGAACGGATCGGTGCCCTGGGCGCTGGCCGTCTGGGCCGCCGAGGAGATGGAGAGGATGTCGGTGGTGCCCGAGCTGTCGTCGGTGTCGTCATCGGACACCGTCGAGCTGCTGCCCAGCAGCCGCTGCAGGTAGAGGGCCGTCAAGCTCGACGACCCTGTGGCGGTGATGTTCATGGAGACCTCCTTGGAAGGTGGACACGGTCCAAAGGCTTCGACGCAAGGGACCCGCCAACCCGGACCCCCCTTGGATCGGCCCGGGACCCGCTCCCAGTGAGCCTTTGCGCCCAACGTCGACCCGGCCCCGCCCAACGTCGCGAAGGACCCGCCCGGCGAGGCGACCCCCCTCGGCGGCCTCGGCCCCCCCGGGACGCCGCGATCGCGTCAACCTTTATCATTGATTGACTTACACCCGGATCGGCAATTCCGGCCGCGCGCCGGCGGCCCCCAGGCCTCCCAAGGCCCTCCCGGGCCCGTCCCCGCCCCGTCACCGGACCCAGCCCCGGCGCCGGCGGGCGGTGCGCCAGCGACGTTCGGCGGTCCCTCTCCCCCTTTGGGCGGGTTTCGCGCTTTCATGGAGACGCGGCCCCGCGGCCGCCCAGGAAAAGGCGGCCATGCGGCAGGAAATGATCATCCCCTCCCTCCGGCAGCGGCTCACGGACCGCGCCAGCGTGGGCCTGCTCCTGCTGGTCGGCGGCATGTTCTGCCTTTTCCGCGTGATGCTCGGCCCCAGCCACCTGAGCGCGGCCGAGCTGGTGACCCCCTTCCTCATGCTCTTCGCCCAGCTGGTCCTGGCGCCGATCCCCTGGCAGTGGACCGGGGACGACGCGCCCATGGCGTCGGTGGGCCGCGGGTTCCTCCAATCCCTGGTCTTCGGCCTCCTGTGGGTGGGCCTCCTGGTGACCCTCCTCCATCTGCTGTCCATGGAACGCCCCCCCGACGTCGGGCCGCCCCCGGGCCTGGACCTGCCGCCGCCAGGCGGCCCCCATGGCCCCGGCCCGGGGGGCCGGCCCTTCCCCGCCCTCGGGCTGGGCGTCCTCAACCTGGCCGCGAGCATCATCTTTGGCTGGCTGTTCGCGGGCCGGGAGGCCACCCGCCTGCGGGAGCTGCGCACGGCCGGCCTGCTGCGCCAGGCCCGGTCCCAGGCCCTCCAGGGCCAGCTGGAGCCCCACGTCCTCTACAACGCCCTCAACAGCCTCTCGGAGCTGGTCCACGAGGATCCCGCCGCCGCCGAAGAGATGATCGCGCGTCTCGCGGATCTCTACCGCATGCTGACCCGCCACGGGGAGGTGGAGCTCCTGCCCTTGGCCAAGGAGCGCCAGCTGGTGGAGGCCTACCTGGCCATGGAGTCCATGCGCCTGGGTCCGCGCCTCCGCGTCCGGTGGGCGTGGCCGGCCTGGGCCGACGACCTCCGGCTGCCGCCCCTCCTCCTCCAGCCCCTGGCGGAGAACGCCATCAAGCACGGCATCAGCCCCTGCGACACGGGCGGCGAGCTCGAGCTGGGGGTGGTGCGGGAGGGTGCCCGGGTCGCGCTCTTCGCGGCCAACACCGGCCTCCCCCTGGCCCCGGGCGCCAAGGAGGGCGTGGGCCTGGGCAACCTCCGGGAGCGCCTGGAGCTCCGGCGCGAACTCGACGCCAGCCTGACCCTGGGCCAGGAGGGGGACCGCACCGTGGCCCGCGTGTCCATGAAGGAGAAGCCATGAGCCGACTCCGCGTCGCCGTCGCCGAAGACGAGGACCTGAGCGCCAAGCGCCTGGTCCGCCTCCTGGAGGAGGCCGGCTGCGAGATCGTGGCGGTCTTCCGGGAGGGGAGGGGCCTGTCCGAATGGCTCGCCAACCCCCGGACCCTGGACGCCCTGTTCCTGGACATCCACATGCCCAACCTGGACGGCCTCGCGATCCTCAAGTCCCTGGACGGGCGGATCCCCGCGGTCCTCACCACCGCCTTTCCGGAGCACGCGGTGGAGGCCTTCGACTCCGAGGCCACCGACTACCTCCTCAAGCCCATCACCGCCTCCCGGCTGGAGCGCGCCCTGAAGCGCATCGAGAGCCGCCGCGGCCCCGAGGCCGTCCCCGCGCCACCGCCCTCCCAGGGCCCGGTGCGCTACCCCGTCCACGCCGGGGAAGGCCTCGTGTTCGTGGACCTGGCCCGCACCACCCACTTCGAGGTGGAGAACGAGGTGGTCTTCGCCCACGCGGGCCAGCGCATGCGCACCAGCTGGACCTCCCTGGGCGAGGTGGAGGCCGCCTTCCCCGCGGCGGGCCTCCTGCGCATCCACCGCCACCTCCTCATCCGGCCCGAGGCCGTCGTGGGGCTGCGGCCCGCGCCCGGCGGACGCGCCTTCGTGCGGCTCACCGGCGGCGTGGAGGTGGAGGCCAGCCGGGGCGGCGCCCCCCGCCTCCGGGAGCGCCTGGGCCTCTGACGCCCGGCGGCGCGCGGGACCCGCCCGGCGGGAGGCCCACACGGTCCGGCGCGTGCGCCTGGACGCCCCTGCGCGGGGCCCCATGCTGGGACTGCGAACGACCCCCAGGAGGCCCCATGTTCCGCTCCGTTCTCCCCTGCCTCGCCCTGCTGGCGCTGCCCCTCGCGGCCCAGGCCCCCGGCTTCCCGCCCCAGGGCGGGCGCCCCGACCTGGAAGGCCCGGGCCCCGGCGGCCCCGGCGACCGGGGACCCGGCCACCCCGGCGACCCGCGCGGAGGGATGCGGCCCGGCGGATTCGATCTGCCCCTCCACGCCCTCGGCCTCACCCCGGAGCAGGCGAAGGCCGTGAAGGGCCTCCTGGACCAGGGACGCGAAGCGGACCGGCCCCTCCACCAGGCCCTGTGGGCGCAGGAAGAGGCCCTGCGGACCGCCGCCGGGGACCCCGCCGTCCCCGAGGCCCAGCTCCGGGCCCTCCACACCGCCGCCGCCGACGCCCGCTTCCGGCTGCTCCTCGCCCAGCGCGCCCGGACCCGGGACCTCCTGGCCCTCCTCACCCCCGAGCAGCGGGCCACCTGGAAGCGCATCCAGGACAAGCAGGCCCAGGCCCGGGCCGCCCAGCGCGCCCTGGCCGAGGAGCTGCCGCCGCCGCGCTAGAGCACGCCGCGACGCTGCTGGTCGAGCTCGATCGAGTCGTAGAGGGCCTGGAAGTTCCCTTCCCCGAAGCCCATGTTCCCCCGCCGCTGGATGATCTCGAAGAAGAGGGGGCCGATCTGGTCCTCGCTGAAGATCTGGAGGAGGTAGCCGGAGGCGTCGCCGTCCACCTGGACGCCCAGCGTTTCCAGCGAGCGGAGGTCCTCCCGGACGGTATAGCCCCCCGCCTGGATCCGGCCGGGCAGGAGCTCGTAGTACGTGGCCGGCACCTTCAGGAACTGGAAGCCCTGCTCCGTCAGCACCTGGAGGGTGCCCTGGATGTCGTTGGTGGACATGGCGATGTGCTGGACGCCCTGGCCGTTGTGGCGGTTGACGAATTCCTGGATCTGGCTCCGCGCGTCGGTGGGCTCGTTGATGGGGATGATCACCCGGCTGTCGGCGCTCTGGACGACCTTGGAGTTGAGGCCCGTGCCCAGCTGGCCGCGGATGGCGAAGGTGCGGGTGACGGTGAACCCGAAGACCCGCCGGTAGAAGTCCACCAGGGGCTCCATCTCGCCGGGCCCCACGTTGTTGGTGAGGTGGTCCACCCGCACGAGGCCGGGCTCGCAGAGGGGGAGGCCCGGATCCGGCTCCAGGAAGGGCCAGAAGGGCTCCACCTCGCCCCGGCGCTCCACCAGGTAGTTGAGGACGTCCCCCACCCCCTTGATGGCGGCGAAGCGCAGGGTGCCGCCGCCCAGGGCGTGCGTCTCGGGCTCCTGCATGATCTTGGCGCCGGCGGACCGGGCGTGCGCCAGGGCCGCGTCCAGGTCGGCCACCTCGAAGTTGAGGGCGCAGACGCCCTCGCCGTGGGCCTTGAAGTAGCGCCCGGCCCGGTGGGTGTCGTCGGCCTCGAGGATCAGCACGTCCATGCGGTTCTGGCGCAGATGGACGAGGCGGCCCCAGGGCGCCCGGCCGGAGGCCGCGCGGTGGAAGCCCAGGCGCCGGTACAGGGGCTCGAGCCGGTCCAGCACGCCCGTCATCTGGAAGTGGTCGATGCGCACGATCCCCAGGGGGTTCGTGGCCGCGCCCGCGTCGGGCTGGGTGGTGAGGTCGAAGGTGGTCCTGGTCATGCGCCAACTCCCGGTCGGAGGATCCAGGATCCTATCATCCTCCGGGAGATTGAGACAATGTCGCGCCTTGGAGGTATGCTGGCCGTGCCTTTTCCCAGGTGACCCCATGAAGCTCGTGAACGAAACCAGCCTCTTTCCCCTCCGGAAGGGGCGGATCACCCGCCAGGCCCACGTGGACCTGCCCGAAGGCACCTACGAGGAGGAGTTCGCCCGGCAGGGCTTCTTCGGGCGGACCACCCACCTGTACCGCGCCCACCCTCCCACCGGGTGGACGGACATCGAGGGCCCCCTCCGCCCCCGGTCGTACGACCTGAACCGCCTGGCGCCCCCGGCGGCCGGGGACCGGCCCGCCGCCTTCGCCCCCACCTGTTTCCTGCGCAACGAGGACGTCGCCCTGCACTGGGTCCGCCCCGGGGCCATGGACTTCCTCTACCGCAACGCCGACGGGGACGACGTCCACTACGTCCACCGCGGCGGGGGCCGCCTCGAGTGCACCTTCGGCGTCCTGGACTACGCCCAGGGCGACTACCTGGTGATCCCCCGGGGCACCACGTACCGTTTCCTGCCGGGCCCCGGACCCCAGGAGCACCTGCTCATCGAGAGCGCCTCCGAGGTCACCCTCCCCGACCGGAACCAGCTGGGGGCCCACGCGCTCTTCGATCCCGCGGTCATCGACACCCCCGAGCCCGAGGCGCCGGCGGAACCCGACCGGCCCTGGACCGTCCACGTGAAGCGGCGCGGGGAGATCACCCGGGTGACCTACCCCTTCAACCCCAACGACGTCGTGGGCTGGAAGGGGGACCTCACCGTGTGGCGGATCAACGTCAAGGACATCCGGCCCGTCGTCAGCCCCCGCTACCACCTGCCGCCCAGCGCCCACAGCACCTTCCTGGGCCGCAACTTCGTCATCTGCTCCTTCCTGCCCCGCCCCTTCGAGGAGGAGGCGGGCGCCATGCGCGTGCCCTTCTACCACGCGAACATCGACTACGACGAGGTGCTGTTCTACTCCGACGGACACTTCTTCAGCCGGGAGGGCATCGGCCCCGGCATGGTGACCTGGCACCCCCAGGGCATCCACCACGGTCCGCACCCCAAGGCCATCCCCGCCAGCCGCCTCAAGGACCGCACGGACGAGGTGGCCGTCATGGTGGACACCCTGCGTCCCCTGGAGGCCACGGAAGCCGCCCGGGGCGTCGAGAACGAGGCCTACTGGGCCTCCTGGAAATGAGGGAGCGGGCGGCATTTCATGAGAGAATGGCCGACCCGTTGTGACGCGACGGGTTGGAGGCATCGTGGAGAACCGCAACATCCTCATCGGCCTGGGCACTGGCTTGGTGGCTGGCCTTTTGGGAGGCTTCGGACTGGGCTATTGGATCGGCTCCAACCAGGGCCACACGCACCCGGCGGCCCCGGCCGCGGCGCCGGCCCCGGGCATGCCGGGCGGCATGCCCCCGGGCATGGGCCAGGGCCAGGTGGAGGCCTTCGGCCGCATCAACGCCACCAAGGCCGCCCTCGAGCGCGACCCCAAGAACTTCGACGCCTGGGTCCAGCTGGGCAACGACTACTTCGACACCCACCAGCCCCAGGCCTCCGTGGACGCCTACGCCAAGGCCATCGAGCTGAACCCGAAGCACCCGCGCATCGCCGACGTGCTCACGGACCAGGGCGTCATGCTCCGCGAGCTGAAGGCCTACGACAAGGCCCTCGCCAACTTCAAGAAGGCCAACGCGGCCGATCCCAAGCACCTGCCGAGCCTGCTCAACATCGGCATCGTCTACGCCAACGACCTCAAGGACACCGCCGCCGCCAGGAAGGCGTGGACCCGCCTCGTGGAGCTGGCTCCCGACAGCCCGCAGGGGCAGCAGGCCAAGGCGCTGCTCGAGGCCATCCAGGCCCAGTAGGCCCCCGACGCCGGGCGCCCCCCGCGGACCCGGGTCCGCGGGGGGCGCGCCGCGTCAGGAGGCCCGCGGGCCCCGGCTCAGAACCGGATGCCGGCGTAGAGGCCGATCTGGAACTTGGGGGCCAGCGCCTTGATCTGGTCCTCTTCCGGGGAGGTGGCGTCCACGGACTTGGAGGTGACCGGCACGGCGGCCTCCACGCCCACGAAGGGCTTGACGACGGGGCTGGGGATGGCGATGCCCGCGTTCACCCGGATCCAGGGGCGCGCGTACGTGGTGCTGGCGCTGCCCGTGTCGAGCTTCTCGAAGCGGTACTCGACGCCCGCGCCGAGGGCCACGAAGGCCTTCAGGTTGGCCATGGCGCCGATGGAGAAGTGCTGGGTCTTGTACTCGCCGGTGCCGAAGGGGGCGCCGTTGATCCGGATCGTGGCGTTGGCCCGGGACTCGGGCTGGAAGCCCGCGGTCACCTCCAGGAGCGCCGGACCGAAGTCCAGGACGGAGCGGCCCACGCGGAACCCGTAGGTCACCTTGTTGTCCACGTCCCCCGAGAAGGTGTTCCCGCCGAGGGTCACGTTCTGGGACCGGAAGGACTGCTGGCCGATGAACACACCCGCTTCCCAGGTGTTGGCGGAAAGGGGAAGGACGACGAGCAGCGGCAGGAACATGGCAGCTTTTTTCATGGTTGCCTCCTGGAACGGCGCGAGCGGACTTCCCATCGTCCGCCGGAACGGATCCCGTGTCAACGGCCCTCGGCCCCCATGCGCACGCGCCTTCCGGCCAGGCGCCAGGCCTCCCCCAGGTCCTCCCGGGCCAGGGCGGCCTGGATGGCGCGCTCGAGCCCCTCGACCTCCCCGGGATCCCCCGGCCGGGCCTCGGCGGAGGCCGGGTCCGGGATCGACCCCACACCGGCCAGCCGACCCAGGTCGTTGCCCGTGAGGATCCGGCTGTTCCTTAGGACGTCCGGCAGGGCGTCGAACCCTGCCGGGCAACCAGCCGGCTTGGCCACCTCCAGGAGCGCCGGTCCGGAGGCGCGGGTGTACCAGGCGCCCCCGTTGCGTCCCACCAGGTCCAGCTGGTCCGGGTGGGCGGAGCCCGAGAGGTCGTCCCGCAGGTGGAAGGCCACCACCTCGCCGATGAGCAGGAGGCCCGAGCCGGGCCCGGTCCCCAGCTCCACCTCCCGGACGAGGGTGCACTCCATCTGGAAGGGGCTCTCGGCCACGAGGGCCGGCGCCACGAAGCGCGCCGGCGCCGGGGTGAGGCCCGACTTGCCGAACTCGTCCACCCCTTCCGGGAACTCGGCGCTGGCCAGGTTCATCTGGTGCAGCATGGCGTGGCTCACCGCCGCGATGACGAACTCCCGGGTGGCGGTGGCGTTGAGCCAGGTGTGCTTCACCGTGCCGTCCCGGGCCCGGCGGTTGGGCGCGAAGGCCACCATGGGCGGGTTCGAGCCGAAGGCGTTGAAGAAGCTGAAGGGCGCCAGGTTCCGGATCCCGGCGGCGGAGACGGTGCTGGCCAGGGCGATGGGGCGCGGCGCCACCCCCGCGCAAAGGAGGGCGTTCGTGGCGGCCGGGGTCAGGTCCCCGGGCAGGACGGTCCTCACGGGCGCGGCCCCAGGGCCACCAGCTCGGGCGGGAGGGCGGGCCCTTCGCCGAGGACCACGGCGTTCTCCAGCCGGCCCAGGCCCTCCACCTCCATCACGACGCGGTCGCCGGGCTTCAGCCAGAGGTCCTTCACCACGCCGGAGCCGTTGAGCTCCAGGAGACAGCCGGTGCCAACGGTGCCGCTGCCGATGACCTCCCCGGGCCCCACCCGCACCCCGTAGGCCGTGCGCTGCAGGATCTGGGCGAAGGTCCAGTTCATGTCGGCGGCGTTCCCCTCGCTGAGGCGGCGCCCGTTCACGTCGCAGGTCATGCGGGCCGCCAGGACCCGGCCCCGGTCCGTGGCCGTCAGGGGCAGTTCGTCGGCGGTCACCAGCCACGGGCCGAGGCTCGTGGCGAAGTCCTTGCCCTTGCAGGGGCCCAGGGACAGCTTCATCTCCTCCATCTGCAGGGCGCGCGCGCTCCAGTCGTTCATCACCATGAATCCGAACAGGGCCGCGTCCGCCTCCGCGAGGCTGCAGTTGCGCACGGTCCGCCCCGTGACGGCGGCCACTTCAAGCTCGAAGTCGAGGCGGTCCAGGTGGTGCTCCAGCACCTCCACGGGGCCCGGGCCCGTGACCGCCTGGTGGTTGGTGAAGTACGTGACGGGAAAGCGATCGAATTCGGGGATCATGTCCAGCCCGCGGTTCCGGCGGGCGGTCGCGACGTGCTGGCGGAAGGCGTAGCCGTCCCGCATGGACACGGGCCGGGGCAGCGGCGCGAGGAGGTCCGGCGCCTGCACCCGGCAGGCCGCCGGGGCGTCCTCCAGGACCGCCCGGGCGAGGGGCATCAGCTCGTCCTGGCGCCGGATGAGGGTCAGCATGTCCACGGCCAGCCGGGGATCGGCCGCGTGGAAGTCCACGATGTCCCCGCCGGGGGCCACGGCCCCGATGCGCTCCTGGCCTTGGTGGAGGAAGGTCACCAGCTTCATGGTCGCTCCTGGACCCCCAGCATAGCGCGGATTGAGTCTCAGGCGCCCGCAAGGCGGAACCGATCCATGCTAGATTCAACCATCCCATCCCAGGAGCCGCCGTGACCGCCACCCCCCCCGCGGAGAAGCCCGCCTCGCCCCTCCGGGAGATCGTCCAGCCCTTCGTGGACCTGGTCCACGCGCCCCGGGCCCTCTGGGCCGTGAACCTCCTCAGCTTCCTCGAGGGGTTCGTCTACTTCGGCATGGTCATCTACCTGCACATGTACTTCAACCAGTACGGCGGCCTCTCGGACCCCAAGGCGGGCCTGATGGTGGGTCTCCTCACCTGGGGCATCACCATCTCCATGCTCTTCTTCGGCGGCAGGGCCGACGCCTGGGGCCTCCGGCGCACCTTCCTGACGGCCCTGGGCATCATGGCCGCGGGCCGCGGCCTCCTGGCCGCCCTGCCCTACCTGGGGCTCGCGGGGGGCGGCTTCGGCAGCCCCTTCGTCCTCGCCGGGGCCGGCGCCATCGTCCTGGTCATGACCGGCTACGGCATGTGCTACCCGGCCGGGTATGCCGCCGTCCGCAAATTCACGACGCCCGCCACCGCCTCCATGGGCTTCGCCATGCTCTACGCGGTGATGAACCTGGGCGGGTGGCTCCCCACCTTCATGACCCCGGTCCGCGAGCGCTGGGGCATCCGGGGCGCGTACGGCTTCTACGCGGGCGTCACCCTCCTCACCCTGGTGCTGGTGGCCGTGCTCCTGGACCGCCGGACCGAGGCCAAGGCGCTCGCCGAGGGCGCCGCCGCGGCCCCGGCCCGGGAGGCCCAGCCCGAGGCGGCCCCCGCCTCCGCCCCCGAAGGCCTCGCGGCGCGCGCGGCCTCGTGGTTCCGCAACCATCCGCTCGCCGACCCCAAGTTCAGCTACTTCATCTTCTGCCTCATCCCCGTCCAGACGCTGTTCGCCTACAACTGGCTGCTCTTCGCGCCCTACGTGAGCCGGGCCTACGCGGGCACCTGGATCGGCAACCATTTCGAGGCCGCCTCGAGCCTCAACACCATCCTCGTCTTCGTGCTCTGCCCCATCGTGGCCGGCCTCACGAGCCGGGTGAAGGTCTACACCATGATGATCCTCGGCACCGCCGTCATGGCCAGCCCCACCTTCCTCCTCGCCCTGGGCCCCACGACGCCGGGCCTGCTGGCCTACATCCTCCTGATGTCCGTGGGCGAGGCCATGTGGCAGCCGCGCTTCCTCCAGTACGCCGCCGAGATCGCCCCCGAGGGCCGCACGGGCGCGTACATGGGCGTGGCCCAGTTCCCCTGGTTCCTCACCAAGATGATCGTCAGCTTCTACGCCGGCAGCGCCCTGGCCAAGTGGTGCCCCGCGGGGCTCCCCGGGAACAGCGGGACCATGTGGCTCATCTTCGGCTGCGTGGCCATGCTCACCACCGTGCTCCTCATCGCGGCCCGCGGCTGGCTGGGACGCGACTTCAAGACCCAGGCCTGACCCGCAGTCCCTTCCCGGAGGCCCCATGCGCCTGATCGGATCCCCCCTCGCGTTCGCCGCGGCCCTCGCCGTGCTCGCTCCGGCCTCCGCCGGGGCCCAGGCGCCCGCCCCCTCCCCCCACGAACAGGCCGCCCGGGACCTCATCGCCCTGGTCGAAGGCCCCGCCGTGGCCAAGGCCGCCGCGGCCGCCATGCTGTCCGCCATGACGGCAAACAACCCGGAGCTGGCGGCCTACCAGGACGTCGTCCTCGCCTGGTGCGAGAAGCTGTACAGCATGGAGTCCTTCAGCCGCGACATGGCGGCCGTCTACATGAGGCACTTCTCCGAGCAGGAGCTGCGGGGCCTGGCGGCCTTCTACCGCACCCCCCTGGGCCGCAAGACCCTCGAGCAGCTGCCCGTGGTCATGCGGGAAGGGGCCCAGGTGGGCGCCCAGCTGGCCCAGGCCCACGTGGAGGAGCTGAAGACCATGCTGACCGACGCCATGAAGGCACGGCAGGCCGACCGGACCCGGAAGGCCGAATCCTGATCGGCCGACGGCCTCGCCTCACTTCCTCACTTCACCCGGCCCCAGGCCGATGCGCTTGTTCTCCAGCAGGAGGGCGACAGCCTCGGCCACGCGCTTGACCCGGGTCTCCTCCCGCTTGGCAGACCCGATCCAGCCGAGGTAGCGGCGCTGATGCGAGGGCGGCAGCGCCATGAAGTTGACCCAGGCCACCGGATGGGCCTGGAGGGCGGCTTCGAAGCCTTCGGGTGGGAGGGCTCCCTGGGGCGCCGCTGGGGGAGCGGGGGTTGACCAGGCCTCCCTCCAGGCGAGCCCCGCAGGGCGCATCCGCCCCTGGGCCTCCAGGCTGGCGGCGATCGCCTTGTTCACCTCGGACCAGCGGGAGGCCGGGGTCCGGGGGGTGAACCGCTGGGCGTAGCGGAGTTCGTCGATGCGCTGCCGTACGCCGTCGATCCAGCCGAAGCACAAGGCCTCCTCCAGGGCCTCCCGGTAGGTGAGCGCGGCCTGCCCCGTGTGCTGCTTGAGGAAGACCAGCCAGACCCCCTTGGATTCGGCGTGGCGCGCCTGGAGCCATGCGCGCCAGGCCTCGCGGGTTCCGGGTTCGAAGGTGTCCGTCAGGATCATGGCCCCCCCTTGAGGCAGGGTGCGGAAGACAGGTTTTCGGGATCGCCCCATGATACGCCCGCCAGCCCATGCGCTGGACTAGGGTGTGTTCGAAATCTAGGATAGTAATGGCTAATACCCATCCGTGCCGGAGCATGGAGGAGCTGGAATAGTGAGTCTGTGCTGCAGTGCCTGATGGCGCCGCGCATTCGCAGCATCCTATTGGAACGCGGAGGCGCGGAGGATCTCGCTGAGGCTCGCGGAGAAAGGATCAAGCCCTTGTATGTATCACCCGCTTGATTCCACCGTCTTTGAAAGGCCACTGACGGAAATTGAGGAGCAGGCCGACCTCCATTCCGCCTTAGCCTCCACGACCACGAGGTCGTCAACCAGCAAATCCAGCCGGTAGGCCCGCTCAACCACAAGCCCCCTCCACTCGATATCCAGGGGCAGGTTCCAGGAGCGCTTTCCTCCGCGACCCTCTGCGAGATCCTCCGCGCCTCCGCGTTTCATAGGATCAATGAGGATCCGGAACGCTTGTCACCCTCCGCTCATAGCCTCAGCCAGATCACGATGCAGGCCAAAGCCACCTGGGCTGAGAAACTTCGCGCCGTTTTGTCGAACCTGGTGGCCAGCGCCCTGAACTGTTTGAGCTTGGCGAACCCATGCTCGATGGCATGGCGGGCCTTGTATAGGTGTGAGTCCCAGGCCGCCGGATTCTTGCGCCGGGGATGAGGTGGGATGACGGCTGTCGCACCCATGGCCTCGATCGCCTTCCTTACCGGGTTCCCATCGTAGGCCCGATCTCCGAACACGTACTCTGCCTGCCAACCGCACAGCAATCCTTCAGCAGACCGGCTTTCATGGGCTTGCCCCGGAGTGACTGCCCCGGAGTGACCAGGAAATCCAAAGGATTACCGTGGGCATCGCAGATCAAATGGATCTTGGTCGAGCATCCACCCCGAGATCGTCCGAGCGCCTGGTTCCAGAGCCCCCCCTTTTGCCTGCTGAAGGTTGATGAGCGCGAATGATGGTGCCATCCAGCATGACCCACTCCAGGTCGGCTTCCTTGCGCAGGAACTCCAGGATCCTTTGCCACACGCCGCGCTTGGTCCAGGCCTCAAATCGCGTGTACACGCTTGTCCAAGGTCCAAATTCCTCCGGCAGGTCCCTCCACGGCGCCCCAGTCCTGTGCCTCCACAGGATCGCCTCCACCATGGGACGGTTGGGGTGACGGGATCGCCCCATCCCTCCACGCTCTGGCGGAAGGAGCGGTTCAAGCTTTGCCCACATGGCATCGGTCAGGAAACGTCTCGGCATCGTTACCCCAGGAAAATTCGTGGTGTACGAGCCTTTACGTATGAGTACAAGTTAACTATTTATCTAATCTATAGATTCCGAACACAGCCTAGGTGTTACCGCTTCTTCTGGCGGCCTGCACGAGGATGGAGATACCATTCAGTCCTACCTCCCCTTGGAGCGACCATGGCGTCCAGCAAGGTCCTGCCCTTCCTCGCCCTGGCCCTCGGCCTGGGCGTCGCCTGCGCGCCCCCCGCGGGGCCGGCCCGGATCGGGGCCTTCGTCGGCAAGCCCATCCAGGCCTTCCTGGCCGACAGCGGCCTGCGCCCCGCCCGGGTCCAGAAGGGGGCCGACGGCACGGTCTATACCTTCGACGTGACCACCTGGGAGGAAGTCGCCCTGCCCCCCGCCGGCCCCGCCCGTCCCCAGAACATCACCAACGAACCCGCGCCCCTGGGCCTGGGGGCCCCCAGCGCCTTCCAGGAGCCGCGGGTGGCGCCGGGCACGCCCGCCCCGGCCCCCCTCCTGAAGGCCCCGGCCTCCACGCACCACCTCCTCACCGTCCGGACGGATCCCGACGACCGGATCCAGGCGTATACCTGCCTGCCCCTCCCCCGGCCCTGACCTCCGGAACCCGCGGACGAAGGGGCCGCGCGTCCCGGAGGGGCGCCTTCCCGCTCAGAAGCTGAGGGGCCTCACGTAGTGGCAGGTGTAGCCGCCGGGGTGCTTCTCCAGGTACTTCTGGTGGTAGTCCTCGGCGGGCCAGAAGGTGCGGGCCTCGACGATCTCGGTGGTGAGGGGGCGGCCCCACTTGCCGGAGGCCTCCACGAGGGCCTTCACGCGCTCGGCGGTCTTCCGCTGGGCCGCGTCGTGGACGAAGATGGCGGACCGGTACTGGGTGCCGATGTCGTTGCCCTGGCGGTTCGGGGTGGTGGGGTCGTGGAGGGTGAAGAAGAACTTCAACAGGTCCTCGTAGGAGAGCTTCGCGGGATCGAAGGTCACCTCGAGGGATTCGGCGTGGCCCGTGCGGCCCGTCTTCACCTGCTCGTAGACGGGATGGTCCGTGGTGCCGCCGGTGTAGCCCACCCGCGTGGAGAGGACGCCGGGCTTCTCCCGGAACAGCTCCTCCATGCCCCAGAAGCAGCCCCCGGCGAGGGTGGCCACCTCGGTCCGGCGCGAGGGGACCAGCCCGAAGAGGGGGAGGTACTTGGCGTAGCCCTGGGCCTCCAGTTCGGAGGCGGGCACGAAGCGCAGCGCCGCGGAGTTGATGCAGTAGCGCTGGCCCGTGGGGGCCGGCCCGTCGTCGAAGACGTGGCCCAGGTGGCTGCCGGCCGTCCTGGAGCGGACCTCGGTGCGCACCATGCCGTGGGAGTCGTCGCGGCGCTCCGCGATCTCGCCGGCCTCCAGGGGCCTGGTGAAGCTGGGCCAGCCGCAGCCGGCGTCGAACTTGTCCTTGCTGGAGAACAGCGGTTCGCCCGAGACCACGTCCACGTAGATGCCGTCGGCCTTGGTGTTCCAGTACTCCCCCGTGAACGGGGCCTCCGTCCCGGCCTCCTGGGTGACCCGGTACTGCTCCGGCGTCAGCCGCTTGCGAAGCTCCTCCTTGGATTCCCTGCCTTCCACGCGTGCCTCCCGTCGTTGATCCCCGGGGCGTCCGCCGGGGAGGGCCATGGCGCCCAGGACGCCCAGGCCCAGGATCAGGAATCCCAGAATCGCCTTGCGGGGGATGGCCATGGTCCGCTCCTCGTCCCTGCCCGGGACGTTGATATTGTGACCGCTTCTCAGGCGGCCGGGGCAAGGGAATTTGCGCACCCCGCCCCGGGGGGATTTTTCCGGCACTCGATCCTGAGATCTCGATTGGGCGCAGGTTTCCGCGAAATAAACTGGAGCGCCGAAGTCATCATTGGCGTATAAAATGCTCCATCACGGCCACCTGAGGGGACTTCATGACCAACACGGCGAAACTGGAGCTGGACGGCAAGACCTACGAGCTTCCCGTCATCGAGGGCACCGAGAACGAGAAGGCCGTCGACGTGAGGGATCTCCGGGCGAAGACCGGCTACATCACCTACGACGAGTCCTACGCGAACACCGGAAGCTGCCAGAGCCGGATCACCTTCATCGACGGCGAGAAGGGCATCCTCCGCTACCGGGGCATCCCCATCGAGGAGCTGGCGGAGGGGTCCACCTTCGTGCAGGCCGCCTACCTGATCATCTTCGGCAGGCTGCCCACCGAATCCGAGCGCCTGAAGTTCTCGGGCCTGCTGACCAAGTACCAGATGATCCACGAGGACATGAAGTTCCACTTCGAGGGCTTCCCCTCCTCGGCCCACCCCATGGCCATCCTGTCGGCCATGATCAACGCCGCCGGGTGCTTCCTGCCCCAGCTGAACACCGAGTACGATCCCGAGCGGTTCGAGATCCAGGCGGCCCACCTCCTGAGCCAGGTGCGCACGCTGGCCGCCTACGCCTACCGCAAGTCCCGGGGCCTGCCCTCGATCTACCCGAAGAAGAAGTACATGTTCACCGAGAACTTCCTGCACATGATGTTCTCGGAGCCCGACGAGGACTACGAGCTCGATCCCGCCGTGGTCGACGCGCTTGACCTGATCTTCCTCCTGCACGCGGACCACGAGCAGAACTGCTCCACGGCCACGGTGCGCATGGTGGCGTCGAGCCGCGCGAACCTCTTCGCCTCGGCCTCCGCGGGCGTGTGCGCCCTCTGGGGCCCCCTCCACGGCGGCGCGAACCAGGCCGTCATCGAGATGCTCCAGGAGATCCGCGCCACCAAGGACGACGGCACCCACTTCCTGGACCGCGTCAAGAACAAGGGCCAGGGCGCCAAGCTCATGGGCTTCGGCCACCGGGTCTACAAGAACTACGACCCCCGCGCCCGCATCATCAAGCGCAAGTGCGACGAGGTGCTCAACAAGATGGGCATCAGCGATCCCCTCCTGGACATCGCCAAGAAGCTGGAGGAGACGGCCCTCAACGATCCCTACTTCATCGAGCGCCGCCTCTACCCCAACGTGGACTTCTACAGCGGCATCATCATGCAGGCCATCGGGATCCCCGTGGAGATGTTCACCGTGATCTTCGCCATCGGCCGCATGCCGGGCTGGATCGCCAACTACAAGGAAGTCGCGGAGAGCGGCGACAGCCGCATCTACCGCCCCCGCCAGATCTACCAGGGCAACAAGCTGAACCATTACGTGCCCCTCTTCGAGCGGTAGACCGGTCCCCCCGGCCCTTCCGGCGGTTCCCGCGGCGCGCCGCGGGCACCGCCGGAAGCCCTGTACGCCCAGGCGGGGGTGTTCCGTATTGTCGACCTCAAGATCCCTTGAAATAGCTGCATCCAACACTGGAAAGACTCGAACCGGCGGGTATAGTGACCTTGCTTTTTCCAAATCCGGCGGTTCTCCGGCCCGGTCATGCGGCGGCAAGAACGATCAAGCGAGGCGAGCCATGGACTTCAACCTGCCCGACCACGTGGAGGCCCTCCGGGACGAGGTGCGGCGCTTCGCCCACGAGGAGATCCTTCCCCACGTCATGACCTGGGACGAGGAGGGGACCTTCCCCGAGGACGTGATGCGCCGCCTCGGGGAGATGGGCATGCTCGGCGTGATCTTCCCGGAGGCCTACGACGGGGCCGGGATGGGGTACCTGGAGTACGCCGTGGTGGTCGAGGAACTGAGCCGGGTGGACGGGAGCGTGGGCCTCGGGGTGGCGGCCCACAACAGCCTCTGCTCCAACCACATCTACGCCATGGGCACCGAGGCGCAGCGGGAGCGCTGGCTGCGGCCCCTGGCCTCGGGGCGGATGCTGGGGGCCTGGGCCCTGACGGAACCGGAGGCGGGCAGCGACGCCGGCGCCCTCCGGACCACGGCCCGGAAGGACGGGGACCACTGGGTCCTCAACGGGTCCAAGTGCTTCGCCACCCACGGCACGGTCGGGGGGGTCTGCGTGGTGATGGCCCGGACCCGCCACGGGTCGGGGCCCGAGGGCATCAGCGCCTTCGTGGTGGAGAAGGGGACGCCCGGCTTCCGGGCCGGGAAGCAGGAGAACAAGCTGGGCATGCGCGCCAGCGACACCTCCGAGCTGATCCTCGAGGACGTGCGGGTCCCGGAGGCGAACCTCCTGGGGGAGGAGGGCGTGGGCTTCAAGCAGGCCATGAAGACGCTGGACGGCGGCCGCATCGGCATCGCCGCCCTGGCGCTGGGCATGGCCCAGGGGGCCTTCGAGGCCTCGGTCAAGTACGCGCGCATCCGCAAGGCCTTCGGCAAGACCCTCGCCGAGCACCAGGCCATCCAGTTCAAGCTCGCCGACATGCAGGTGGGCATCGAGGCCTCCCGCCTCCTGGTCTACAAGGCGGCCACCCTCAAGGACCAGGGCCGGCCCTACGCCCAGGCCGCCGCCATCGCCAAGCTCCACGCCTCGGAGACGGCCTGCCGCGTCGCGGAGGAGGCGGTCCAGATCCACGGCGGCTATGGCTTCATCAAGGACTACCCGGCGGAGAAGTACTACCGGGACGTGAAGCTCTGCACCATCGGCGAGGGCACCAGCGAGATCCAGCGCATGGTCATCGCCCGCCACCTGCTGAAGGAGTACTGACGCGTGGGCGTGATCCAGAGCCAGGCCCGGACCGCCTCGGAGGCCTTCCGCCGCAACCGGGAGCACAACCTCGCCCTCTGCGAGGAGCTCCAGGCCCTCAAGGCCGCCCTCCGGGAGGGGGGCGACGCCCGGGCCCGCGCCCGCCACGCGGCCCAGGGGAAGCTCTTCGTGCGGGACCGCATCGCGGGCCTCCTGGACCCCGGTTCCCCCTTCCTGGAGATCGGGCTGCTGGCGGCCCACGGGGTCTACGGGGAAGCCGTCCCCGCCGCGGGCCTCGTGGCCGGCGTCGGGACCGTCCAGGGACGCCCCTGCATGATCGTGGCCAACGACGCCACGGTGAAGGGGGGCACCTACTACCCCCTGACCGTGAAGAAGCACCTGCGCGCCCAGGAGATCGCCCTGGAGAACCGGCTGCCCTGCCTCTACCTGGTGGACAGCGGCGGCGCCTACCTGCCCCTGCAGGCCGAGGTCTTCCCGGACCGGGACCACTTCGGCCGCATCTTCCACAACCAGGCCCTCCTCTCCGCCGCCGGCATCCCCCAGATCGCCGCCGTCATGGGCAGCTGCACGGCAGGGGGCGCCTACGTCCCGGCCATGAGCGACCAGGCCGTCATCGTGGAGGGCACGGGGACCATCTTCCTGGGGGGCCCGCCCCTGGTGAAGGCCGCGACGGGCGAGGACGTGGACGCCGACGAGCTCGGCGGCGCCCGCGTCCACACGGAGATCTCCGGCGTCGCCGATCACTACGCCCGCGACGACGCCCACGCCCTCCGGATCCTCCGGGAGCTCGTGTCCCACCTGGGACGGGCGCCCCGCGCGGACGTGGATCTCCGGAGCCCCGAGCCCCCGGCCTACGACCCGGAGGAACTGCTCGGGGTCTGGCCCGCGGACCTGCGCAGGAAGGCCGACGTGCGCGAGGTGATCGCCCGGATCGTGGACGGAAGCCGCCTCTTCGAGTTCAAGGAGCGCTACGGCACGACCCTGGTCACCGGCTTCGCCCACATCGAGGGGATGCCCTGCGGGATCGTGGCCAGCAACGGGGTGCTCTTCTCCGCCAGCGCCCTCAAGGCCACCCACTTCATCGAGCTCTGCTGCGCCCAGAAGGTGCCCCTGCTCTTCCTCCAGAACATCACCGGCTTCATGGTGGGAGCCCAGGCGGAGCGGGCCGGCATCGCCAAGGACGGCGCCAAGATGGTCCACGCCGTCGCCACGGCCCGGGTGCCCCGCATCACCCTCCTCATGGGCGGCAGCTTCGGGGCGGGCAACTACGGCATGTGCGGCCGCGCCTACGGCCCCCGCTTCCTCTGGAGCTGGCCCAGCGCCAGGATCTCCGTCATGGGCGGGGAGCAGGCCGCCCAGGTCCTCGTGACGGTGAAGCGGGACCAGCTGGAGCGCGAGGGGCGCGCCCTCTCCCACGAGGAGGCCGAGGCCATCGCCGCCCCCATCCGGGAGAAGTACGAGCGGGAGGGGCATCCCGCCTACGCCTCGGCGCGGCTCTGGGACGACGGGGTGATGGACATGCGGGACACGCGGGGATGGCTCGCGGCGTCCCTGGCCACGAGCCTCTGCGCGCCCATCGAGGACACGCGCACGGGCGTGCTGAGGATGTGAGGGGACCATGACGGGAAGGACGCTGGTGAGGATCGGCAACGCGGGCGGCTACTGGGGCGACGACCCCCAGGCCCTGGCCCGGCAGGTCAGGGGGGCGATCCCCCTGGACGTCATCTCCATCGACTACCTGGCCGAGATCACCATGAGCATCCTGCGCAAGCAGAAGGCCCGGGACCCCGGCCTGGGCTACGCCCGGGACTTCGTCGTCCAGGCAGGCCCCCTCCTGGAGGAGATCGTCGCGAAGGGCATCCGCCTCGTCACCAACGCGGGCGGCGTCAACCCGGGCGCCTGCGCGGAGGCCCTTGCGGCGGAGGCGCGGCGGCGCGGCGTGCGCCTGCGCATCGCGGTGGTGGAGGGCGACGACCTCGCCCCCCGGATCGGGGAGCTCCTGGACGCGGGCGAGGAGCTGCGGCACATGGACACCGGCGCCCCCCTGGCGCCCCTGGCGGACCGGGTCCTGGCGGCCAACGCCTATTTCGGGGCCCTGCCCGTGGCCAAGGCCCTGGAGGGCGGCCCCCACGTGGTGGTGTGCGGCCGCGTCACGGACACCGGCATCACCCTGGGCCCCCTCATGCACGCCTTCGGCTGGGGCCCGGCGGACTACGACCGCCTGGCCTCGGGCATCGTGGCCGGCCACATCATCGAGTGCGGGGCCCAGGCCACGGGCGGGAACTTCACGGACTGGCGGAAGGTCCCCTCCTTCCTCGACATGGGCTACCCCATCGTGGAGTGCGCGCCGGACGGCTCCTTCACCGTCACCAAGCACCCGGACTCCGGGGGCCTCGTCACGTGCCAGACCGTGCGGGAACAGCTCCTCTACGAGATGGGCCACCCCCGGGCCTACCTCACCCCCGACGTCACGGCCGACTTCAGCACCATCGACCTCGCCCCGGACGGGCGCGACCGGGTGCGGGTCCGCGGCGTGACGGGCCGGCCCCCCACGGACTTCCTGAAGGTCTCCCTGGCCTACGCGGACGGGTACAAGTGCCAGGGCGCCCTCATCGTCCCCGGGCCCGACGCCCGGGCCAAGGCCGAGGTCCTCGCGGCGGTGCTCGCCGAGCGCTGCCGGCGGGAGGTGCCGGGCCTGGCCGAGACCCTCACCGAGTTCGTGGGCGACGACGCCACCCACCGCGCCCTCACCCCGCCCGGCCGGGCCCGGGAGATCCTCCTGCGCGTCTCGGCGCGGGCCGCGTCGCGGGAGCCCCTGGAGGCCTTCCGCAAGCTCCTGCCCGCCCTCATCCTCTCGGGCCCCGCGGGCATCGCCGTCGCGGGCGGGGCGCCCGGGATCTCCGAGGTGGTCAGCTACTGGCCGGCCCTCGTGCGGCGCGACCGGGCCCTGCCCCGGGTGCGCCTGCTGGAGGAGGCCGGCGACGGCCTGAAGGAGATCGCCGCCTCCGGCCCCCTGCCCTGGCCCGAAGGCCCCGGGCCCGGGGCCCCGCCCCCGGAGACGCCGGACCCCTGGACCCTGGCCGCCGGGGAGGGCCCCCTGGTCCGGGTGCCCCTGATGGCCATCGCCCACGCCCGGAGCGGCGACAAGGGGGACACCGCCAACATCGGGCTCATCGGCAGGTCGGGTCCGTGCTACGCCTGGCTCCGGGACCACGTGACCGCCGACCGGGTCAAGGCCTGGTTCGCCGCCCACGCCAGGGGCCGGGTGGAGCGCCACGCGGTGCCCCGCCTCTGGGCCCTCAACTTCCTGCTGGAGGAGGCCCTGGGCGGCGGCGGGACCGTGGGCCTCGCCATCGATCCCCAGGGCAAGACCCTGGCCCAGGCCCTCCTCCGCTGCGAGGTGGAGGTGCCCCGGGCCCTCCTCGCCACCCTCGCGCCGGAGAACCGGGCCTGCCCCGGGGAGCTGCCGGTGACCGGAGGCCGCCCATGACCGACCTGGCCGCCTTCCCCGTCGCCTCGGTGCCCTACCGGGGACAGTACGTGCGCATGGAGGCCCGCGCCTGCGGGGTGCGCCGCCTCGTGCTGGACCGTCCCGAGGTGCGCAACGCCTTCAACGCGGCCATGATCCGGGAGATCGGCCTGGCCGTGGCCGAGCTGGGCGCGGCGCCCCAGGGCCAGGAGGTCCGGCTGCTCCTGCTGGACGCGGAGGGGCCCGTGTTCTGCGCCGGGGCGGACCTGGCCACCATGAAGGAACAGGGCGCCGCCACCCCCGAGCAGAACCTGGAGGCCGCCCGCGAGGTGGCGCGCATGTTCCACCGCCTCGCCTCCTTCCCGGCGCCCGTGGTGTGCGCCGTCCGGGGCGCGGCCATCGGCGGGGGCCTGGGCCTGACCACGGTCAGCGACCTCGTCCTGGCCGAGCCCACCGCGGCCTTCGCCACCTCCGAAGTGCTCCTGGGCATCGTCCCCGCCGTCATCGGCCCCTACATCGTCCGCAAGATCGGGCTGGCCAACGCCGCCCCCCTCATGCTGACGGGCCGCCGGATCCGGGGCGCGGAGGCCCTCGCCCTCGGCCTCGTCCAGCGCCTGGCGGAGCCCCCCGGGACCTTCGACGAGGCCCTGACCCGCCTGGTGCGGGAATGCCTGGCCGCGGGGCCCAGGGCCGCGCGCGCGACGCGGGAGCTGCTGCGGCGCATCAGCCCGCTGCCGGATCCCGAGCTGATGGAGTTCACGGCCCACACCATCGCCTCGGCCCGGGGGTCCGCCGAAGGCCAGGAGGGCCTGAAGGCCTTCTTCCGCAAGGCGGCCCCGTCCTGGGTCCCCGGGGCGGAATGATGGGCCGCCTCGTCATCGCCAACCGCGGGGAGATCGCCCTGCGCATCCTGCGGGCCGCCCGGACCCGGGGCCACGCCGCCGCCGTCGTCTCCACGCCGGAGGACGCGGACGCCCTGCCCCGCCGGGAGGCCGACGCCGTGCTGGAGGTGCCCTCCTTCCTGGACGGGGACGCCATCGTCGCCGCCGCCCGGAGCTGGGGGGCCGACCTGCTCCACCCGGGCTACGGCTACCTCAGCGAGCGCCCCGCCTTCGCCCGGGCCGTGGAGGCCGCCGGCATCCGGTTCGTGGGGCCCACCCCCGAGGCAATGGAGGCCCTGGGAGGCAAGGAATCCGCCAAGGCCCTGGCCCGCGCGGCCGGGATCCCCGTCCTGGAGGCGCTGGGGTCCGAGGACCTGGCCGCGCTGCCCCCCGGGGCGTGGGCGGGGGCCCTGGCCGCGCGCGGCGTCCCCCTGCCCTGGCTCGTGAAGGCCAGCGGCGGCGGAGGCGGCCGCGGCATGCGGGCCGTGGCCTCGGCGGAGGACCTTCCCGACGCGGTGGCCCGGGCCTCCAGCGAGGCCCTGGCGGGCTTCGGGGACGGGCGGGTCTTCGTGGAGCCCCTCCTGGCGGCGCCCCGCCACGTGGAGGCGCAGGTCTTCGGGGACGGGCGCGGCGGCGGGGTCTTCCTCGGCGAGCGCGAGTGCTCCCTGCAGCGCCGCCACCAGAAGGTCGTGGAGGAGGCCCCGGCGGCGCACCTGGCGCCCGCCCTGCGGGAGGCCATGGGCCGCGCCGCCCTGGCCCTCGTGGCGGCGACGGCCTACCGGGGCGCGGGCACGGTGGAGTTCCTCGTGGAAGGGGACCGGTTCTGGTTCCTGGAGATGAACACCCGCCTGCAGGTGGAGCACCCGGTGACGGAGCTCGTCCACGGCGTGGACCTGGTGCTGGCCCAGCTGGAGCTGGCCGAGGGCGCGTGGCCCGCCCAGCTGGGGGACCCCGGCGTCTTCCGGGTGCCGGAGGCCCGGGGGGTGGCCCTGGAGGCGCGCATCCTGGCCGAGGATCCCCGGGCGGGGTTCCTGCCGACGCCGGGCCCCCTGCGGGTGTACGAGGAACCGGCGGGCGAAGGCGTCCGGGTGGACACCGGGGTCGCCCAGGGCGGCCGGGTCAACGCCGCCTTCGACCCCATGATCGCCAAGCTGGTGGTCTGGGGGCCGGACCGGCCCCAGGCCGTGGCCCGGCTCGCCCGGGCCCTCG
This sequence comes from Mesoterricola sediminis, assembly GCF_030295425.1. Lineage (NCBI taxonomy): Bacteria > Pseudomonadati > Acidobacteriota > Holophagae > Holophagales > Holophagaceae > Mesoterricola > Mesoterricola sediminis. The sequence continues at coordinate 1,293,207 of NZ_AP027081.1, read as the reverse complement.
CGGACTACACGATCCTGGGCTGCACCACCAACCTCCCCTTCCTCCAGGCCATCGCCCGCACGGAGGCGTTCCGGGAGGGGCGCACCTCCACCGCCTGGATCCCCGCGCACCTGGACCAGCTCACGGCCCCCCTCCTGCCCGAGCCCTGGAGCACCTTCCTCGGGACCCCGGCCTTCCGGGAGGCCCTGGACGCCGCCCTCCAAGGCGCGGGCGCGCCCGTGTCCGCCCCCGCCGCGCGGTTCCTGGCCCAGGCGGGGGTCCGGGACCTGACCTGCGGCAGTCCCCGGGAGCAGCCCGCCTTCCGGGTGGAGGCCGGTCCGGGGCCGGACCGGTTCCGGCTCCAGGGCCCCGCCCCGGCGCGCCTCGGCGCCCCCACCGGGCTGCCCTTCCGGGCCTGTCGGCTGCCGGGAGGCCGCATGGCCCTGGCCCTGCTGGGCGACACCCTCACCCTGGACAGCCCCTTCGTGGACCCGGACACGCCTGGCGAGGCCGCCGCCGAAGCCGGCGAGATCCTCGCCCCCATGGCCGGCAAGATCCTGGAGGTGCTCGCCGCCGAGGGCGAACCCGTGGCCAAGGGGCAGGTGCTCTTCGTGCTGGAATCCATGAAGATGCAGTTCGAGATCACCGCCCCCGCCGCGGGCAGGCTGGCCCGGGTCCTCGTGGCGCCCGGGCAGGTGCTCACCGCACCCGCGCCCCTGGCCGTGGTGGACTGACCGGTTCCGCCGCGGGGGGTGCCTCAGCGCCCCATGGCCCGGCCCAGCGCCTCCCAGGCGGCCCGGTGGATGAGCATGAAGCCGCGGTCCTGGGGCACGAGGCCGTCCAGGCGGAAGGCCCGGTCGCGGCCCCGCCAGTCCGCACCCACCGGGGTCACGTCCAGGCCCGCCTTCCCCGCCAGGACGAGGGCCCGGGGCAGGTGCCAGGCGGAGGAGAGGAGCGCGGTGCGCTTCCAGCCGTGGGCGGCCTTCAGGCGCGCGTAGGCCCGGATCTCGTCCTGGGTGATCCAGCAGGGCTCGTCCACCACGACGATGGCGGCCTCGGGCACGCCCAGGGAGCGCCAGAGGGCGCGGGTGTCCTGCCCGCCGTCGCGCGGGCCTCCCACCGTGTCCCGGAACCAGCCGCTGGCCACCAGGGTGCGGGCGCGCCCGGCGTGCCAGAGCCGGGCCGCCTGGACCACCCGGTCCCCGGCGCTGCCCAGGATCGGCGCGCCCGCGGGGTCCACCTCGGTGCCGCCCCCCAGCACGAAGACGGCGTCGAAGGGCGGGGCCTGGTCCGGCAGGGGGGGGACGCGGCGCTCCAGGCGCGCGATGAGGGCGGCGCCCACGTAGGGGTTGCCGGCGAGGCCGTAGGCCGCCCAGATGGCCAGGGCCCCCGCGAAGGGCAGGAACTGGCGACGACGGGCGAGCCAGACGGTGAGGCCCAGGAGGGCCAGCCACACGAGGCCCGCGGGCATGGCCAGGGTGCCGAGCAGCTTCTGGAACTCGAGCAGCAGGCTGGGGGCGGCACCTTGCATGAAGTCTCCGGCGGGGGCCCCCGGGGCGGCAGACAGGAACGGCCCGCGGAGGTGGCGTGGAAGGGACCAGGATGGGATCCGATCCCCCGGGAGGTCAAGGTGCGCGTCGCCGCGCGGAACCTGGAACGGCCGGGCCTGGCGGCCCTTCAGTCGTAGGCGACGGCGGGGAAGCTCACGAAGTGGTAGAGGCTGGCGGGGGCGGTGGCGCCCATGCCGAGGGCCTTCACGGGGAGTTCGGGCACGTCGACGCTGGCGCCGAAGGCCACGGGGCGGCCCGCGGGGGCGGCGGTCCCAAGGTGCCTGGAGGTGGCGTCCAGGAGGAGCAGCCCGAAGGGGATGGAGAAGCGCCCGCACCACGGCATGCGGTAGACGTCGGGATCGGCGGGGTCCACGACGGCCTCGAAGAAGGCGCGGGCCTTGGCGGGGGAGACGGGACCCGAGAGGGGGCCCGTGAGGAGGCGCCGGTCCTGGTCCATGGCCTGGAGGTAGGCCCCCGGCCCCCCCGCGCCGAAGGGGGCGTACCGGAAGTCCTCGCCGTAGTGGATGCCGTCGGAGGAGATGACGACGGCCACGTCCCGGCCGAGGGTCCAGCCCCGGCCCCGCATGGCGGCGGCGAGGGCGGCCCCCAGGTGCTCCGCCATGGACGCGAGCCGGTCGAAGGAGGCGGAGGGGAGGAGGATGGGCAGGATCTCCACCTTCGGGTCCTGGTGCTTGAGCCAGTAGGCCACGGCCTCCAGGGAATGCTCGCTGTCCTGCCACGCGGGTTCCTGGACCGCCTCGCGGGGATCCAGGCGCGCCAGCACCTCCGCGCGCAGGGGCGAGACGGGGATCTCGCCGTCCGGGCCCCGCCAGGCCCGGTAGGCGTCGAAGGCCATGACGTTCCGGGCCCCGTAGCGGCGGTACTTGTGGAAGACCCCCACCAGCACGACGGTCCGGGCCGTGACGAGCGGGATGAGGCGCCGGTAGACCCGGCCCGCGTAGAGGTAGTCGTCGTGGGGGCAGATGGCGCCCTTCACCCCCGGGGCGGGGAGGGGCCCGAAGGCCTCGGGCGCCGGCGGGGTCCCCGCCAGCTCCCACACGCGGGCCATCTGGTCCGCGCGGGAGGCGAAGCCCACGATGTCCTGCTGGCCGCGGAGGTCGCCGGCGGAGGGGATGCCCATGGCCTTCCGGGTCTGCTCCAGCGTCGGTGCCGGGGCCGGCGCGGGGGCCTGGCCGAGGGCGGCCTGGGCGAGGCCGAGGGCGGTGGCGAGGACGAGGGCTGCGGGCATGGGGGCTCCGTTGGGATATCCAACGCTATCACCCCGCCCGGGGCCCCGGAACGCCAACGCGTGTATGGTGGTTCCACGCCCCAGGAGGCCCCGTGTCCCGATTCCTGCCGCTCCTCCTCCTCGCCCCGGCCCTGGCGGCCCAGGCCCCGCTGGGGACCTGGACCCTGGCCAAGGCCCCCGACCTCGACGCCGCCGTGGAGGCCGCGGTCAAGGAGACGAGCTTCCTCATCCGCCCCATCGCCCGCGGCCGCCTGAAGAAGACCAACCCCGCGTACCAGCGGGTGGTGATCGAGCGCAAGGAGGACACCTTCGTCGTCACCTTCGACGCCCGCAAACCCCAGCGCATGCCCGCCAGCGGCGCCGTGGTGAAGTGGACCCGGGAGGACGGGGAGACCTTCGACCTGTCCATGCGCCTCCAGGGCGAGGATCTGGTGCAGACCTACCACACCCACGACGGCCAGCGCACCAACGTCTACCACGTGGACCCCGCGACGCGGACGCTGACGATCAACGTCACCGTCTCCAGCGGCAAGCTCCCCAAGCCCCTCGTGTACGCCCTGGCCTACAAGGCCGCCCCGTGAGCCTGCTCGAAGCCCGCGGCGTCGGCAGGGCCTACGGCGGGCGCTGGGTCCTGCGGGGGGTGGACCTGACGGTCGCCCCCGGCGAGCGCCTGGCCCTCCTGGGCCCCTCCGGCTGCGGCAAGACCACGCTCCTGAACCTCCTGGGCGGCCTGGACCGTCCGGACGAAGGCCGGGTCGCCCTCGCGGGGGAGGACCTGGGCGCCGCGGCCCCCGCACGCCTCGCCCAGCTGAGGCGGGAGCGGCTGGGGACCGTCTTCCAGTTCTTCCACCTGATCCCTACGCTCACCGCCCGGGAGAACGTGGAGCTCCCCCTCCAGCTCCTGGGCTGGGGACGGGAGGCTCTGGAGGCCCGGGCCGGCGACCTCCTGGAGGCCGTGGGCCTGGCGCCGCGGGCGGAGGCCTTCCCCCGGGAGCTCTCCGGCGGGGAGATGCAGCGGGTGGCCGTGGCCCGGGCCCTGGCCGGCCGGCCCGGCATCCTCCTGGCCGATGAGCCCACGGGCAACCTGGACAGCACCGCGGGAGAGCGGGTCCTGGCCCTGCTGGCGGAGCTCACCGAGCGGGAGGGCGCGGCCCTGGTCATGGTCACCCACAGCGAGGCCGCCGCGGCGGCCTGCCATCGGATCGTGCGCATGAAGGACGGGCGGATCCTGGAGGCCGGCCGGTGAAGGGTCTGGCGGGGCGCCTGGTGCTTCGGCCCCTCGCCCTGGCGCCGGCCCGGGCCGCCCTGGCCGTCCTCACCGTGGCCCTGGGGGTGGCGGCCTTCCTGGCCATTCGCCTTGCCAACCGGGCGGCGATCGCCAGCTTCGACGCCTTCACCCGGGGCGTGGGCACCGGGGCCGAATACGTGGTGCGGGCCCCCTTCGGGGACCTGGACGAGCGCCGCCTGTCCGCCCTCGCCCCCCTGCGGCGGGACCTGTGGATCCGCCCCGTGCTGGAGGGTTCCTTCAGCCGGGAGCCCGACTTCGCGGCCTTCCAGATCCTGGCGACGGACCTGGTGGGCCTCGGGGGGGAGGGCGGCGACGGGGCCGGCCTGCCGGATCTGGGGGGCGCCCTCGTGTCCCCGCGCCTCGGCCTCGCCCCGGGGGCCGCCCTGCCGGGCCTCGTGGACGGGCGGCGGGTCACCCTGCGGGTGGCCGGCCTCCTGCCCGAATCCCCCGGCCGGCCCGCGCCGCCCCCGACCCTGCTGGTGCTGGACCTGCCGGCGGGCCAAGCCCTTCTGGGCCGGCCCGGCCGGCTCGACCGCCTGGACCTGGGCCCCTGGCCGGGGCGGACGCCAAGCCGGGAGGCCATCGCGGCCCACCTTCCCGATGGCTGGGTGCTGGAGGACGCCGAGCAGCGGGCCAGCAGTGGCCGCGCCATGAGCGGCGCCTTCCGCCTGAACCTCACCGTGCTTTCGCTCATCGCCCTGGCGGTGGGGGCCTACCTGCTCTTCCAGGCCTTCGACGCCGCCGTCAACCGGCGCCGGGAGACCTGGGCCCTCCTGGCCGCCCTCGGATGTCCCCCCCGCCGGATCCTCCGGTTCGTCCTCCTGGAGGCGGCCCTGCTGGGCAGCCTGGGCAGCCTCCTGGGCATCGGCCTGGGCTGGGCGGGCGCCCAGGGCGCCGTGCGCTTCGTGGCCCGGACCCTGGAGGCCCTCTACGGCGCGGCCTCCGCGCGCCACGCGGCCCTCGGCCCCGGGGAGGCGGCCGCGGCCCTCGTCCTGGGCACCCTCACCTGCCTGGCCGCGGCCTGGATCCCGGCGCGCCGGGCGGCGGCCACACCGCCCGTGCAGCTTCTGGCCCGGGGCGCCGCCGCCCGCCCCATGGCCTGGGCCCCCCTGGCCCTGGGCGGGGCCGCCCTGCTGGCCGCGGGTCTGGCCCTGGCCTTCCTGCCCCGGCTGCCCCAGGGGACCCTCTGGCACGCCTACCTGGGCTCGGCCCTCGTGATCTTCGGGGGGAGCCTGGCCTCGGTGGCCCTCCTCCCCGCCCTTGGTGCCCTGGGGCGGCTCGTCCGGGACTGGCGCGCCCGCCTCGCCCTGCGCCCCCTGGCCCTGCCCACCGGCCGCCACGGCTTCGCGGCCGCCGCCATGGCCGTGGCCATCGGCATGACCGTGGGCATGGGCGTGATGGTCCGCAGCTTCGAGGCCACCGTGGAGGGGTGGATCGGGGACAGCCTCCGGGCGGACGTCTACGTGGCCCCCCTGGGCGCGGGCGGGGCCGGGAGCCGCCACCGCATCCCGGAGGCCGACGCCGCGGCGCTGGCGGCGGACCCCGCCGTGGCGGCCGTGGACCGCTACCAGGCGGTGCCCTTCCTCTTCCGGGGCCGCCCCACCACCCTGGCCGCCGGGGACTTCGCGGTGCTCGGCACCCGGGGGCACCTGCCCATGGTGGCCGGGGGCGCCAGCCGGGAGGTGCTCGCCCGGATCCGGCGCGATGGGCTGGCCGACCCCGGCGCCGTGGCCAGCGAGACCTTCGCCCGCCGTTTCGGGGTCCGCCCTGGCGACCGCCTGGACCTGGGCGCGGGCCGGCGGCTCACCCTCCGGGGCGTCTACGGCGACTACGGCAACGAGCGGGGCAGCCTGATCCTGGACCGCCCCGTCTTCCAGGCCTGGACGGGCGAGGCCCGCGCCGCGAGCCTGGCCCTCTACCTCCGCCCCGGGGAGGACGCCGAGGCCTTCGCGGCGCGGGAGGCCCGGGCCCGGCCCGGGCTCCTCCTCCGCTCCAACCGCGCGCTGCGGACGCAGGTGGAACGGATCTTCCACCAGACCTTCGCCATCACCTACGCCCTGGAGGTCATCGGCCTCGCCGTGGCGCTGGCGGGCCTCGTCCAGTCCATGGCGGGCCTCGCCCTGGAGCGCCGGGGCGACCTCCTCACCCTCCGGGCCCTGGGGGCGGGGGACGCCCCCGTGGCCGCGGTGCTCCTCGGGGAGGGCTGCGGCGTCGCCGCGGCCGGCGTGCTGGGTGGCCTCGGGCTCGGCCTGGCCCTGGCGCGGATCCTCGTCTCCGTCCTCAACCCCCAGGCCTTCGGGTGGACCCTGGCCTTCCGCCTCCCCTGGGGGGCCCTGGCGGGCCTTACGGGGCTCTGCCTGGCGGCGGCGGCCCTGGCCCAGTGGCCCGTGGCCCTGAGGGCGGCCCGGCTCCCCGTGGACCGCCAGGCCGAGGAGGGCGCCACATGAGGCCCGCCGCGCTCCTCCTGGCGGCCCTCGCCGCCGTCCAGCCCTTCCGCTTCGCGGAGCCGGGGCGCCGCTTCGCGTTCCCCCGCGACCACGGCGCCCACCCGGACTTCAGCACCGAGTGGTGGTACTTCACGGGCCACCTGCGCAGCGCCGACGGGCGGCGGCGCTACGGCTACCAGCTCACGTTCTTCCGCAGGGCCCTCCAGCCCGGAGGTCCCGCGGGCAGCCCCGCGTGGCGCACCGACGAGATCCACCTGGCCCACGCCGCCCTCACGGACGCCGCCGGCGGGCGGTTCACCTTCGACGAGCGCCTGGGGCGCGCCGGAATCCCCGCCGCGGCCTCCGCGGCCGGCCTGGACCTGCGCAATGCCGGCTGGACGGCCCGGATGGAGCCCGGGGGGCTCATCCGCCTTGCCTTCACGGTCCGGGACGCCACCCTCGAGCTGGAGCTGGCGGCGCCGCCGGCCCCCGTGGTCTTCGGGGAGGACGGGGTCGTGCGCAAGGGGGACGACCCGGGCGCGGCCAGCCACTACCTCACCTACCCCCGGCTCCCCACCCGGGGCACCCTCACGGGCCCGCGGGCCGAGACCCTCGCGGGCCTCTCCTGGATGGACCACGAGTTCAGCTCCGCCCAGCTCTCCCGGGGGCAGCGGGGCTGGGACTGGGCCGGGATCCAGCTCCGGGACGGCCGCAGCCTCATGGTCTACCGGATGCGCCGGGACGACGGGAGCCAGGATCCCTGGTCCCTGCTGTCGGAGGTGGACGCCTCCGGCCGTCCCGCCCGGGCCACCCGGTCCTTCCGCCTCGGGGGCGGGGCCTGGACCAGCCCCGCCTCGGGCGCGACGTACCCCCTGCCCCTGCGCCTGGAGGCGCTGGGGGAGACCTGGACGCTGCAGCCCCTCATCCCCGGCCAGGAGCTGCTCACCCGCGCCGGCACCCGGATCACCTACTGGGAAGGGGCCTGCCGGGTCCTGGACCGGGAGGGCCGCGACGCCGGGGACGCCTACGTGGAGCTGACCGGCTACGCCCACCCCATGGCCGGAAGGTTCTGAGGCCCTCTTTTCCGTGGCTTCCGCGCCGGAGGCGTTGTATATTCTCGCCGTCATCCGGGAGGTGGGCCTTGAAAATCACAGTCATCGGCGGCAGCCTCAGGCGCGAGTCGCTGAACCTCAAGCTGCTGCACCATCTCGTGCGCGCGATCGGCGCCCAGGGCCCCCACGTCCGCACCGTCACCGGGGACGAGCTGAGGATGGCCATGGTCGATCCCGAGCAGGCCCCGCCCCCCGAGGCCGTGGCCCTCCACGCCCTCGTCTCGGACGCGCAGGGGGTCGTGATCGTCTCGCCGGAGTACAACGCCGGCATCCCGCCCCACCTGAAGAACGCCATCGACTGGGTCTCCACCATGACCCCCAACCCCTTCCGGGGCATGCCGGTCCTGGTGGCCTCGGCGAGCCCCGGCGCCTTCGGCGGCGCGCGCTGCCAGGTGCAGTGGCGGGCCACGCTGGCCAACATGGGCGCCTTCGTCCACCCCCTGGGCGTCGCCGTGCCCCAGGCGGACCACACCCTGGCCGCCGACGGCACCCCCCAGGATCCCCGTACCGCCGGCGAGGTCCAGAAGGCCGTCCTGGCCTTCCTCGACTTCGCGGCGCGCAACGCGCCGAGGCCCTGATCCGGCGCCCGTCACGCCTCAGGGCCGGAGGCCCAGGGCCTTGAGCCGCTGGTAGAGGGTGCTGCGGGGAATGCCGAGGCGCCGCGCGGCGGCGTCCACCCGGCCCTCCTCGCGGAGGGCGAGGGCGATGTGGGCGCGCTCCAGCTCGCGCAGCGTCATGCGGCCCCCCTCGGCGGCCGGCGCGGGCCCGGGCCGGAGGGCCAGGGCCGAGGCGGGGATGAGGGGCCCGGGCGTCGCGAGGAGGGCCCGTTCCAGCACGTTGCGCAGCTCCCGGATGTTCCCCGGCCAGGGCTGGCGCGCCAGGAGCCCGGCCGCGGCGGGTTCCAGGGCCGGGGTTTCCCGGCCCCAGGCCGCCGCCGACCGCGCGAGGAGCTCGCCGGCCAGGAGGGGGATGTCCTCGGTCCGCTCCGCCAGGGACGGCACGGCGATCTGCAGGGCGCTGACGCGGTAGAACAGGTCGGCCCGGAAGGCGCCCGCCTCCACCAGCGCCTCCAGGTCCCGGTGGGTGGCCGAGACGAGGCGGAAGTCCACGCGGCGGTCCCGCAGGTCCCCCAGGCGCCGGAACCGCTTCTCCTCCAGGGCCTTGAGCAGCTTCGGCTGGATCAGGAGGTCCATGTCGCCCAGTTCGTCCAGGAGCACGGTGCCCCGGTTCGCGGCCTCCAGGAGGCCCATCTTGGCGGCCACGGCCCCGGTGAAGGCCCCCTTCTCGTGCCCGAAGAGCTCGGTGTCCAGGAACTCCCGGGTGAGGCCCGCGCAGTTGAGCTCCAGGAAGGGCTCGGCGGCGCGGGGGCTCTGCCGGTGGAGCCACCGCGCCAGTTCGCTCTTCCCGGTGCCGGTGGGCCCCAGCAGGAGGACCGGGGCCTCGGCGGCCGCGGCGAGGCGGGCCTCCGCTTCCAGGCGCCGGATCGCCGGGCTCGTGCCCAGGAAGAGCCGGGGCGGCCGGTCCGGTTCGGCCGCCAGGGCCGCCTGGCGTCGGCGGGCCCGCTGGGTCTCCATCACCCGGTCCAGCACCTGGGCCAGCAGGCCCAGATCCACGGGTTTCACGAGGAACTGTTCGGCCCCGAGCTTGATGGCGTCGACGGCGAGGGCAATGCTCCCCTGGCCGGTGACGAGGACGATGGGCACCCCGGGGTCCGCCGCCCGGAGCCGCCCGAGCAGATCCAGGCCGTTGCCGTCCGGAAGGCCGTAGTCGAGGAGGACGGCGTCGTAGACCTCCCGGCCGAAGCGGGCCTCCGCCTCGGCGCAGGTGGCGGCTGCGTCCACGGCCACCCCCCGGCGGGCCAGGAACTCCCCCAGGAGGCCCGCCGCCAGGGGCTCGTCGTCCACCACGAGGATGCGGGGCCGGCCCACGGGGGACTCAACCGGGGAGGGACCGGCGCGTCGCGCCGGGGGCGGGGTCGGGGCAGGCTTCGGCGGGATCCATGGGGCGCTCCGGCGGGGGCCGCCTCGGCGGGCGCCGCCGGCCCCGGGCCCATGGTAGTCCCGCTAAGTGCCCGCGGCGTAATTATTAACCGTTACTTCAACTTCTCCAGCACCGTGTCGCTCCGGTGGGAGACGTGGATGATGTTCTCGTTGACCCGGTTGATCTCCTGGGTCAGGTTCCGCACGGCCTCCACCGACTTGCCCAGGTGGTCGGCCACCACGGTGAACCCGCGGCCGTGGACGCCGGCCTTGGAGGCCTCGATGCTGGCGTTCAGGGCGAGCATCTGCATGTTGCTCATGATGGAGTTGATGCGCGCGACGATGCTGTTGCTCGCGTCGAGGCTCGTGGAGAGCTCGCTCTTGATGGTCGAGACCACTTCCGAGATCTCCTCGCGCATGCGCGCGTTGTTCTCGGTGAGGACCTCCACCATCATCCGGCTGGTGAGGGGGGTGATCAGCATCGTGGAGGTGCCGCGCAGGCGCTGGCGGATGCGGGTCTCCAGATCGGCGTCCCCGCTGGCGTCGAAGAGGAAGTCGGGAAGCTCGCCGCGCATGGCCTCCTCGTCGTCGGCGTAGGTGCGGATCCCGCGGCTGCGCGCCTCGGCGATGCCGAGCGCGGAGGGATTGGGGTCGACCATGAAGACCACCCGGGCCACGGAACTGGTGCCGAAGAACTTCAGGAGCCCGAGCCCGCCGCGGCCGCCGCCGATGATACCGATCGTGAAGACTTCCTTGCCGAACAGTTCGCCCACGTCGCCACCTGTCTAGGGATCCCTTCCATCCTTGCACATGAGGCGGTTGCCGGGGCGGGTTTTTCCAGGGATGCTGGACCGGAGGAGGAGCCCATGGAGACCCTGCGCCTGGAGGCATCCAAGGGCCGCCTGACCATCCAGCTCACCTGCGTGCCCATGGGCCGAGACCTCGTGGTGGCGATCGCCGGCGGCGGCCTGCCCCACACCGGCGCCGTGGCCCTGGCCCAGCCGCGGCCGAGCCTGGAGGACGGCGGGCGCCGGAGCGCCACGGCCTCGGTGCTGGCCCTCCTGGGGCACAAGGAGGACGAACTGGCCCGGGCCATCGCGCTGGAGCTGGCCGCGCGCCTCGGCACGACCGTCACCGTGGCCTGCGGGATCCACCTGGACGCCATCACGGCCGCGGAACGGGCGGACGTGGCCGGGCTGACCGCGGACCTGGCCCGGGAGCTGGCGGAGGCGCTGGAGCGGCCCGGCGCCATGGACACGGAGGGGGCCCCGGGCCACCATGGAGGCTGATCCCGCCCCAGGAGGAAACGGCATGCTCATCCAGTGGAGCCCGAAGTTCGCCACCGGGAACGCGCTCGTCGACCGGCAGCACCAGGCCCTCTTCGAGGCGGTGAACGCCTTCGACGAGAACCTGGAGGCGGGCATGTCCCGGGAGCGCCTGGACGAGACCCTCGACTTCCTGGCCCGCTACGTGCAGGAGCACTTCAGCACGGAGGAGTTCCTGATGCTCGGCGCGGGCTTCCCTGGCCTCGCCCGCCACAAGCAAGAGCACGACCGGCTCATCGCCCGGGTCAAGTTCATCCGGGACCTGCGGGACCAGGATCCGGCGCTGGTGCCGGCGGAGGGCCTGGCCCGGTTCCTGGGGGACTGGCTCCAGAGCCACATCCTCGGCTGGGACCTCGCCCTGTTCGACCACCTCCGGACGCATCCCCAGCCTGGAGCGCCTCAGTAGGCGCCCGCGGCCAGTCCCCGGGCGACGAGGTCGGAGGCGGTCTTGCGGACGGCCGGATCCGGCTCCCGGTCCTCCCGGGTGGAATCCAGCACCCGGGCGGCGGCCTCCGCGACCTGGAGGCTCGCCAGGATGCCCAGGGCCGCGGCCCGGACGGCGGGTTCCGGTTCATGGGCGGGATCGGCGATGCGCACGAGGCGCAGGGCCGACATGCGGTTGCGGGGTTCGGCCACGTGGCGGAGGGCCCTGACGGCGGCTTCGCGGATGACCGGATCCGGTTCGAACCGGGGGTTGCCCCGGTCCAGGAGCAGGGCGGCCCCCAGGGGGCTGACCGTCCGTGCCGCGTCCAGGCGGGCGATGGCGGCGAGCTTCTCCGCGGTGGGGGCCTCCGAATTGCGGCCGAGCACCTCGGCCATCTCCTCCAGGAACGCCTGGGTCAGCACCTGGACGTCTCCGGCCACGGCCGCGGGCGCCAGCAGCGCGAACCCGATCAGCCGGCCCATGTGACCCCCCGTGAAGGGACCATGGTATCCCCTCCCGCGCCGGCAGGATACGCTGGGCAGGATGGACGCCGTCCCGCCTTCCCTTCCGTTCCGCCCCATCGGGATCCTCCGCTCCCCCTACCGGGAGCGCATCGATGCGCCCCACCAGCCGACGGTGGAGGGGGGCGACCCGGCCGAGGCGGTGCTGGAGCTCGCGGCCGATCTGCCGGTGGAGGTCCTCCAGGACCTGGACGGGTTCGACCGGATCTGGCTGATCTTCGTGTTCCACCGGAGCGAGGGCTGGGCCCCGCGGGTCCACCCCCCCCGGGGCCCCCGCACCAAGCGGGGCCTCTTTGCCACCCGTTCGCCCCACCGCCCCAACCCCATCGGCCTATCGGCCGTGGAACTGGTGGGCATCGAGGGCCGGACCCTCCGGCTGCGGGGCGTGGACTTGCTGGACGGCACGCCCGTCCTGGACATCAAGCCGTACGTCCCCTACGCCGACGCCTTCCCGGAGGCCCGGGCCGGCTGGATCGACGGGGTGGACGCCCTCACCGGCCGCCACGCCTCCCCCGGCCTCAAGCGGCCGAGGTAGACCGGCCGCCATCGCCGTCCGCCCAGGCGTCGCTCCCCCGCAACGCCCGGGATGAATATCTGGAACAGCAGGGTTCCGGTGATTCGATCCACCCCCCTCGTGCCGCGTCCGCCAAGTCTCTTGGAGCATCCGTACGCGATGGGAGCGGCCCTTGCCGGGGGCAGAGGGGCTTCGCAGAAAGGATGGAACCAAGGTGAATGTTTAAATTGTTTTTAATCATGAAGCTTCTCATTTGGTTTTCAGATTCTTTGGCTTCATGGCTTCTGAAGCCTTCTCCTTATTTGGTTTCTCTGCGTCTTCTCCTGCTTCCGGGGGGCGCTCTTCACGACCATTAATTACAATTACTCCATTCAAATCAAATGAAAACCTGAATGGTTCATCGGGGATAAACGCCGCAGGAGCGCCTGGATAATTCAGCAAGTCGGGTTCAGTAATATTTCCGTCGCTTGGGTCAATTTCTTTCCATAAAATTTTATGAAGCTCCTTTGTTTTTTGGGCACTCTCGCTCTCGTCTTTGCAAGCAGGCACATTTTTAAATCCCTTTTCTCCTTCTTCCAGCCCCTCGTAAAGCAATACATCAGAACGAAGAGCTGCCAGAATCCGGTTATTTGGAGTGACCTGGATTCCCAGGAGTGCAGGATTGTGTCTTTTTTTACCAGAAAAAAAACCTTGATCAGAAGCGGCTAGTTTTATCGTCCTATTTGAAACAGTTGGATCGTCAGATATAATCCATATCACTCCAGCCCCCCAGGAAACAACGACAAAGCCACCCGAAAACCTAAGGGGATAATCCAAGAATGGTTCAAGCCCGAGATACCGGTTAGAGGTGGCGATGGTCGTTGCGTTTGGAGCCAAGTGCTCCGCAAGGAAAATGGGGTATTCAAGTTCTAAATGAATTAGATCATCCGGCTCCAGGGTTCCGTTGGGTCCCTGCTTCCACCATGAGCAAATGGAGGATTCTTCCCCTAGTACAAATCCAGGCATTCGGCTGTAAGAAAAAAATCGACCCTCTTTAGAAGACTCAAACAAAAGGAATGGATATCCCCGCATCCCGTTGCTACCAATGCCTCTATCCAGGATAGTAGGATAATCCCGCCAAGTTCCCTGAAGAGCCCTTCTTGAAAGTGCTGTTCGCTGATTCACGAGCCTGAATGATGTGACTACGCCGTTCCACAGGGTCTGCCCCATTGCGCCATCTGACAATTTGAGGATCGATATTTTGCCACTTAAATGATCCTTAGCTTTGATCCATGATTGCGTACTATTTGTAACAATGAATTGATCGCCCGCCCATTGAAATACAGTGGGTTGGTCCGCGACCCTTACCTCCTTCCCGCTTTCTGCTGGATTGGCCCCTGCTGCGCGTGCTGGATTCCAACAAAGGAGCAGAACAAGGATAGACTTAAAGTGCTTCATAATAGATCCTTCCAGATGATCGGCAAAGTCAAATTCATCAGCAAAGAAATATGTCAATGAGAAGGCAGGCTCCATTAAAGGCAATCAAGAGGAGCCTGAACACCATAATCCTATTCAATGACAACTACTCAGGCCAGTTCCTTTGACAATCGTTATATCGGAGTTGAGCCATGGCAGCACAAACGACCCGATCAAAACCTTCCAAGATGACGCATTCTTTAGTCACCCTGGCCCACTCATTCCAGCATTGATTCAGGCATTCCTGACGTGGGGTAATGCTTCCTGCACCGCCTGAGGTTACATTTTCGAGAGGAAATGAAGGCGTTTGGACCCCAGGATGTCCATTATTATCCTGGGCGTGAATCGGGATTACCGCAAGACCAAGGAAGATGGGAAGGATTCGTCTGGACAATCGCATGGAGCAGCTCCAAATGCATGGTCTGCAAGAAATTTGCCGGTCGACGTGAAACGTACAACCATGAATCGAAAAAACAACCCCGTTCTTTTGCTCAACGCCTGTATATTAAACATGTTTTAACTCAAATAACCTATTTTCCCCCAATGTTCCAGACCTGGACCAACTTCGGGTACGAACCCGGGCCTCCGCATGATCCCTTCAGGAGCGAATTCCCATGCTTTCTGCGATCGGGAACCCGAGCAGCGCATCCATTCGGTAGCTTGCTGACAGGTCCGCACGCATGCGTCTGGTAGGTCGGCCCTGAAATAAGTACAACCAGCAAATTTGGTCAATTCTGGGGCCACCAGACCCCCAAACTCTACTCGAATTTGCTAATGCGGAAAATCTGGACACCTGTCAATTCAAACGAACAGTTTCAGACACAGATACCAACACACACAAATTGTCGACATCAGGTATATGGAAATGTGCTACGTCCCCTGCGCCGACGCCTTCCCGGAGGCCCGGGCCGGCTGGATCGACGGGGTGGACGCCCTCACCGGCCGCCATCGCCGTCCGCCCAGGCGCCGCTCCCCCGCACCGCCCGGGATGACAATCTGGAACAGCGGGGTTCCGGTGATTCGATCCACCCCCCCCTAGCTGGAGTGTTCCTGCTTGCCCTGGATGCCCGCGTACATGGCCTCGATCTCCGCCCGGAAGGCCTGTTCGATGGACTTGCGGCGGAGCTTGAGGGTGGGCGTCAGCTCGCCCAGGTCCATGGAGAAGGGGCGGTGGAGCAGGGTGAAGCGCTTGACCTGCTCGTACTTGCTGAGGCCCTTCTGGAGTTCGGCGAGCCGGGATTCGAAGAAGTCCACGATGCGGCTGTTCTTCAGGAGCTCGGCGGGGCTGCGCCAGGTGATGCCCATGCTCCGGGCGTGCTCCTCCAAACGGTCGAAGTAGGGAACGATCAGGGCCGAGACGAAGTTCCGGCTGTCGGCGATGATGGCCACCTGCTCGATGTAGGCGTCCTTGGCCAGGGTGCCCTCCACCCGCTGGGGAGCCACGTACTGGCCGTTGGAGGTCTTCATGAGCTCCTTGATCCGCTCCGTGAAGATGAGATGTCCCTGGCCGTCCAGGGCGCCGGCGTCGCCGGTGCGGAGGAAGCCGTCGGCGGTGAAGGCCCGGGCGGTCTCTTCCGGCCGGTTGTAGTAGCCCCGCATGATGGTGGGCCCCTTCACCTGGATCTCGTTGTCCTCGCCCAGGCGGACCTCCAGGGTGTCCAGGGGGGTGCCGATGGTCCCGATGGGGGGCAGGCCGTCCTCGTAGCAGGAGACGGTCGCGCAGGTCTCGGAAAGGCCGTAGCCGTACTTGAGCTTCAGGCCGATGGCCTGGAAGAAGAGGTTCACGTCGTCCGCGAGGCTGGCGCCGGCCACAGGCAGGAAGCGGCAGCGCCCCCCGAACAGGGCCCGGAGCTTCCGGAACACGAGGCGCTCGGCGAGGCTGGCCCGCAGGCGCAGGCCGAGCCCCAGGCCCTGGCCGGCGGCGCGGCGGCGCTGGACCTCGAGGCCGGCGGCCACGGCCCAGTGGAAGAGGCCGCCCATGAGCCGCCCGGCGTTCTCCATGCGGGCGTAGATGCCCGCGTAGGCCTTCTCGTAGACCCGCGGCACCGAGCACATGAGGGTGGGGCGCACCTCGCCGATGGCCTTCACCACGGTCTGGGGATCCCGCAGGTAGACGTTCCGCGCGCCCCGGTAGAGCACGTAGAAGGTCCAGGCCCGCTCGAAGATGTGGCAGAGGGGCAGCATGCAGAGGGACGAGTCGTCCGGGCCCACCGTGAGCCGCCGGTCGTGGAGGCGCATGGCGGCCCCCAGGTTCGCGAAGTCCAGCATCACGCCCTTGGGTTCGCCCGTCGTCCCCGAGGTGTACACGAGGGTGAAGAGGTCGTCCATGGACATGCCGTCCAGGCGCTCCTGGTGGGCGGCGTCCAGGGCGGGGTCCCCGCCGAGCTTCAGCAGGTCGTGGAAGCCCAGGATCCGGGGATCCCCGGGGGCCGCGAGGGCCGGGTCGAGGAGGATGAGGTGGTCGATCTCGCCCAGGTCCAGGAGGCGGGTCCCCAGATCCAGCTGGGCGGCCTCGCCGGCGAAGAGGATCCGGATGCCCGCGTCCCGGAGGATGAAGGTGGCCTGCTCCAGCAGGCTGGTGGGGTACAGGGAGACGGTGACGCCCCTGGCCGCCAGGATGCCCAGGTCCGCCTGGGTCCATTCCGGCATGTTCCGGGCGCAGATGCCCACCTTGTCCCCGGCCCGGTGGCCGAGGGCGATGAGGCCGCGGGCCGCCAGGTCCATGCGGCGCCCCAGTTCGATCCAGGTGACCGTCTCCCCCCCGCCGTGGGCGAGGAGGGCCGGGGTCTCGCCCCTCTGCACGGCCGCTTCCCTGAAGAACCTGATCAGATGGATGTCCCGGGCCAACCTGCCCCCCACGAAAAAACCCTGGAGGGTAAGATGCTCCAGGGGTGTGCCCCATTATACCTCACGGGGGGGCCTCCTGCCGAAGCGAATGTATCCTATGGGGAGGGGGAGGGTATGGCGACCATGGCCGGAGAACATGAGCAGCGCGAGTTCACACGGGTCCCCATCTCCTTCGGCGTGGAGGTGTCGGTGGACGGCCGCGCCCTGGAGGGCTGCCTCGTCCACGACCTGAGCATGAAGGGGATGCTGGTGGTCACCCCGGAGCGCTTCCCCATCGGCACACCCTGCTCGGCCGTGATCGTCCTGGTGGAAGGGGAGGTGGAGATCCGGATGTCAGGCCGCGTGGCCGCCGATCACCCCGAGGGCTTCGGCATGGAGTTCTCCACCATCGACGGGCTGGAAAGCTACATCCATCTGCGCAACCTCGTCCTCTTCAACGCCGGCGACGTGGACCGGGTCGAGGGGGAGTTCCAGTCCCACGCCGGGATCCGAAGGAAGGCATGAAATTCCTGCCCGAGCTCTTCGAACGCAACCGCGCCTGGGCGGGGGCCAAGCTGGCCGCCGACCCCGCCTACTTCGATCGCCTGTGCGCCATCCACAAGCCCGAGCACCTGTGGCTCGGTTGCTCGGATAGCCGGGTTCCCGCCAACGAGATCGTGGGGATGGAGCCGGGCGAGCTGTTCGTCCACCGGAACCTGGCCAACATCGTCCCCCTCTCCGACGTGAACACCATGTCCGTCGTCGAGTTCGCGGTGGAGAACATCGGGATCCGCCACATCATCGTCTGCGGCCACTACCGCTGCGAGGGCGTGCGCGCCGCCCTGGCCGGGGGGCTCCGGGGGGCGCCCGGACTCTGGCTCCAGCAGGTGCGCCACGTCGCCGAGGAGGCCCAGGCGGAGCTCGCCGCCCTCACGGACCCCCAGGCCCGGTGGGACCGCCTCTGCGAGCTGAACGTGGTGGCCCAGGTGCGCAACCTGGCCTCGACCCACGTGATCCACCAGGCCTGGTCCCGGGGCGCCGTCCTGGCCATCCACGGCTGGATCTACGACCTGCGCGACGGGCTCATCCGCGACCTGGACGTGACCGTGGGCAACGCCGGATAATGGGCGGAACCCCTCCAGGCCACCCATGACCGCCTTCGGGCAAGCCAAGTCCGCACCGCCCCGGAACCTGCCGGAGCGCCTCCTGCGCCGGTTCAGCCGGGCCGCCTACGGCCTCGCCATCCTCCTGCTCTACCTCCTCGCCGCGACGGCCCTGGGCGCGGCCCTCGCCCCGGCCCTGGCCCTCGTGCACGCGGCCTTCGGCCTCGCCGCGCGCCTCCCGTCCGTGCCGGCCTGGCTCCTGCGGGGCTTCGCCGCGGCCTGCGGGTGGTTCGTCTTCGGCATGGCCCTCCTGGCCGTGGTGGCGGCCTACAACCGGATCCTCCCCACCCGGCTCCGGCCCTACCGCGGCGGCTACTACGCCCTGGAGGCCCTGCCCTGGTTCCTCCACAACGGCCTCTTCTACCTGGTCCGGTTCACCTTCCTGCCCTTCGTGACGCTCACGCCCTACGGCGTGTGGTTCCTGAAGGCCATGGGCATGCGCATCGGCCGCCACGCCTTCGTGAACACCGAGTTCATCAGCGACCCCTCCCTCATCACCATCGGCGACGACGCGGTGATCGGCGGGAGCGTCCGGATCTTCGCCCACTACGGAGGCGGGGGCAACCTCGTGATCGCCCCGGTCAAAGTCGGAAACCGGGCCACCCTGGGCCTGGCCTGCTGCGTCATGGGCGACGTGGTGATCGGCGACGACGCCGTGATCCTCCCCGAGAGCGTCCTCCTTCCCGGGAGCCGGGTGGGCGCGGGCGAGACCTGGGGCGGCGTCCCCGCCCGGCCCATCCCCCGCGAGGAGATGGAGGCCATCAAGCGCCTGATCCGGGGGGACGTGGCGGACCCCTCCGCGACCCTGGGCGCCTGACCCCCCGGGACGTTTCGGAACCTCGACTCTTCAATTGACAGCTCCTGGATCCGTGAGATAGTCCCCCCCGCCTTTCCCTCCCCGGGCCGGATCGGGTCCGGCCCTTCCCGAACCCACCCCGGCGCGAGTATTTACAAAGAGTTGTTGACAAAACAAGGAAACAATCGACCATAGGCATAGCCAGAGCCTCCCATGGAAGAGTATTGGATCCGCCTCCCGGACCGACCCCCGGTCAAGCTCGACCGGAACAAGCCGCTCCTGACCGTGGGCCGCGACCCCGGCAACGACCTCGTGCTGGAAGACCCCAGCCTCTCCCGCGCCCACGCGCGCTTCTCCCTGCGGGACGGACGGCCCTGCCTGGAGGATCTCGGCTCCCGCAACGGCACCCTGGTGAACGGCGTGCGGGTGGACGGGGTCCTGCCCATCCGGGCCGGTGACGAGATCCTCCTGGGTCGCGTGCGCGCGGACCTGGAAGGCCGCCCGGCGGCCCCCGACGACCTGGACCCCAGCGTCTCCTTCCTGATGGACGTGGACCGCCTGCGTTCCTCGGCCTCGGGCATCGAGGCCGCGGGGCCGGCGAAGCGCTGGCAGGAGGCCCTCGGGATCGTGCACGCCCTGAGCCTGGACATGCTCGGCGAGGCCACCGCGGAGGCCATGCTGTCCGACCTGGTGGAGCGGCTCTTCGGGTTCCTGAGACCGGGCCGCGCCGCCGTGCTGCTGCGCGACGCCACCGGCGCCATGACCCAGGTCGCGGCCCGCTCCCGCAGCCGCAGCGGGGACTTCAAGGTGCAGCTCTCCCGCACCACCATCGAGGCCACCGTCGAGCGCCGCGAGGCCCTGCTCATCAACGACCCCAGGCTCGACGCCCGCCTCGCCCAGGCCCAGTCCCTGATGGCCAGCGGGGTGACCTCCATCATGACGGTGCCGCTGGAGCACGGCGGCGAGGTGGTGGGCATCATCTACATGGACGCCGGCCCCACGCGCGAGCCCTTCACCGAGGAGGACCTGCAGCTCCTCGCCGTGCTGGGGCACATGGCCGCCGCCAAGATCCGGACGCTCCGGCTCCAGGAGGAGCTGGTGGTGAAGCGGGCCATGGAGAAGGAGTTCGAGGTGGCCCGCAGGATCCAGGAGCGGCTGCTCCCGGACCGCTTCCCCGACATGGCCGACTACGAGCTCTTCGGGGTCAACCAGGCCTGCCGGAACGTGTCCGGCGACCTGTACGGGTTCTGGCCGGGCCCCGGCGGCACCACGTGGCTCGCCATCGCGGACGTCTCCGGCAAGGGGATCGGGCCGGGCCTGCTGATGGCGACCTTCCAGGCCCTGATGCAGGCCTGGTGCGAGGGCGCCGCGGAGCCGGCCCCCCTGGCCCGCAAGATCTCCCAGGCCCTCAGCCGGCGCACCACCCGGAACCGGTTCATCACCGCCTTCCTGGCCCTGATCGACCCGGCCGCGGGAACGATCGCCTACACCAACGCGGGGCACAACCCCATCCCGGTGCTCCGGGCCGGGGGCGGCACCGAGTTCCTCGCCTCCCAGGGCTTCCCCCTCGCCATGTTCCCGGGAAGCGACTACGGGCAGGGCACCGTCCGCCTCGATCCGGGCGACCTCCTCTTCATGTACACCGACGGGATCACCGAGGCCGCCGACCCCGAGGGGACGGAGTTCGAGCTCGACCTCGCCTGCCGGACCCTGAGGGCCCTGGGGCCATTGCCCCTGCCGGAGCTGTTCCGCGGGCTCGACGCGGCGGTGCTCGCCCACACGCGGGGCGCCCCGTCCACCGACGACCGCACCATCGTGATGGTCAGGCGGCGCTGAAGGAGGCTTGATGGACTTCGAAGATCCCGTAGCAGTAGGCAGGTACGCCGTCCTCTCCAGGCTGGGGGCGGGCGCCATGGGCGCGGTCTACCTCTGCCAGGATCCGCTCCTCAAGCGCAAGGTGGCCGTCAAGATCGTCCTGAAGGCCCGCAGCGACAGCGAGATCATGAACGCGCGGTTCCAGCGCGAGTCCGAGATCAGCGCCCAGCTGAACCACCCCAACATCATCACGGTCTTCGACGTGGGCGTGGATCCGGTCGTCGGCCCCTTCCTCACCATGGAGTTCGTGGACGGCTGCGCCCTCTCCAAGCGCATCGCGGACGGGGGCCTGGATCCGGCCACGATCCTGGACCTGCTCTGCCAGCTTGGCCAGGCGCTCGTGGCCGCCGAGCGGGCCGGGGTCGTGCACCGGGACATCAAGCCGGAGAACGTCCTGGTCAGCAAGGACGGCCAGATCAAGCTCACGGACTTCGGCCTGGCCCGGGATGACACCAGCAGCCTGACCAACACCGGCACCATGATGGGCACCCCGACCCACACCGCGCCCGAACTCCTCGGCGGGGACCGGGCCACCCCCATCACCGACCGCTGGGCCTTCTGCGTCCTGGCCTTCCAGATGGTCCTCGGGCGCCTGCCCCACCCGGGCGAGACCCTCTCGGCCGTGCTGAACCACATCGCCCACGAGCCCCCGGCCATCCCCGAGGGCACCCCCGCCCCCCTGGCGCGGGTGTTCTTCAAGGCCCTGCACAAGGACCCGTCCCGGCGCTACGAGTCGATCCTGGCCTTCCTGACCGCCCTGAGCGAGGCCCTGGGCGTGCGCGACAAGCTCGTCACCCGGGGCCTCGGCCCCGACGCCGCGGCCTCCCATCCCGGGGCGGCCAGGACCAGCCGCCCGGACGAAACCGAGGCCTTCTCCCTGCCCGGCATGGCCCGGCCCATGCCCGCTTCCCCGGTCCCCGCCGCGTCCCCCGCGGCCGAGGCCCCGGTGAAGGGGGCGGCGCGGCTCACGGGCCCGCCCAAGGAACTCCTCAAGGGGAGCCCGGCACCGGACCGGAGCCCGGCCCCCGCGGCCCGCAGCACCGGCCCCCTGGAGCAACCCGCCGGCCCCCCCGCCTCCCCCCGGGCCATGCGGAGCACGCCCCGGGCCTGGACTCCGCCCCGGACCCCGTCGGACGATTCCCGCGGCCGCTTCCTGATCGGAGGCCTGGCCGTCGCGGCGGCCGTGGCGGGCTTCTTTCTCTTCCCGCGGACCCTCGTGGTGCACAGCACCCCCGGTGAGGCCAAGGTCCTCGTGGACGGCAAGGACGTCGGCCTCACGCCCTACTCCGGCCGCACCACGTTCGGGACCCACATGCTGGAGGTCCGCAAGGACGGCTACGACACGATCGTCCAGGAGTTCCGGGGCGGCGAGAGCCCCCTCGTCCTCTCCCTCCAGGCCGCCACCAGCTGGATCGACGTCGTGACCGACCCGCCGGGAGCCGCCGTCACCCTGGGGGGCCGTCCCCTGGGCACCTCCCCCTGCCGCGGCGTCCCCGTGCCCGACCATGCCCTGCCCCTCGTCGTGACCCTTCGCGGACACCGGCGCTGGGAGGGCGTCCTCGGCCCCGGCAAGCGTCCCCCCGGAACGATCCGGCTGGCCAGGGACTAGTGTCGGTAGATCGAATCACCGGAATCGCGTTGTTCCGATCCTTCGTGCTGGCGAGGGTGAGTAAAAAACCCGTACGCCGAGTGCGCTGAGACACCGAGTCACGCGGAGTCAGCTTCGCGACCCACCGCGCCGACCCATTCCACCCAGGCCCTGGCCCGCCACCGCCGGACGGTGTTGCAATCCACCTGGGGCTGGTCGGCGGTGGGCCGAACCCCGGTCCCGTCCGGGAGCAGCAGCAGGATCCGGCATCTTGGGCTGAACCTCATTCCCAGGCCCGTCCAAGGCTGGGGGCGCAGGGCACCCACAGGCATGCATGCGGAAGGCCCGGAGCCCCCAGCCGAGCGATGCGCAGCATCGCGGCCCGCGCCAGCGGGCCAGGGCCTGGGTGGTGTGGGGTGGCGCGGTGGATCGCGAAGCTGGCTCAGCGCAACTCGGCTTCTCGGCGCACTCGGCGTACGGGTAATTGACATTCCCTCGCCGTTACGAAGGGACGGGACACGCTCGTTCAGGTGATCCGATCTACCAGCACTAGCCTTCCCGCAGGCGCTCGTCGGAGGCGCCGACCACCGTGGCGCAGTTCACCAGGAGGAGGGGGAAGTGGCTCTCCTCCTCCACCGGGGCGTCGTGGGCCCCGAAGCGGCAGTTGCGGAGGACGACGAACCCGCTGTGGTTGGCCAGGTAGTCGGAGACCCGGATGTCCTCCTCGATGGCGAGGCTGCCGGTGACGGTGCCGCCCTCCAGGAGGAAGGAGACCCGGTGCACGTGGTACTCGGCGGTGGGCTCGGGCAGCTTCAGCAGGGCCAGGTCGCAGTCGGGCATCACGAGGAGGGCCTTGCTCCGGCGCAGGCCGAAGAACCGCAGCTCCAGGGAGAGGTAGGGCAGGATCACGTTCGTGAGCTTGAGCATCTCCCCGGACAGGTTCAGGTGCTCGACGAAGCCGTGCATGGTCGGCACGTGGAAGACGCCCCGGATCCAGCCGCCCGTGGTGAAGATCACGGAAGGGATGGAGCGGAGGGGGGGATGGTACTTGGACTTCCGGGCCGGGGCGCCCGGAACCTCCAGGGGCCTCGGGGCCTGGTAGTCCACGGGGCCCTTCTGCCCCTTGGCGCCCAGGAACCGCGACACCTTCGGCGCCGGCGCGGGCTCCTCGGCCTCGGTCTCCGCGAAGACGCCGCCCTTGAGGAGGGCGGGGTCGAGCCCCAGGGCCCCCTCGAAGACCGCCCCCTGGATGTTGGCGCCCCGGAAGAGGGCCCCCCGCAGGAAGGCCTTGCCGAAGTCGGCCCCCGCGAGGACGGCCCGGCGGAAGTCGGTGCCGCTGCACTTGGCGAAGTGGAGGTCGGCCTTGGCCAGGTCCGAGTTCGTGCAGTCCGCCTGGGTGAGGTCGGCCTGGCGCAGGCTGGAGGAGACGAGCCTCGCGTTGGCCATGTTCGCCTCGACCAGGGCGGCCTTCTGCATGTTCGCGCCCGAAAGGTCGGCCCCGGCCAGGTTGGAGCCCGAGAGGTCCGCCTCGTACAGGACCGCCCGCACCAGGTTGCTCTCCAGCAGGTGGGCGTCCTGCAGGCGGCAGCCGGTGAGGTCCGCCCCGCTCAGGTTGGCCTTGCGGAAGTCGATGCCGCGGAGGTCCAGCCCCGCCAGGTTGGCGTACTCCAGGGAGACCTTGTTCTTGACGTGCTCGATGACTTCGTCACGCGTGAGTTCCGCCATGGCGCCCGCCTCCGATCCCGTTGAACCTTGGCGGTACTATGCGACGGAGGGCATGCATCGTCAACGCCCGGATTGGGAAAAATCAGACGCGGCCGCCGCCGAGCTCCAGGGTGAGCTTGACCTTGCGGCCATCCCGCAGGACTTCCAGCTGGATGCGGGCATCCGCCGGCAGGGCCTCGGCCAGGTCCAGGAGACGGTCGATGTCCTTCACCTGGACGCCGTTGGCGGCGAGGATGACGTCGCCCAGGACATAGCCGCGCACGGTCCGGGTGAGGCCCCGGAGACCCGCCCGGTCCGCCGCGCCGCCCCGCACCACCCGGCCCACGATCACGCCGGAGGGGACGCCCATGTGGGCCGCCCAGGTGTCGGGGATGGTGTCGAAGCCCAGGTCGACGCGCACCGGCTGGCCCCGGCTGATGAGCTGGGGCACGATCCGGTTGATGGTGTCCACCGGGACGGCGAAGCCGATGCCCGCGGAGCTCCCCGAGGTGCTCTGGATGGCCGTGTTGATGCCGATGAGCCGCCCGGCGCTGTCCAGGAGGGGGCCGCCGGAATTGCCCGGGTTGATGGCCGCGTCCGTCTGGATGACCCCGGTGATCCGGCGCCGGGTGGCGCTCTGGATCTCGCGGCCCAGGGCGGACACGACGCCGGTGGTCAGGGTCTGGTCCAGGCCGAAGGGGTTGCCGATGGCGAGGACGCTCTGGCCCACCTGGAGGTCCGCGGAGGAGCCCAGGGGGATGGGCCGCAGCTTGAGGGCGCCCGCGTCCTGGAGCCTGAGCACCGCCAGGTCCTTCTCGGGGGCCACCCCGATCACCCGGGCCTTGTGGCGGGAACCGTCCGCCAGGGCCGCCTCCACCTCCTGGGCGTCCTGGATGACGTGGAAGTTGGTCACGATGTGCCCTTCGGCGTCCCAGATGAAGCCGGACCCCGTGCCCAGGGGCACCGCCTGCACGTCCAGGGACCAGAAGTCCTGCTGGTAGCCCAGGCTCGTCAGGTAGACGACGGAGGACCGGGCCTCCTTGAAGCGATCGACGACGGCCTGCTCGGCGGCGGGCAGCGGGCCCCGGGGGGTCACGGCGCGGGGGGCGGCGGCCCCCCGGCCCGAGGCCAGGGACCCGACCTGGCCCGAACACCAGCCGATGACGAGGCCTGCGGAGAGAATGAGGGTGATGGCGGCGATCTTGCGCATGGTCTCCACCTGGACGCCCCCCATCTTAGCAAGCGGACATACCTCGGGAATCGAGGTAAAGTCAGGGAACACCCTGGAGCGCCCATGACCCACCCGATCCGCTTCGCCCTCGTCCTGGCCCCCGCCATCCTGGCCGCCCAGACGCCCGCGCCGGTCCCGCCCCGCTTCGTGTCCTTCCCCGACATCCATGGGGAACGGGTGGTCTTCACCTACGACGGCGACCTGTGGGCCGGCGACGTGAAGGGCGGCCCGGCGACGCGCCTCACCTCCCATCCCGGCACCGAGTTTGCCGCCCGGTTTTCGCCCGACGGCCGCTGGATCGCCTTCAGCGCGGGGTACGACGGGGGGCAGAATGTGTACGTCATGCCCGCCCAGGGCGGCACGCCCCGCCGGCTCACTTGGCGCGGCGCATGCCAGGTGCGGGGCTGGAGCCCGGATGGGCGAAAGGTCCTGTTCAGCATGGCCGCCCGCAGCGAAAGCCGGCCGGTGAGCCAAGTGTGGGCCGTGGACCTGGAGGGCAGCGAACCCGAGGCGCTGCCCCTGGGCATCGCCGCCCAGGCCGCCTACAGCCCCGACGGCGGGCGCATCCTGTACAACCCCAAGGGCCAGGAGGAGTACTACTGGAAGCGGTACAAGGGCGGCCAGCATCCCGAGATCTGGCTCGCCGACCTCAAGGCCGGCACGCACCGGCGCGTGACGCCCTACGTGGGCAAGAATGCGCATCCCATGTGGACCGCCGAAGGCGGGGCCCTCTTCGTGAGCGACCGCGGGGACCGCGGCGTCTCCAACCTCTACCGGCTGGACCTCGCCACGGGCGGCGCGGCGGCCCTCACCTCCTTCACCGACTACGACGTGCAGTGGCCCTCCACCGACGGCCGCCGCGTCGTGTTCAGCCAGGCCGGGCAGCTCCATGTGCTGGACCTGGCCACGGGCGCCGAGCGCCGCCTGGACATCACCGCCCCCTCGGACCTCGTGCGGACCCTGCCCCGCACCGTGAACGCCAAGGACACCCTCCAGCACGTGAGCCTCGCCCCGGGCGGGAAGCGGTTCGTGGTGGAGGCCCGCGGCGACCTCTTCGTCCTCCCCGTGGAGGCCGACGCCCCCGCGCGGAACCTCACCCGCACCTCCGGGGTCCGGGAGCGCTTCCCGGCCGTGTCCCCCGACGGGAAGCAGGTGGCCTACTTCTCCGACGAGAGCGGGGAATACGACCTGTACGTGCGCCCCGCGGAGGGGGGCCCCGCCCGCCGCATCCCCACGGGCCTGGCCACCACGGTGTACCACCTGGCGTGGAGCCCCGACGGCACGAAGCTCCTCTTCGGCGACAAGACCTTCGCCCTCCACCTGGTGGACGTGGCCAGCGGCAAGGGGGAGGTCATCGCCACCAGCCGCAACCTCAAGAACGACGAATTCACCTGGGAGACGGCGGACTACGCCTGGTCCCCGGATTCGGCCTGGATCGCCTACACCCTGGTGGAGGACAACCGCAACGCCCGCGTCTGGCTGCACAACGTGAAGACCGGGAAGAAGTCGCCGGTCACCGACGGGTTCTTCGACGCCCTCAATCCGCGCTTCGACCAGGATGGGACGACCCTCTACTTCCTTTCCTACAACAACTTCCAGATCCGGCTGGATCCGGGCGAAGCCAACGCCATCGAGCAGGCGCCCACCTCCGTCATGGCCGTCCAGCTGCGCAAGGACGAGACCTCCGACGGCCCCTTCCGCATCGACCTGGAGGGGCTGGCGGGCCGGGTCACCCGCCTCGCCGCGAAGCCCGGGAACCTCTTCCACCTCCAGGCCGGCAAGGGCGTGGTGGGCTGGTCCTCCGTCGAGGGCTGGGACGACAGCGTGGTCGAGGAGGTCTACCGGCCCCGGGGCCAGGCCAAGTGGACCGTCCATTTCCTGGAGAAGGGGGCCAAGGCCGAAGTGACCCTGCCCGAGCCCGTGTCCGAATGGGGCCTGGACCCCGGCGGCACCGCCTTCTGGGCGAGGAGGCCCGACGCGCTCCACGCCGGCGGGCTCCAGCAGGTCCTGGCCTCGCGCAACCTCCCCGCACGCGTGGACCTGGACCGGCTCACGGTGACCGTGGACCCGAAGCAGGAGTGGAACCAGATCTTCAGCGACACCTGGCGCTGGTACCGCGACTTCTTCTACGACGTGAACATGCACGGGAAGGACTGGAAGGCCGTGGGCGAGGGCTTCCGCTCCTGGCTGCCCCAGGCCACGAGCCGCGCCGACGTGAACTGGCTCCTCTCCCAGCTCGTGGGCGAGCTGTGCGTGAGCCACACCTACGTGGGCGGGGGCGACCAGGGCCCGCAGCAGGCCCCGGCCCCCGTGAAGACCGCGGGGCTCCTGGGCGCCGACCTCAAGGCCGGCCCCGAGGGCTTCTACCGCTTCGAGAAGGTCTACGGCCCCACCCCCTACGCGCCGGAGCTCAAGGGTCCCCTGACGGGCAAGGCGAAGGAGGGAGACTACCTCGTGGCCATCGACGGCGAGCCCCTGAAGGCGCCCGAGGCCGTCTACCGGCGCCTCCAGGCTACGCGCGGCCAGAAGGTCCGCATCTCCGTCAACACCAGGCCCTCCCTCGAGGGCGCGCGGGTCCTGGAGGTGGAGACGGTGCCCCAGGACATGGACCTCCGGTACGCGGCGTGGGTGGCCGGCAACATCGAGACCGTGGAGCGCCTCAGCGGCGGCCAGCTGGGCTACATGCACATCACCGCCATGGCGGGCCCCAACATCGGCCAGTTCGACAAGTACTGGCGGGCCTTCAGGTACCGGAAGGGCATCGTGGTGGACGTGCGCGGCAACGGGGGCGGCTGGACGGAGTACTTCCTCGTCTCCAGGCTCGAGAACCGCCAGGTGGGCTTCAACGTCCTCCAGGGCATGAACCCCTTCCGCTACCCCAACACCGCGTCCGACGGGCGCTACGTCTTCCTCAGCAACGAGCTGAACGGCAGCGACGGCGAGGCCTTCCTGGCCCACGTCAAGGCCCGCAACCTGGGCACCCTCGTCGGCGTCCCCAGCTGGGGCGGCCTGGTGGGGATCGTCAACGCCCAGCCCACCCTCGACGGCGGGTCCGTCAACCAGCCCAACAACGCCTTCTACGGCCGCGAGGGGACCTGGTGGATCGAGAACCACGGTGCCGAGCCCGATATCCGCGTGGAGAACGACCCCGCCACCTGGATGGCGGGCCACGACCGTCAATTGGAGACCGGGGTGGAGACCCTCCTGAAACAGCTCAAGGAGAACCCCACCCCCGCCTTCCCCGCCCGGCCCCCCTACCCCGTCCGCTGACCGGCCGGATGGTACAATCCCTCCCATGGGTGCCCCAGGCAGGATCCTCCATATCCAGCGCTATTCCCTCCATGACGGCCCCGGCCTCCGGACGACCGTCTTCCTGAAGGGCTGTCCCCTGGACTGCGCCTGGTGCCACAACCCCGAGAGCCAGGATCCGGAGCCCGTCCTCGTCCGCAACGAGGCCCGCTGCGTGGGCTGCGGCGCCTGCGGGGAGGCCGTCGAGGCCGGGGACCTGGCGGGCGCCGCCGGGGCCTGCCCCACCGAGGCCCGGGCCCTGCTGGGCCGGGACCTGACCGTGGACGAGGTCGTGGAGGAGGTCCTGCGGGACCGCATCTTCTTCGACCAGTCCGGCGGCGGCGCCACCCTGTCCGGGGGCGAACCCCTGCTCCAGGCGGGGTTCACGGCGGACCTCCTGGGCGCCCTGCGGGCCCGGGGCGTGCACACGGCCCTGGACACCTGCGGCCTCGCGCCCTGGCAGGACCTGGCCCGGGCGGCGGCGGAGGCCGACCTGGTGCTGTTCGACCTCAAGCACATGGACGACGGGGAGCACCGGAAGTGGACCGGCGCGGGCAACGGCCCCATCCTCGCCAACCTGGAGGCCCTCACCCGGGCCCACCGGCACGTGCGGATCCGCATCCCCCTGGTGCCCGGGGTGAACGACGGCGACGCGAACATCGAGGCCACGGCCCGGTTCGTGGCCTCCCTCCCCGGGATCGAGGGGCTCGACCTGCTGCCCTACCACGGCACGGGCGCCGCCAAGTTCCGGCGCCTGGGCCGCACCTACCTCCTGGACGCCCTCAGGCCCCCCGACCCGGCCCGGGTGGAGGACATCGCCGGCCACTTCCGATCCCGCGGCATCCCTGCCGGAGTGAACCCATGAACGAACGAACCGCCCGCCTGCGCCAGGAGAGCCTGGACGCCGTCCCCGCCCTCACCCCGGAGCGCGCCCTGCTTGTCACGGCCTTCCACCGCGAGCACCTGGGCCGCCACCCGGTCCCGGTCCTCCGCGCCCGCTGCTTCGAGCACCTCTGCCGCCACAAGGCGGTCTGGATCGGCGAGGGCGAGCTCATCGTCGGGGAGCGGGGTCCCCGGCCCAAGGCCGTTCCCACCTTCCCCGAGCTGACCTGCCATTCCGCGGAGGACCTGCGGATCCTCGACGTCCGCCCGAAGACCAGCTACAAGGTCGACCCGGCCATGATCGAGGCCTACGAGCGGGAGGTGATCCCCTATTGGCGGGGCCGGAGCCTCCGGGACCAGATCTTCGAGGTCCTGCCCGCCGAATGGCACGCCGCCTACGCCGCCGGCGTGTTCACGGAGTTCATGGAGCAGCGTGCCCCGGGGCACACCGTCCTCGACGGGAAGATCTACGGCAAGGGCCTGCGGGACTTCCAGGCCGATATCCGCGCCAGCCTGGCCCGCCTGGACTACGCCGGGGATCCGGAGGCGGTGGACAAGCGCGCCGAGCTCGAGGCCATGCACATCTCCTGCGATGCCCTCATCCTGCTGGCCGAGCGCCACGCGGAGGAGGCGGAGCGCCAGGCCGCGGCCTGCGCGGACCCGGTCCGGCGCGGGGAGCTGGAGACCCTCGCCCGGGTCTGCCGGCGGGTGCCCGCGGAGGCCCCCCGTGACTTCCAGGAGGCCCTGCATTACTACTGGTTCTGCCACCTGGCGGTGATCACCGAGCTCAACGGCTGGGACGCCTTCAGCCCCGGCCACCTGGACCAGCACCTGCTCCCCTTCTACCGCGCCGGCCTCCGCGCGGGGACCCTCACCCGGGAATCCGCCCGGGAGCTGCTGGAGTGCTTCTTCGTCAAGTTCAACAACCACACCGCCCCGCCCAAGGTGGGCGTGACCGCGGCCGAGAGCGGCACCTACACGGACTTCGCCAACATCAACCTCGCCGGCCTCCTCCCGGACGGCAGCGACGGCAGCAACGAGGTGACGGACCTGCTCCTGGACGTCATCGACGAGATGCACCTCCTCCAGCCCAGCAGCAACGTGCAGGTCTCCCGCAAGACCCCCGACGCCGTGCTGAAGCACGCCCTGCGGGTCATCCGGAACGGCTACGGCTTCCCCTCCCTCTTCAACGCCGATTCCGTGGTCGAGGAGCAGCTCCGCCAGGGCAAGGCCCTGGAGGACGCCAGGGCCGGCGGCTGCTCGGGCTGCGTCGAGGTGGGCGCCTTCGGCAAGGAGGCCTACATCCTCACGGGCTACTTCAACCTGCCCAAGATGCTGGAACTGGCCCTCCACGACGGGCTGGATCCCCGCACCGGGGAGCAGCTCGGCCCCCGCACCGGCGCCGCCGCGGATCTGCGGACCCTCGACGA
This sequence comes from Mesoterricola sediminis, assembly GCF_030295425.1. NCBI lineage: Bacteria > Pseudomonadati > Acidobacteriota > Holophagae > Holophagales > Holophagaceae > Mesoterricola > Mesoterricola sediminis. The sequence goes on along the minus strand of NZ_AP027081.1, from coordinate 1,262,602 downwards.
CATCCTCCGCGCCTTCGAGGCCCAGACCCGCCACTTCCTGGACATCAAGATCCGGGGCAACCAGGTCATCGAGCGCCTCTATGCCACCCGGATGCCGGCCCCCTTCCTGTCCGTCCTCACCGACGACTGCATCCTCACGGGCCGGGACTACAACGCGGGCGGCGCCCGCTACAACAACACCTTCATCCAGGCCGTGGGGATCGGGAGCCTCACGGACGCCCTGGCCGCCCTCCAGTCGGAGGTCCTGGCCAAGGGCCTCGACCTGCCCGCCTTCGTGGCCGCCCTCGATGCCGACTTCCGGGACCAGGAGCCCCTCCGCCTGCGCCTGGCCAACCGGGCGCCGAAGTACGGCAATGATGATCCGGCCGCCGACGAGCTCATGGTCCGGGTCTTCCGCTTCCTCTTCGAGGCCATCGACGGCAGGCCCAACGGCAAGGGCGGCGCCTACCGCCTGGAGATGCTGCCGACCACGTGCCACGTCTACTTCGGCTCCGTGTGCCTGGCCTCCGCCGACGGGCGCCGCGCCGGGGAACCCCTGTCCGAGGGCATCTCCCCCGTCCAGGGCGCGGACCGCAGGGGCCCGACGGCCGTGCTCCGCTCCGCGGGGAAGATGGACCACGTGAAGACGGGCGGCACCCTCCTGAACATGAAATTCTCCCCCACCCTCCTGGCCGGGGACGCGGGCATCGACCGCCTCCACCACCTCGTCCGCGCCTACTTCAAGATGGACGGCCACCACGTCCAGTTCAACGTAGTCACCGCCGAGAAGCTCCGCGAAGCCCAGCGCGACCCCGGCCGCCACCGGGACCTCATCGTCCGGGTCGCCGGCTATTCCGACTACTTCTGCGACCTCAGCCCCGAGCTCCAGGAGGAGATCATCCGCCGCACGGAGCACCAGTCCTTCGACTAGGGTGTGTTCGTAATCTAGGATAGTAATGGCTAATACCCATCCGTGCCGGAGCATGGAGGAGCTGGAATAGTGAGTCTGTGCTGCAGTGCCTGATGGCGCCGCGCATTCGCAGCATCCTATTGGAACGCGGAGGCGCGGAGGATCTCGCTGGCTCCGATATCCAGGAAAACCTCCCGCTTCACCTTATGGCCGGCCAGTCTCAGGGAGTGCGCCAGACAGACCTTGTAGGGATCTTCCAGGAGTCCGTGCCCCAGAGCCTTCTGGATCTCGATGGCCTCCCCGATGATGGCCTGGGTGATCTCCTTGTGCGGATGTTCCTCCCCGTCGACCTCTCCCCAATGCCTTCCCATCACGCCTCCCGTTGGGACGTGTCATTGGGAGGTGGCAGGTTCCAGGAGCGCTTTCCTCCGCGACCCTCTGCGAGATCCTCCGCGCCTCCGCGTTTCATAGGATCAATGAGGATCCGGAACGCTTGTCACCCTCCGCTCATAGCCTCAGCCAGATCACGATGCAGGCCAAAGCCACCTGGGCTGAGAAACTTCGCGCCGTTTTGTCGAACCTGGTGGCCAGCGCCCTGAACTGTTTGAGCTTGGCGAACCCATGCTCGATGGCATGGCGGGCCTTGTATAGGTGTGAGTCCCAGGCCGCCGGATTCTTGCGCCGGGGATGAGGTGGGATGACGGCTGTCGCACCCATGGCCTCGATCGCCTTCCTTACCGGGTTCCCATCGTAGGCCCGATCTCCGGACACGTACTCTGCCTGCCAACCGCACAGCAATCCTTCAGCAGACCGGCTTTCATGGGCTTGCCCCGGAGTGACCAGGAAATCCAAAGGATTACCGTGGGCATCGCAGATCAAATGGATCTTGGTCGAGCATCCACCCCGAGATCGTCCGAGCGCCTGGTTCCAGAGCCCCCCCTTTTGCCTGCTGAAGGTTGATGAGCGCGAAGGATGGTGCCATCCAGCATGACCCACTCCAGGTCGGCTTCCTTGCGCAGGAACTCCAGGATCCTTTGCCACACGCCGCGCTTGGTCCAGGCCTCAAATCGCGTGTACACGCTTGTCCAAGGTCCAAATTCCTCCGGCAGGTCCCTCCACGGCGCCCCAGTCCTGTGCCTCCACAGGATCGCCTCCACCATGGGACGGTTGGGGTGACGGGATCGCCCCATCCCTCCACGCTCTGGCGGAAGGAGCGGTTCAAGCTTTGCCCACATGGCATCGGTCAGGAAACGTCTCGGCATCGTTACCCCAGGAAAATTCGTGGTGTACGAGCCTTTACGTATGAGTACAAGTTAACTATTTATCTAATCTATAGATTCCGAACACAGCCTAGACATCATGTGCAGACCCCGCAATGAACGAGGGGCCAATCCATGATGTCTAGCTGGAGCCTTCGTACAGGGCCTCGATGCGCTCCCCGTACCGCTCCATCACCGCCTTGCGCTTGACCTTGAGGGAGGGCGTGAGGAGCCCGGATTCCAGGGTCATCTCCTCGTGGGTGAGGACGATGCGGCGGATGCGCTCGTACTTGGAGAGGCCCTCGTTGATGCGCTCGATGCGGGCCATGACCTTGGCCACGGCCTCCGGGCGCGCGGCGAGTTCCGCGTCGGAGGCGTAGGGGATCCCGGCCTTCTCGGCCCAGCGCCTCAGGTTGGCCATGTTGGCGACGACGACAGCGGCGAGGAAGTTCCG